>JBBQER010000094.1:0-14604 GCA_038320885.1 Acidimicrobiia bacterium
TCGGCTCGATCGATGAGCACACCGTCGGTGTTTGCGTCCCGCTCGAGCGCATCGCCGAGCCGGCCCGTCGTAAGCGTGGGGTACTCCGTGGAGCCGTAGGTGCGCTTGCACCAACAGTCGAGCTCCCGGGCACCTTCACGCACCATCGCCGGTGCGACTCCGGCGCCGCCGAGCGAGAACAGCCGCAGTGACGACACATCGGTCTCGGGGAACCGCGGGTGGTCGATCATCGTGCGCATGAACACCGGCGTGCTGATCATGACCGCGATGCGCTCGCGCTCCACGAGCTCGAGCGCGCGGCCAGGATCCCACGTGTCCATCAAGACCGCGGTGACGCCCGAGGTGACCGGCGTCAGCACGCCGTAGGTGAGCCCCGCCACATGCGTGACGGGCATCGGCAGCAACATCGCGTCGCCGTTGCGCATCTCGTGCGCGGCCGCGATCGTGTCGGCCTCGGCCCGGAGACTCTGGTGCGTGTGCACGACGCCCTTGGGATCCGACGTGGTGCCCGACGTCCACAGGATGACGGCCCGGTCGTTCACGTCGGGCCCCGCTCCGTGCATCGCATGATCAGCCGACGGGAGGGGATAGGGCCCACGAACTTCCAGCACCGCACCCGAGTAGCCGGTGCCGCGAACGAGCGCGGGGTAGTCGGTGCCGCGGAACTCGTGCGGGACGATCGCCATGCTCGCTGCGCTCTGGCGGAGGATGAACCCGACTTCGCGCGCCCGCAGTGTCGGCGTGATCGGCGACACGATCGCGCCGCAACGCCAGGCCGCCCAGCACAGCACCACCGCTTCCCACCAGTTCGGGAGCTGCATCGCGAGGACGGCGCCAGGGAGCACATTGAGCTGCCGGAGGCCGCCGGCAACGAGTGCGGATTGCCGGCGCAGGTCGTCAACCGTCAGCCGCGTGTCGCCGTCGACGATGGCGAGCTGCGTGGCGTCGATGCGCGCAAGCCGATCCAGCAGCGTTTCGTCCGTCCACGCACCGTTCGCGCGCCACTGCGCCTGCACCGCGGCGGGCACCGGGTGCGCGGCGGTCATGACGCGCCGTACACCGGTGCGGGCGGCGGCGCTTTCGCGAGCAACTCGCGCACGGCCGAGCCGACCGCACTTGGTTCCCAGCGCGCGCCCCGGTCGACGCGCGGTCCGTGCTGCCAGCCGTCGGCGACGGAGATCATCCCGCCCTCCACCTCGAAGACCCGACCGGTGACGCCGGCGGAGTCGGCGCTGCCGAGCCACACGACGAGTGGGGAGACGTTGGCGGGATCGTTGGCGTCGAAGCCGGCCTCGGGCGCCTGCATACGGTCGCCGAACACCTCCTCGGTCATGCGCGTGCGCGCCGCCGGTGCGATCGCGTTGGCGGTCACTCCGTAGCGCGCCATCTCGGCTGCTTCGACCAGCGTGAGCGCAGCGATGCCCGCTTTCGCGGCGGAGTAGGCGCCTTGGCCGACGCTGCCCATCAAGCCGGCACCCGAAGATGTGTTCACGATGCGCGCGTCTACCGCCGCGCCGGATTTTGCGTGGCCGCGCCACCACTCGCTCGCGTGGCGCGTCGTCGCGAAGTGTCCCTTGAGGTGCACCCGGATCACGGCGTCCCACTCTTGCTCGCTGGTGGTGAACACCATGCGATCGCGCAGGAATCCGGCGTTGTTCACCAGCACGTCGAGGCCGCCGAACGCGTCGATCGCGGTGTGCACCAGACGGTGCGCGCCGTCCCAGTCGGCGATGTCGTCGGCGTTCGCGACCGCCGTGCCGCCGGCCGCTTCGATCTCGTCGACGACGTGCTGGGCGGGCCCGTGGTCGGCGCCGCTGCCGTCACGCGTGACGCCAAGGTCGTTGACGACGACGCGCGCGCCTTCGCGTGCGAACGCGAGCGCGTGCTCGCGACCGATACCACGCGCCGCGCCCGTGACGATCACGATGCGCCCTTCACAGCTGCCCGGCACTCGGCTGTCTCCTTCGACGTCCAGGGTCCGTCACCCTACCGGCGCGCTTGCTATCGCTGTCGACCGGGCGACTGCCGATCGGCCACACTGTCGCCGACCGACGGGGGAGAGATCAATGAAACTCGAAGCGGGCAAGGTCGCGGTGGTCACCGGCGCGGCGAGTGGAATTGGTTTGGCGTTGGCGGAGCGGTTCGCAGCGTCGGGAATGCACGTGGTTCTGGCCGACGTCGACGACGCGAGTCTCGCGGCGGTCGCGGAGCGCCTCGGCGCGCGCGGCGTGGAGACGCTGACCGTTCGCACCGACGTGAGTGACGAAGCATCCGTGCAGGCGCTCGCCGCGGTGGCGATCGCACGCTTCGGCACCGTGCACGTGGTGTGCAACAACGCGGGCGTGATGTCGAGCTCCGATCCGTGGTTCGGGCCGCTGTCGGCATGGACGTGGTTGCTGGGCGTGAACCTCTGGGGCGTGATCCACGGCGTGCGCGCGTTCCTCCCTGTCCTCGCCGCGCAGGGCGAGGGCCACATCGTGAACACCGCGAGCATCGCCGGCCTCTATCCCGGGTTCGGTGCCGCGTACGACGCGACGAAGCACGCGGTCGTGGCGATCACCGATGATCTCTATACGTCCATGCTCCAGGCCGGTCTGCCGATCGGGGTCAGCGTCCTGTGCCCGGGTTGGGTGCGCACCGGCATCCTCGACGCGCAACGCAACTGGCCGGCCGGACTCGGTGACGAACCGCCGGCCGCGCTCGGCGCCGACGTCGTGCTCGGTCATGTGCGGCGCGTGATCGACGAGGGGATGCCGCCCGCGGCCGTTGCGGATCTCGTCGCCGACGCCGTGGAGGCCGAACGCTTCTGGGTACTCCCGCATCCCGAGTTCGTCGACCTCGCGGTGCAGCGCTGGCACGACATTGCCGAGGGGATCAACCCTCGGATCGACGTTCGGGTGCCGGGTCTGCCGTCGGCGGCCGAGATCGCCGATGAGGTGCTCGCGTCGATGCAGGCTCCCGAGGCGACCTGATCACTGTCGACTTAGTGAGTGAGCGCGTCGGCGATCGCGGCGACGGCGTCGCGGCCGTAGCTCGTCGACTCCTCGTAGCCCTCGCGGAACGGTGACGGCAGGTACCCGTGCCACTCGGGCGCGAGGCCGGCGAGGAGCACGTGGCTTCCGGCGGGCGCGCGGTCTTCGATCGCGCGCCCCAACGCGTAGAATGCCTCGCCCGGGATCGACACGAGTCGCACGGGACCGATCGTCCATTCGATCAGCTCGACCGGCACAATGCGGCCTTCGCGGCCGGCGGCGAGCAGCGTCGACCCGAGCGTCACGTCGACCACGCGGTGGCGAACGACCTCCGGCCCGTCGACCGCCACCGGCTCGGCCTCGACCAAGACGGTGTCGATGCCCTCGGCCACGTCTCGGCCGAGCTGCTCGGCCTCGGCGAATCCGTCGCCGCCGCAGTCGTTGTCCTGGCGGTGGACGTGGCACGGGTTCACGTCGCCGATCGCGCCCGACAACAGGATCGCGGTGCCGCCCGCGCGCCGTTCGAGCTCGGTGCGGAACGGCCCGACCCAGTCACTCGACACCGCGAGGCACTCGGGCCCCAGCGCGACGGGATGGATCGAGACGTTCGCGACGGTGCCGATTCGCGTGCCGTCGCCACCGATCACGTCGACGAGCGCGAAGGTCGGCTCGTACGGCAGTCCCCGCCGGTTGATCGACAAGCCCTCCGGCAGCGGCCAGCGTCCGGCGCGCAGCGTTGCCGGCGCGGCCGCGGTGCGCGCCGCGAGCGCGGCGGCCACACAGCGTTCCACCAATGTCTCCAAGTAGCCGTCGGGGGTGATCCAACCGAGGAGATGCGCGCCTTCGAGCGTGCTCGGCCCCGCGTGGGTGTGGATGCACGACGTCAGCACGGCCGCCCGATCGAGACCGAGTGCCGCGGCGACCGCTTCGCGAACCGGGCTCGCGAACCGGGGCGAGAGACCGAGCAGGTCGCACACGAGGAGGCACACGCCACCGTGCTCGCCGCGCAGGAAGAGCGCCCGCACCTCGAGATCGTCGTGAACCTCGGTGGCCGGTTGATCGTCGATGAATCCCGCGAGTTGCACCGGCGTCGGGGGCGTGATGATCGCGGTACCGAAGCCCGCCTCCAACGCCGGCATCACGCGACCTCGGTCAGCGCGGAGCCCGTCGCCGCCGACTGGTACCCGGCTTGCACGATGGCGACCGCGGCCCGGCCGTCGGCCGCGGTGACCGACGGGGAGCGCTCGCCCCGGATCGCGGCCAGCAGCTCCGCCAGCGGTGAGCTCGTCGTCTCGGGCAGCGTGACGCGCTCGCGATGTCCGTCGGCGTCGATGAACGTGAGCGGAGTCCGGTCGTCGAGATGCAAGGTTCCCGCGCGGCCGATCACCGTCAGCTGGTGATCGCTACCCGACGCCGAAGACCAGCTCGCGTGGATGGTGCCGATCGCGCCGCCGCGCAGGCGCGTGAGGAGCTGGGCGTCGGCCTCCACGTCGCCGCGCCGCCCGTTGAGCACCGCCGACACCGCCACGATGTCGTCACCGGTCACGGCCCGAACGAGATCGACGACGTGCACGCCCAGGTCGATCAGGCACCCACCGCCGGCCACCTTGACGTCGAAGAACCACTCGGCCTGCGGGGCCCAGGTCTGCGGACCCGCGTGCCCGAACGCGGCGCGGAAGCCGGCGACGTCGCCGATCCGCCCGGCGGCGACGAGCTGTTGCGCCGCGACGAACGGCGCCGCGAATCGCGTGTTGTGGAAGGGCACGAGGACCACCCGGTTCGAGATGGCGGCCGCGATCATCTCGTCGGCGTCGGCGGTCGTGCACGCGATCGGCTTGTCGACCAACACGTGCTTGCCGCGGGTCGCGGCGGCTACCGCGACATCGCGGTGCAGCGAGTTCGGCACCGCGATCACGACGGCATCGACGTCGTCACGCGCCACTGCATCTTCCCATTCGTCGACGACTTCGCCGTCTCCCCACTCGCCGCGGAGCGCTTCGGCCGATGCGCGCGTCCGGCTCGTGAACACGCTGATGGCCGCGCCCTCGGCGCGTAGGGCCGGGAGGTGGATCTGGCGCGCGGCGTTGCCGCAGCCGACGACCGCGAACCGCACGGTCATGTCAGCAGCCGGCACGCGACCTTGCGCACGGCGCTCGCGACCTCGGCGCAATCGTGCTCGTCGTAGGCGACGCCCACGGGCACGATCACCGAACGAGCCGCCAGCGCTTCGGTGCGTGGGCACAACCCCGGTCCATAGGTGCGGTCGGTCGGGTGCTCCGCGCACGCCCAGGGCCCGCCCTTCTCCGACGCCGTACGCCGTGCCATGACCGCGGCGTTGAGGTACACGGGGAGGCCGCGGTACATCTGGGCGCACGGAATGCCCTCGGCGCGCAGCGCGGCGCCGAACCGCTTGGCGAGCGAGGGCTCGGGCAGGAACCAGGTGACACTGGATGACCCGTCACCATCAGGGTCGGGACGCCGCCGCCGAACCAGACCGTCGACGTCGCCGACCGCCTCGACGATCCGCGCCTTGTTGGCGCGCAGCGCGGTGAGGATCCCCGGCAACCGCGCGAGCTGCACTCCGGCCACCGCGCCCGCGAGCTCGCCCATGCGGAGGTTTTCGCCCGCGAACTCCGCCGTGAGCTCGACGCCGCGCGTGCTCGCGTAGCTGGTGACGAACTGGCCGCCCTGATCCTGGAAGCGCGCGGCGCGTACGTAGAGGGTCTCGTCATTGGTTGCCACCAAGCCGCCCTCGCCGGCGGTGATGTTCTTCTCCTGCTGGAGCGAGAACGTGCCGAACGCGCCGAACGTGCCCAGCGCGCGGCCGTGGTAGGTGGCGCCGAACGACTGGGCGGTGTCCTCGATCACGGGAATGCCGCGCCGCTCGGCGACGGCGAGCACCGCGTCGACGTCGCACGCCACATTCTCGAGGTGCACCGCGATGATCGACGCCGTCCGATCCGTGATCTGCGCATCGAGGTCGTCGGGATCGAGTCCGAGCGTGTCGTCGATCTCGGCGAAGACCGGAACCGCGCCCGCAGCGACCACGGCGTTCACCGTTGCCACGAACGTGAACGCGGGGATGATCACCTCGTCGCCGCACCCGACGCCCAATGCCGCGAGCGCGCACCGCAGCGAGGCGGTGCCGTTCGCCACCGCGACGGAGTAGCGGCAATCGAGGAACGCACACGCGGCGCGTTCGAATTCGGCGACCGTGCCCGTTTCGAGCCCGCCCTTGTAGCGGAACAGGGAGCGGCGGGCGATCACCGCCGCGAGTGCGTCGGCTTCCTCGGCTCCGATCAGCGCCGCCCCCTTCGAAAAGTCGAGCGGCGCGGTGCGTACCGGCGTCCCGCCGTCGATCGCCAGCGCGTCGTTGGTCGCCACGACCGGATCGTATCGAGGTCCGTGTTTCACCCGTCGTGAACACTGCCGGCATGTGCGAACTCTGCGATGGCCGGACCGAACAAGAGCTCTTCGAGACGATGCGCGCCCGAATCGACGCCCACCAGTGGACGTTGCAGGGCGTGGAGGCGGGGCCCCACAGCGCGGGGTGGGTGTACACGATCGGGTTGATCGGAAGCCACGGAAACCCCGAGCTGGTCCTATCCGGCGACGACGTCGATCTCGACGGGTACCCGGTCGAATTCGGGGCGGTGCACGCCAGCTATCTCGAACACGGCCTGTGCGCGTGCTGGACCGGTTACTACAACGAGATCGGGACCGCGCCCGGGCCCCTGCGCGTGTTGCAGGTCGTCCCGCCGCTCACGGAGTGGTGCGATCACTGCGATCGCAAACGCCGTTGCCTCGCCACGCCCGGCGCCCGCGGTTTCGGCGGCGGCCTCAACCGAGCCGCGCGGAGAGCCCAGTCGCGACGCGAACGTCGCCGCTAGTTACGTCACGTCAGCCGACGCGGACGGTCATCTGCGTTCCGAGCTCGACGAATCCGAGTAGATCGGCAACGAGCGCGGAGGCGTCGTTGCCGAAGCGCGAGCGCCACTGCGGGACGAGGCCCAGCGTCAGCGCGTGGATTGCGACCGCGGATCCGACCTTCGATGCGAGTCCGCGTCGGCGCGCGTGCGCGGCACTGAACACGCCCAGGTGACCGAACGCGTCGTCCCACACCCGGAGGGTCGCGAGCGCGAGCAGCGAATCGTCCCCGACGACACCGAACCGGAGGTCGCACGGCTCGTCGGCGGACGCCTCGATCCATTCGCTCGGGTCCGAAGCGGCGCTCAGCGCCGCGAGTCGCGCGTCGTCGTCTCCGACGGTGATCACACCGCCGGTCGCGACCGGTCGGAGTGTTGTTGTATCGGTATACGAGAGCCGGGCCGCGCCGACGACGCGTTCGACGTCGTCACCCAAGGTCTCGATGAGCGAGGCGAGGTCGGCGGGTGCTTCGCCCTCGACTCGTGGGCGCAGTCGTTCCGGTCCGCAGGTGAATCGCTCGTCGCCGATCAGGACGATCGACACGCGATCCGTCAGGACGGTCTGCGCTTCCCACGCGCTCCAATACGCGCGCACCCGCTCGACGGTCTCGGCCGGCAAACTCACCGGGGGAGTCTCGCATCCGATTGCTCGTCAAGCGTGTCCTCGCGGCGGGACCGGTCGGTACCCTCGGGACATGACTGCCGTAGAGGTGTTCGTCGACCCGAGCTGTCCGTGGGCGTGGATCACGTCGCTGTGGATCAACGAGGTGGCACCGCAACGCGATCTGGTCGTGACGTGGCGCTCGTACTGCCTCGAGATCCGCGACGACTACGGCGTCGCCCCCACGATGCCGGAGGAGCGCCGCGAGGCCGCGATCGCGGCGCATGCCCTGTCGCACCGGATGCTCCGGATCTTCGAGGCGGCGCGGGCCGCGGCGGGCGAGGTAGCCGTCGCAGGGCTCTTCACCGCGTGGGGTCGCCGGTTCTTCGAGCGGGGAGCGGCGCGCGACGACACATTGCTGGCGGAGTGCCTCTCCGTATGTGATCTCGATCACGATCTCCTCGATGCTGCGAACGACGAGAAGTGGGACGCGCCGATCGTCGAGGCGATGGCGGTCGCCTACGCGTTCGGCGGGGAGAAGACGCAGACCCCGACGATCGTCGTGCGCGCGGATCCTCCGCACGGGTTCAAGGGCCCGGTCATGGCCCCGGCGCCCACCGGCGCGGCCGCGCTTCGCCTTTGGGATGCCATACAGGTGCTCTCCGAGGAGCCCGGATTCTTCGAGATCACGCGGCCCCGGACCAACCGGCCGCGGCCGCCCGCGCTCGGCTGATGCTGCGGTTTTGACCCTTTGACAGCGGGGGTACGTTGGGAGGAGTAGCGCTCCGCGATCTGGAGGTGCGTGATGGAAGAGGAGAGTCCACCCCGCCATGACCGGGTCGGTCTCCACCCGGTGACGCGCGCGAACCTCCGACCATTATGGCTGCGGCCACAACACTGACGGTTGACGCGCGCCCAGAGGAACGATCGATCCAATAGAGAGACGCCCCGGCCGTACAGCCGGGGCGTCTTCCTAATTCCGGGGTGACTCAGCGCGGATCTCAGACGATCGACGGGACGATCGCTTCGACCAGCGACGGGCCCGGTGTCGCGAGCGCACGTTCGAGCTGGTCGTTGAATTCCTCCGCGGTGGTCGCGCGCGTCGCGGGCACACCCATTCCGTTCGCCAGCGCGACGAAGTCGAGGTCGGGATTGCGAATGTCGAGCATCGCTTTGGCCCGCGGTCCGGCTTCGGCTCCGACCCGGCCGAGCTCCATGTTCAGCACCGCATACGAGCCATTGTTGAAGAGGATCGTGGTGACATCGAGGCTCTCGCGAACCATCGTCCACAACGACTGCAGGGTGTACATCGCGCTGCCGTCCGATTCCAGCGCGACAACCCGTCGGTCGGGACACGCCACCGCGGCACCGACTGCCACCGGCAGTCCCTGGCCGATCGCTCCGCCGGTCAGGCACAGCCAATCGTGCGCCGGCGCGCCGGCAGTGGATCCCGCGGCGAACAACCCCGACGTGTTCCCTTCGTCCGACACGATTGCGCCCTCGGGGAGCAACGCGCCGAGCGTCGCGCACACGCTCTGCGCGGTGAGCGCTCCGGTGGGCAACGGTGGACGCGCGAGTGGCTGGCGTTCGGCGGACGCGCCGCTCGTGCCGAGCGCGTCGGCGAGTGCCGCGAGTGCGGCCGGTGCATCGTCGGAGGGGCCCGCGAGGGTATGGATCTCGCAACCGTCGGGTGCCAACCAGCTCGCCTTGTCGGGATAGGCGAAGAACGACACCGGCGCTTTGGCGTCGACGAGCACCAGGTGGCGCAACCCGTCGAGTTGCATCGTCGCGAACTCTGCGAGGTACGCGATCCGGTCGACGGGGACCCGTCCGGCGCCGCGCGCGATCCGCGCCGGGAACGTCTCGCACAAGAGCTTGGCGCCGGCCTGGTCGGCGATCGAGCGTGCGAGCGCCAACGCCTCTTCGCGGCACGCGGTCCCGCCGACGAGCAGCGCGGCCGGTTCGCCCGAGCGCAAGGCTTCCGCGATGGCGCGGATGGCACCGTCGCCGACGGTCGCGCGAGGTTGCGGCGCTACGGGCGCTGCCACTTCACCGCCGTCGCCCCACGAGATGTCCGCGGGTAGCACGAGGGTGGCCACCTGGCCCGGCGGACCGAATGCGGCCGCGACGGAGTCGGCCGCGTCGCTGCCGACCTCCTCGGTCTTCGCCGACCAGCGGATGAAGCGCGAGACGTTGCGGGCAACGGTTTCGATGTCGGACTCGAGTTGCGCGTCGTACTGCTTGTGGTAGGTCGCGTGGTCACCGACGATGTTGACGACGGGCGTCTGACCCTTGCGTGCGTTGTGCAAATTGGCGAGACCGTTCCCGAGACCGGGCCCGAGGTGCAGCAACGTCGCCGCCGGCCGGTTCGCCATGCGTCCGTATCCGTCGGCCGCGCCGGTCGCGACCCCTTCGAACAGCGCGAGCACACCGCGCATCTCCGGGACGGTGTCGAGCGCGGCCACGAAGTGCATCTCCGACGTGCCGGGGTTCATGAAGCAGGTGTCGACGCCGCATGCGACCAGCGTGCGAATCAGCGCTTGTGCTCCGTTCATCGTTCGTTTCCGTTCTCGTCGAAGATGGTGCCCGGGTTGAGGATGCCATGCGGATCAAAGGCGGTCTTGATCCGGCGCATCAGGTCGAGCTTCGCGGGATCCTCCAGCTCGGCAACGTACGACTTCTTCTCCTTGCCGATGCCGTGCTCGCCCGAGATCGCGCCGCCGAGTGCCATCCCCGCGGAGAAGATGTCGAGGATGAGATCGTGCCGTGAGTCGGCGTCCTTCTGGAACACCGACAGGTGCACGTTGCCGTCGCCGGCGTGACCGCAGCCGACGACGAACGCGCCGTTCTTCGTCGCAAGCTCGGCGACCGCGGTCATGTACTGCGGGATCGACGCCCGGGGGACCACCATGTCGATGATGTCGTCGGCGCCGGCCGCCTTCGCCATCCAGAACGCCTTCTCGCGCGCCTCGATCAACTTCGTGCCGGCAGTCGACGGGAGCACGTATACGTCGAGCGCGCCGACGCCGGCGAGCAAGGTCGCGAGCTCTTCGGTGTCTTCGTCGAGGCGGCTCTCGTGCCGATCCTCGAGCACGACAACGAGATACGCGAGGGTCTGCTCCTTGATCGCGGGGTCGACGCCGACCTCGACGCCTTGCGTCCTCGCGATCGCGTCCATGGTGATGAGGTCGATGTACTCGACGAGCAACGGACCGATTCCGCTCGCGACGATCTTGGGTACCGCCGAGGTCACGTCGTCGAGCGTCGCGAACGGTGCCAACACGGTCGCGGCATGCGCGGGCCGCGGATAAAGGCGCAGCGTCGCCTCGGTCACCAGCGCGAGCGTTCCCTCGGAGCCGACGATGAGCTGGGTGAGGTCGTAGCCGGTCGTGGCCTTCACGAACTTGCCGCCGCTGCGGATCACCTCACCCGTGCCGAGCACCGCCTCGAGGCCGAGCACCTGGTGACGGGTCACGCCGTACTTCACGGCGCGCATGCCACCGGCATTGGTCGCGACGTTGCCACCGAGGCTGGCCGAGTTCTCACCCGGAAAAACGGGGTACACGAGACCGTGCGGCCGAGTGGCCTGGTCGAGTTGCTCGAGGGTGACGCCGGGTTGCACCACCGCGACGTGGTTGTCGAGATCGATCTCGATGATCTGGTTCATGCGCTCGAACGAGACGACGATGCCGCCGTCGACCGGCACGCACGCGCCCGAGAGGCCGGTGCCCGAACCTCGCGCCGTGATCGGCACGCCGGCGTCGGCCGCGAGGTCGACCACGCGCGCGACCTCTGCGGCCGTTGCGGGCCACACGACCGCGAGTGGGCGCTGAGGGATCGCGGTCAGCGCCTCGTCGTGCATGTAGTCGTCGTGAATCGTCTCACCCGCTGAGACCGCGGAGCCGCCGACGACCTCGACGAGCGCCTCGACGATGTCGGACATTCGGGTTCCCCCTACGTAGCCCGCATGTTCGAGCGGGTGCACGGTGCGGTCCGCACGATGGTCGCAGCGAGCCGACGAGTCAAGGCGGACGCGCTCCGCGGTTCTCTAAACTGGCCGCGTGCTCACCGCGGACACGAAGCTGGTCTCCGTTGACGACCATGTGATCGAGCCGCCCGGGGTGTTCGTCGATCACATCGCGCCGCGCTACCGCACGCAGGCGCCGCGCATCGTCGAGCCTGAGCCAGGGGTGCAGGGCTGGGAGTGGGAGGGTCGCTTCTACCCGTTGCTGTTCCAAGGGAATGCGCACACGCGCCGGTTCCGAGACGGCGAAGCGGGTAAGGGCCAAGACCTGTTCGCCCGTCATTACGACGACATGATCCCGGCCGCGTACGACGTCCACGAGCGGGTGCGCACGATGGACGAGGACGGCGTGTGGGCCGAGTTGCTGTTCCCGACGTTCCCCCGGTTCGGCGGCAATCGCTTCCTCGAAGCCGTCGACCAAGATCTCGCGTTGGCCTGTCTGCAGGCGTGGAACGACTGGATGCTCGACGAGTGGTGTGCCGCCTACCCGGATCGGTTCATCCCCCAGACGATGATCCCGTTGTGGGACACACAGCTCGCGGCCCGCGAGATCGAGCGCTGCGCGGGGAAGGGCGCCAAAGGAATCATCTTCGTCGAGAATCCGTACCCGATCGGGTTGCCGTCGTTCCCGAGCGGCCACTGGGATCCGGTGTTCGCGGCCGCGGCCGACACCGGCCTGCCGCTGTCGATGCACATCGGCACGTCGTCGGGGCTGCTCTCCCCGTCGCCCGACGCGACGCCGTCGGTCGGCATCGCGTTGTGCGGCGTGAACTCGATGAGCGCGCTCGGCGATCTCATCTTCTCGGGCGCGCTCGAGGCACACCCGAACTGCAAGATCGCACTGTCAGAAGGTGGCGCCGGCTGGGTGCCCTATGTGCTCGAACGCCTCGACTACACCTGGCAGCGCAGCCGCTACGAGGGAGTGAATTGCAGCCGGTTGCCCTCCGAGGTGTTCGCGCAACACTTCTGGGTCTGCATGGTCGCCGACCGGTACGCGGTGATCAACCGGCATCTCATCGGGCTCGACAAGCTGATGTGGGAGTGCGACTTCCCGCACAACGATTCCAACTGGCCAAACAGCCGCGAGGTTCTTGCCGACGCGGTACACGACATCCCCGACGACGAGGCCTGCCAGATCGGCGAGCTCAACGCCCGCGCCCTCTACGACTTCTGGTAGCCCGAAGACGATCTCCGGAAGCAGGTCGGGACGTCAGACATTGGCGCGCAGCTCCGCCTGGAGGTTCGGGATTGCCTTGTCGAGATTGCGCGCGTAGATCGCCCCGAACAATCGCCCGAGCGTGGCTGAGCCCGGACCTTCGGCGGCAACCGTCCAGATCAGCCGTGTGTGCACGGAGTCCACGGGCTCGAATCGATGGTCGTAGTGAACGTGGATAGTGAGGAAGCGACCCACCCACTGCCACCGTTCGGGCGGCTCGTAGATCTCCATCCGGAAGGTTGAACGAGCACCGCCGGCGAGACGGAACGCTCCTGCGGATGTCTGCGTGAGTGGCCCGCTCGGCTCGAGCGTTACTCGCTTGATGTGCTTGGCCCACGAAGTCCATTGCTCGACGCGGGCAAGGTGGTCCCAGGCCCGGTCGGCCGAAACGTCGACCGTGAATTCGCGAGCGACAAGCGTCAACACGGTCGTTTCCCGGCTCCTGCGGTCCAGTGCCAACGGACGGCGATCATCATGGCCGAATCGGGATCGGCGCCCCGGACACGATATTGGGGAATCTTGTTCTGAGGCACTGTCGCCGAGCGCTCTGCCAGAATGCGTCGGCTCGCCGACTTGTGCCTTGCCGCGGCGTTGACCGAGAAGTGAGGGCATGACGTGACGGATGACGAGATCGAGGCGATGTTCACGCCCGGGCCGCCGTGCGCGCGATTGCTCGGCTGGCGACTCCTCGCCCACGACGAGACGAGAGGGTGGATCAAGGTCGCGTTCGACGGTAAAGCCGATTTCTTGAATCCGGCCGGACGCGTGCAGGGTGGCATTCTGGCGGCGATGCTCGACGACACGATGGGTCCGGCCGTCTTGGTCAAGAGTGGCGGCACCCTGTATCCATCCTCGATCGACATGAACATCAGCTTCCTGTCCGCCGCGAAGCCAGGGCCGTTGGTATGTGAGGGTGCAGTACTGCGGCTCGGGAAGACGGTGGGCTTTGTCGAGGGCCGGTTGATGGACCAAGACGGACGGGTACTCGTACGTGCGACTTCGAGCGTGATGCTCGTCCCCGCCGAGCGCGTGACCGCTTAGCGCAAGCCCCGAGCCGCGCCAGTCCGGCTGAGCGGAGCGGCGGCCCGCGAACACGTTGATGCAGATTCTGCGATCGGCACCTTGGGTCGGCAGTCGAGCGAAGGCAGAATGTATGTCGTGGACGTCAAGCACGCGTACGCGAGGAGCGGCAGCGCCCACTTGGCCTATTCGGTTGTCGGTGCCGGTGAGATCAACTTGCTGTATTCGTCGACCTTTACGCTGTCGATCGATTCGCTCGACGAAGAGCCCCACGTGGGCCATTACTTCCGGCGGCTCGCGTCGTTCTCGCTTCTGATCCGATTCGATATGCGCGGCCTGGGACTCTCCGATCCGATCGACGGCGCCGACCCGCCGACTGTCGAGAGTGCCGCACGCGACATCGAGGCCGTACTCGATGCTTGTGACGTCGATCGGGCGGTCATCGTTGCCGACTCCGGTGGGGTCGCCGGGATCGAGTTCGCGGCGACGCGATCGGAACGTGTCGTTGCGCTGGTGGTGGTGAACGGTTGTGCTCGCACAATGGCGGACCAGGACTACCCACACGGGCATCCGCGCGAAGTCATAGAGAGCTTTCTCGATCAGAACATGGATCCCGACGAGAATTGGTCGCTCGCGGGTGCGGATGATCTGGCGCTGATCGCGCCGAGCATGCGCGACGATGCACAGTTTCGGGCCTGGTGGGTGCGCGCTTCGGCGCGGGGTGCGAGTCCTGCGAGCGCTCGCGCGATCATCGCGATGACGGCCCTCGCAGATGTGCGGGGTCGGCTTCCGACGTTGAGCGTCCCGACCCTTGTCATCCATCGGACGGACAACGTTTTCCTTCC
>JBBQER010000095.1:0-14387 GCA_038320885.1 Acidimicrobiia bacterium
GGTACTCCACGAGTAGCGCCGCGAATGCGCCGACGCGGTCGCGCCGATCTCGGCCGCGAGCGCAGGATCGTCGAGCAGCGTCGCGACCGGCGCCGCGTACGCCGCGGGATCCCGTCCCTCGACGAGGAATCCGGTCGTCCCGTCGTCGACCAGCGAGCGAAGACCGCCGACCGACGCCGCGACCACGGGCGTGCCGCACGCGGCGGCTTCGAGGGCTACGAGCCCGAACGATTCGGCGCGGGACGGGACGATGCACACGTCGGCGGCGCGGTAGAAATCGGCGAGGCGGTTGTGCGGCTGCGGGGGAACGAATCGCACGTTCGCGGCGACGCCGAGATCGTGGGCCAGCGCGCGGACCCGCGCCAGCTCCTCGTCGCCGTCGACGCCGCTCGGTCCCCCGACGACCATCAACATCGCGTCGGGGTCGTCGAGCTCGGCCAGGCAGCGAACGGCCATGCCGACACCCTTGAGCGGTTGAATGCGTCCCGCGAACAACAGCGTGCGACGGCCGTCGAGACCGAGCCGGCGCTTCGCGATGCTCGCGTCGGCGGGGAAGAACACCGAGTGATCGACGCCGGGCGGAACGATCTCGACGCGCTCTGCGACCGCGCCGTAGAGCGTCTCGAGCTGATCGCGCTCGGCATCGGTGGACGCGAGCATGAGATCGGCGCACCCGATCACGTCGTGCTCAGTGCGCGCCCGTTGATCGGGATCGTCGTCGACACCGGCGTCGGCCTTGACGCGTGCGAGCGTGTGGAAGGTCGCGACCAGTGGGAGATCGAGCTGGTGCTTCAAGCGGTGCGCGACCGCGCCCGAGAGCCAGTAGTTGGCGTGCAGCACCTCGACCGGGGGGGCGCCGTCGAGCAAGCGCGCGGCCTCGTCCACGAAGGTGTCGACGAGCCCGAGCAAGTCGTAGCGCGGCAGCGGGGCGCGCGCGCCGGCGGTGACGTGCACGACCCGGAAACCCGGTTCGACCTCGACCACCCCCGGCTGATCGGGGTGCTCGGCACGGGTATACACGTCGCACCCGACACCGGCCCGCGCGAGTGCCGACGCGAGCGCGCGGACGTACACGTTCATGCCGCCGCCGTCGCCTGCGCCCGGCTGCGCAAGCGGCGAGGTGTGCATGCTGAAGACCGCTACGCGCCTCACCGGGCCCGACGATGACGCGCTGCCCGACATGGGGCGGAGACTACCCAAGCTGCCGGCGATCCCAGTCGCTCAGCCGGCCGCGTCCTCGCGGTCGCCCTGCTGGAACGACCGGTAGATCTCGACCAGCACCTGCTTCTGGCGCTCGGTGAGCGTGGGATCCCGAAGCACCGCCGCGACGAGATCCGGGGGATCGCCCTGTTCGTCGAGGATGCCCGCGCGCACGTAGAGCGTCTCGGCCGAGATGCGCAGGCCGCGCGCGATCCCCTGGAGGATCTCGGCGGACGGCTTGCGCAGGCCTCGCTCGATCTGGCTGAGGTACGGGTTGGAGATCCCCGCGAGCTCGCTCAACTTCCGCAGCGAGAGCCGCGCGTTGCGGCGCTGGTCGCGAATGAAATCGCCGAGGTCGTGCAGGCGGGTTTCGAGCGACTCCAGGGACTCCGACTTCATCCCGTGGTCCCGGCGACGCGCCGGCTGACGATCACGCGATCGATCGCGTCGATGACGTGGTGCATCTGCGTGCGCAGGTCGGAGAGCTCGCGCTCGAAGTCGTGCAGCGCCTCGATCGTCGCGACCAGCTCGTCGAGGTCGATCGCCGGCAAGTGCGTCAAGATGTTGTCGACAACGAGGTTCTCGCGGTGGTCGGGCCAGTGCAGCTCGATCGTCGGCTCGTCGGCTGCCGGCGCGCCGCGTGTGTTCGCGATCGTCGATCGGCCCCCCTCCGCGCCCAGGATCCGCGGGAGGTCGGCAACGAGATCTTCGACCGAGCCTCCACTCTCGCGCCGCGAGCGTTCGGCTTCGAGGATCTCGGTCCGGGCCTGCGCGAGGCGGCGGAAGTACGACAGCGCGAGCTCGGCGTCGGAAGACTCGGCGTGCATCGCGCGCAGTTCGTCGAGCGCGCGCTCATCAAGTCGTTCGATGTAGGCCGGTTCGAGCATGCGCTGTACGCGTTCCGTGGTGACTCCCCAGTCGGGCGGGGTCAGCGTATCTCTAAAGTCATCCGCCGCTGACCGGCGGAAGTACAGCGACTTCGTCGCCGTCGGCGAGTTGCGTGGCGACACCCGCCGCCGGTTCGTCGCCGTTCACCCAGACGCGGGCCGTCGCGAGCACGGCCTCGAACGTGGGTCCGTACACGGAGCCGGCCGCGTCGAGCAGCGCGCCCACCGTGGGTGTCGCGTCGAGGTCGTACTGATCGGAGCCCCGCCCGGCCGCCTCGCGCGCCGAGGCGAAGAGCAAGAGAGTGATGGTCAATTCGGTGCGTCTGCGTTCGGTGTGTCGACGTTGGTGCGAGCGTTCGGCAGGGCCTCGAGTCGCTCGGGCGCGATCGGCTCGCCGGTGACCTCGTCGATCCCGTAGGTGCCCGCGTCGAGCCGCTGCAGCGCGGCCTCGATCTCCGCGAGCTCGTGCTCGAGCTGCTCGAGAATCGCGATGTCCTTCTCGCGTTCGAACAGGTCGGAACCCTGATCGCCCTGATGCTGAGGAACGTGCGAGAGGTCGGCGGAGTTGTCGGCTTCCTCCGCGTCGAGGCCCTCCGCGCGGAGATTCTTGATCAACCCCTGCACGCGATCCTGATCGGATTGCAGGCGGTCGCGCGCGGCGTCGTCGTCGAAGTTCTGCGTCATGCCGAAAGCGTATACAGCCGAGCGCAGTTCAATCGCGGCCTTCAATCGTGGGGGCGGGCGGCGCGCAACGTGCGAGCGTGCTCGTCGAGCAGGTCGGCGAGAAGATCGAGGCGGCGTCCCGCGCTCGGAACCTCGAGGACCCGCTGCGCGTCGAGCGGACCGATCGGCGCCAGCGCTGCGATCTCGTACGACGCCCGCGCCGGTGCCTCGTCGATCTCCGGTAGATCCGGAACGCGGGGATCCAGCCGGCGATGGAGGTCGCAGACTGCGGCGAACGCGTCGAGCGCGCGGGTGCGTCGCGGGCCGTCGGCATCCGAAGCCGCCTCCTCGAGCTCGGTGACCTCGGCCTGGGGGAACGGATCGTCGGACAGCCACCGGGTCACGCGGATCCGGCGCATCCCGACGGTCGCGAGCGCGTAGCCGCCGTCGGGGAGCTCCTGCGCGCGCACGACCCGGGCAACCGTGCCGACTCCGAACCGGGTGTCGCCTCCGCCCACCTCGCTCCCGCGCTCGATGAGCACGACACCGAACTCCCCGTCGCCGCGCAGGACGCGTTGGGTCATGAGGCGGTAGCGCGGCTCGAACACGTGCAACGGAAGCAACGCGTGCGGGAACAGGACCATACCGAGCGGGAACATCGCCATCTCTGCCGTCGACTCGACCATCGGATCAGTTCATCCCCGCGCGGAGCAGGCGCACTCGCGCGCGCAGACGCTGGGCGACACCGGCATCGGCCTCGTCGGCCTCGTCGGCCTCGTCGGCCTCGTCGGCTTCGTCGGCCAACCGGTCGAGCTCGCGGGCGGCGCGCATCACGTCGCCGGTTGCCGCGAGCTGGTCAGCGAGTTGTATCCGCTCCTCCGCCGTGATGCCGGGAATGTCGAGATGGAGCCCGCACATCCATGCGCGCTGCACGGGATCGGTCCCGAGCCTGCTGCGCTCGAGGTTCGCGAGCATGCGCGCCACGATCGCGTGCGGTGGTGTCGGCCCGAGAAAGGCGGGCTGGAACGGCATCGCTCCGCCGTAGACGAGATCGAAGCGGCGCCGACACCCGGCGATATCGAGTCGCGCGCCACCGTGGAACGGATCGCACCACACGTCGCCGCGCTCGCCGTCTCGCACGAGGAAGTGGCCGGGCATCCCGACACCCTGTACATCGATGCCCAGCCGGCGGCCCACCGCGATCATGAGCACCGAGAGGGTGATCGGGATGCCGAGCCGGCGCTGGATCACCGAGTCGAGAAACGAGTTCTCCGGGTCGTCGTAGTGGTCAATGTTCCCGGCAAAGCACTCGCGTTCGAAGAGGTGCACCGCCAGGGCATCGAAGTCGGCGGCGGCACCGAGGGCAGCCAGGCTGTCGATACGGGCAATCCATTCGTCGATATCGAGGCCCGGATGGGCGTGCGCGGCGATGCAGAGCGCGGCGACATCGAGCGGCAGCTGGGCGGCGGGAAGGTTGACGGCCGCGACGAATCGCTCACGCGGGTCCACTCGACCGACGGTAATACGCCTCAGGAGATGAGGCGCTCGATGTACGTGGAGCACCAGCCGTGGTAGCGATCGCGGAGCTCGGGCTCCTTCCAATCAGCGCCCGACACCACGTTGCGGCAGCTGGGTGTGCCGCATGAGCACTCGAACTCGTCGTAGTCGTCGGTGTCGGTCATCGCGTAGTCGAAGCAGAGCTCCTCGCCCGCGCTCACGGCGCGCATCGTGACGAGGAGGACGGAACCGACGATCCCGCAGTTCGGCTTGCACGAGTGGTTGACATAGTCGGCATCGTCGAACGGCAGCGCGCTCGCCAGGAAGAGATCGTCGTCGATCTGCAACGCATGGATCTGGACCTCGTGATCGAGATCATGCAGCTCGGATCGGGTGACCACGTGGCCGCCGAAACCGGCGACGGTGGTGTTGGCCGGGATCGCCTCCACAGCGAAGACCCCGGTGCCCTTGGCGCCCGCGGTGTGAGTGACGGCGAGCGGGCTGAGCCATGACTGACGCACCGCACCTCCCGGCGATCGCGGAGCGGGCAGAATACAGGTGTGGGTAAACGACACGAGCGCGAGAAGCTGGCGCGGCGACGCAGCGCTTCGGCGCGCCGCCCCGTTGGTGGTCACGCGCCCGACGGTTCGCGACGCGCAGCCGTTCGCGCCGGAAAGCTCTCGCCGCGACGGTCGGTCCCTGCGAACATCCCGCGCCCGCCGTACGCGCCCGATGCCCCGGCGCTCGTCCCGGCCGTCCCCCCCGACGAGATCCCGGACCGCATGCGGGAGGCAGGCCGGGCCGCGCGCGAAGTACTCCTCGAGGTCGGCGCCGCCGTCGCGGCCGGCGTCACCACCGACGTGCTCGACCAGATCTGTCACGACGCGTACATCGCGCGGGGTGGCTACCCGAGCACACTCGACTACAAGGGTTACCCGAAGTCGCTGTGTACCTCGGTGAACGAGATCATCTGCCACGGGATCCCCGACGACCGCGAGCTGGCCGACGGCGACATCGTCAACTGCGACGTCACGATCTACCTGCACGGGGTGCACGGCGACTGCAGCGAGACGTTCCTCGTCGGCGACGTCGACGAGGTCGGACGTCGTCTCGTGCAGACGACCTACGAATCGCTCTGGAAGGGCATCGACGCGGTGAGGCCCGGCGGACGGATCTACGAGATCGGGCGAGCGATCCAGACCCACGCGGAGGCGAACGGGTTCAGCGTCGTGCGCGCCTTCGTCGGTCACGGTGTGGGCGAGACGTTCCACACTGCGCCGTCGGTGCCTCATTTCTACGACTCGCACTCCGACACGGTGATCGAGCCGGGCATGACCTTCACGATCGAGCCGATGATCAACGGAGGCTCCTGGGACCTCGGCCGCATCTGGCCCGACGGATGGACCGCCCCGACGCGCGACGGCTCCCGCTCCGCGCAGTTCGAGCACAGCCTCCTGGTGACGCCGACGGGAGTAGAGGTCCTGACGCTCCTCCCCGGCGAGACCCGCGACCGCTAACACCACGAATCCTCATCAGAAGTGGAATTGCGGCGCGATACGCCGTATTCGCACATCAGAAGTGCGGAGGGCGGCCTGAAATGCTCAGCCTGACGTCAGAATCAGACCGCTAACGTCGATCCGTGCGACTGGCGGGGGAAAAGGCGCTTGTCACGGGCTCGACGTCGGGAATCGGGCGGGCGATCGCGATCGAGTTCGCGCGAGAAGGCGCAGCGGTTGTGGTGACCGGCCGCGACCGGGCCCGCGGCGACGCGGTGGTAGCCGAGATCGTTGCCGCCGGCGGTAACGCCGGGTTCCTGGCCGCCGACCTCGGCGACGAGCACGCGACTACCAACCTCGTGAATGCCGCGGCCGAGCAGATGCGCGGCCTCACCGTTCTCGTGAACAACGCGGCGGGCGGCGACGCGTCGGACGCACCGATCGGTGATCTCGGCACCGATGCCTGGGAGGCGATCCTGCGCGTCGACCTCACGGCGCCAATGTGGTGTGCCCGGGCCGCGATCCAGCACATGCGGCGCGCCGGCCGCGGTTCGATCGTGAACATGTCGAGCCGGCAGGCAGAACGCGCGAGCCGCGGGCTGTCGGCGTACATCGCAGCCAAGGCCGGCCTCAACGGGCTGACCCGTTCGATCGCGGTCGACTACGCGAACGACGGGATCCGCTGCAACACGATCAGCCCGGGCTACGTGCTGAACGATCGTCGGGACGCCGACATCACACCCGAGCGCCGGGCGCGCGTCGAGGGCATGCACCTCACCCGGCTGGGTTCGGCGACCGACATCGCGTACGCCGCGGTCTACCTCGCCGGCCGCGAGTCGGAGTTCGTGACCGGTATCAATCTCCAGCTCGACGGCGGCAGCAGCAATGCGCGCGCGCTGACGCTTGGATGAGCATGCACCCGCGGGCATGCGTGAGCGCGATCTCCACGTTCAACCTCGCGCTCGACGAAGACCTCGCGTTCTGGGCGCATCACGACATCGACACGGTCGGTGTGTCGGTCGCGAAGCTCGAGCGCTTCGGATGGGTGAAGGGAACGCGGCTGGTGGCCGACGCCGTCGCCCGGGGTCTGCGGGTCACCAACCTCATCGGGCTCGGACCGTTCCATCTCGCGGATCCGAAACAGTGGACGAAACAGCAGGAGCGCCTGCTGCACACACTCGACACGGCCGTCGCCGTCGGGGCGGAGTGCATGGTGTTCACGACCGGGCCGTTCGCGCCGCTCTCGTGGGAGGAAGCGGCCGATGCGCTCGAGCGAGCCCTGCAACCGGTGCTCGCGGTGGCGCGAGAGCGGAAGGTCCCGTTCGCGATCGAGCACACGAACTCGCTGCGCGTCGACGTGGGATTCGTGCACACCCTGCGGGATGCCATCGATCTCGCGCGCCGGCTCGACACGGGCGTGTGCCTGGAGCTGAACGCGTGCTGGGCCGAACGCGGACTCGCGGCGACGATCCGGGCCGGCGCCGATCGCATCCGCCTCGTGCAGGTCAGCGACTTCCAGGTCGGCACGATCGCGTCGTCGCAGCGGCTGGTGCCCGGCGACGGCGACATGCCGATCGCCCGGATCCTGGGGAACGTGATCGACGCGGGCTACGCCGGGGTCTTCGACCTCGAGCTGATCGGCGCCGCGATCACCGCCGAGGGCTACGACCAGGCGGTCCCCCGCGCCGTCGACGCGCTCGGCGCCCTGCTGACGCAGCTCGGCGCCTGATCGCGCTCGCGGATCACTCCGGAGGGCCCCATGCCTCCGGCGGCCGGCGCGGCCCGGCCGGAATCTCCCGGCCTTCGATCGCAGCGACCCGCTCGAAGTAGGAGTCGGGCCAGTCGACCACGTTGCCGTCCTGCACGAGTAGCTGCACGACCCACGCGCGCGCCACCGACCGACCGGTTGCGGCCTCGACCAGCCGCTGCTCGAGCACGGCCGCCTTCCCCTCCCGACGCACGTAACGCAGCGCGCCGACGAACTCCTCGCCGGGGAACCCCTCCGACTCGTAGAGCACGTGCACTTCGCGCGCCGCGACGACGAGCCGGTCGCTGCGCAGCGTCTCTACCCAAGCGTCGCCCACCTCGCCCCGCACGTACGCAACGCGCAGATCGTTGAAGAGCCGCACGGCCGACGCGTTGTTGAGGTGGCCCTGCGCGTCGAAGTCATCTGCCGTGGGTTCGACCGGCACGACGAACCGGTAGCCGTCGGCCGCCAGCACGGTGACGGCCGCGTTCTGCGGTTCGCTCACGCCCACATGAACGCGCCGCCGTCGGCCATGAAGGTGTGGCCGGTCAGGTAGCGGCAGGCGTCGGAGCACAGGAACCAGGCCAGAGGGCCGATGTCGAGCTCGGGATCACCCTGGCGTTTCATCGGGCAGTTCTCGATGAAGATGCGGTAGCCCTCGCTCACCTTAGCGCCTTCGCCATGGTGCGTCGCGGCGGCCGGCGCGATCGCGTTCACGACGATGCCGTCGATCGCCCACTCGCGCGCGGCCGTGCGAGTGAGCGCGCGGATCGCTTCCTTCGACGCGTTGTACGCCGCGAATCCCGAGCCGCCGGTAATGCCCATCGAGGAGGCGAAGTTGACGATGCGACCCCATCCTTGCTCACGCATGTGCGGGTAGACCGCTTGCATTGCCCACAACGTGCCCTTCACGCCCGAGTCGTAGAAGACGTCGACGTCGTCCTCGCTCACCTCCGCGATCGGCGAGAGCGGGCGGAACGTCTGCGCGTTGTTGATCAGCCCGTCGACCCGACCGAAGTGCTCGATCGTCTGCGCGACCATCGCGTCGATCTGATCGCGCTGTTGGATGTCGCAGACCACGCCGTGGTTCGTGATGCCCAACTCGTCGAGCTCCGCGCACGTCTGCGCCATCAGCTCGTCTTTCCACTCGGCGACGACGATCCGTGCCTCGCCCTTGCCGAGGTGCAGCGCCATGCCCTTGCCGATCCCCTTGCCCGAGCCGGTGACGATGACGACTTTGCCGGCCACGGTGTGCATCGCGGCCGGGTCGGCACCCGATGAGATCGGCGAGGTGGTTTGTGACATGCGTGTCACCCTAAGGGCCTCGTACGCTCGCTCGCCATGAACGGAAACGACAGGAAACTGGCTGGTCAGACGGTGATCGTGACCGGCGGGGGGAGTGGGATCGGACGCGCGACCGCTCGGCGCGCGGCGCGGGAGGGCGCGTCGGTAGGCGTGCTGGATCGGCACGCCGAGAACGCGGAGGAGACGGCCGCCCTGGTGCGCCGCGATGACGGCACTGCGGGCGCGTACGCGTGCGACGTCTCCGACGACGCGTCGGTTGCCGCGACCGTTGGCGCGGTCAACACGGATCTCGGTCGCATTGCGGGAGTCGTGACCGCGGCGGGCATCTTCCACGGTCCCGACCTGCGCCTCGCGCACGAAGTGTCGGTAGAGGACTTCATGGTCGTGTTGGGAGTGAATCTGATCGGCACGTTCGCGGTCATCAAGCACGCGCTGCCGCACCTCATGGACGGTGGTGGCGCCATCGTGACGATCGCTTCGACAGCCGCGATCCGCGGTCACGGTCAAGGCGCGGGCTACACCGCGAGCAAGGGCGGCGTCGACGCACTGACGCGTCTGCTCGCGGTGCAGTACGGACCGCACGGCGTGCGCGTCAACTGCATCTGCCCGGGCGGAGTCGATACTCCGATGACGGGCGGAACGTTCGCAACCGAGCAGGCGCAACAACGCGCGCGTCGCACCGTGCCGCTCGGGCGCTACGCGCAACCGGAAGACATCGGCGACGTCGCGGTGTTCCTGCTGAGCGATGATGCACGACATCTGACGGGCTCGACCCTGGCCGTAGAGGGCGGCGCGACCATCGCATGATTGCCGCGCACCGGACATCTGACCCCGGCGCCGAAATTTTCTTCAGCCCGTGCAGGATGCTGCTCATCAGCAGGTTCTCGCATTTCGTCCGAACCTCGCCACAGAAAGTGGCATTGGGAGTCGCCCGGAACGGGGTACGTCACTTAGCGTCATGCCCGCATGCCCCGGCCCCTCAACGGTCATGTCGGAGGCAGCGCAGGTGCGGCGGAGCACCGCGTAGTGAAGCCCCGCATTGCCCTCGCGCTGTCGCGAACGACATCGCTCACCCGCGCGACCGCGCTGGCGTGCATCGTCGCGCTCCTGCTCGCAGGCGTTCCCGCGATTGCAACCGCGCAGGAGTCGCCCGCAACGCTCTCCGGCCTACGCGCCGCGATCGACACCACCGCCGGCCAGTGGTTCGCGGCCCAAGCCCGTTCCGACGACCTCGGCCGCCAGATCGAGCTGCTGTCCAAGACCGTGACCGCCGAGGAGCAGCGCGTCGCCCGGATCCGGGAGATCGCGAACCAACGGGCGGTCCAGATCTACGAGGACAGCACGCAGGGAATCGGCACGGTGTTCGGTAAGGATCCGCTCGAGGTCGGCCGGCGGGCGGCGCTGATCGGGCAGGCGAACTCCGAGAGCCAGCGCGCAATCGACACGTTGAACACTTCCGTCGCCGACCTGACGGCCCGGCGCGACGACCTCGATCACGCGCGCCGAGACCTGACCAAGTCCCTGCACGAGCTCGACTCCGGGCGTGCGACCCTCGACGCCCAGCTCGCGGCCCTCCGGCTCCGGTCGGCGAGCGGGGCGGATCGAACGTTGCTCGCGGCCGAGATCGGTCGCACCCGGATCGCCCCCGCCAACGCCGTGACCGGCGGCGCCGCCACCGTGGCACCAACGCCCACCACCCAGCCGGCGACAGCCGCGCCGGTCTCGGTCGCGCCGCCGTCGAATTCGGGCCGGGTCAGCTCTCACCACGACGACCCGTTCCTCGTGTGCACGCGAGCGCACGAGAGCGCCGGCGACTACGGCGTCGTCAGCTCGAGCGGCTACTACTACGGCGCGTACCAGTTCGCCCCGACGACCTGGGATGTCACGGCGAGTCATGCCGGTCGCCTCGATCTCGTCGGCGTGCTTCCGTCGGTTGCGTCGGAATACGACCAGGACGAGATGGCATGGGTGCTCTACCAATGGCAGGGCAACTCGCCCTGGGGCGGTCGGTGCTAGCGCGCGCTACGCGAGACGCGCGACTGCCTCTTGCCAGGAGCACTCCGCGAGCGAACCGAGGCGGAGATCGGCGGCCGAGAGGTCGAGCGATTTGGTAAGCGAGTTCGGCACCACGACGCACCACAACCCCGCGCGCTTGGCGGCAGCAATGCCGTTGGCCGAGTCTTCGACGGCAAGCGTGCGCTTCTCCTCGACGCCGAGCTCGGCGCACGCCGCGAGATAGGTGTCGGGCGCGGGCTTGCCCGGTCGGTCAACGCCCGCGCAGATGACGTGGTGGAAGTGACTGCGCAGGCCGAGCCGTTCGAGGTGACCGAGCACCCAGTCATCCGGCGAGCTCGACGCGATCGCGATACCGAGGCCGGCCGCAAGAGCCTCGCTGATCCACTCCAACACGCCGGGCAGAACTTCCTCCGCCGCGAGCAACGAGTCGCGGTGAGCTCGCCGGGCCGCGTGCATCTCGTCGACGTCGACGGGGCGCGATGCCCTCGTCATCAGCAGGTCGAGGAGCTCTCGGTTGTCGGAATCGGTCCCGATGATCGTGCCCCACTCCTCGACGGTGGGTGGAGCACCGCCGTAGGACTCGAACGCGGCGCACCACGCTGCGTACACCGGCATCTCGGTATCGAGCATCAATCCGTCGAAGTCGAACACGACCGCATCGATCTCGATGCTCATGGCAGCGAGTCCATCGGGTCGATCGGGCTGGCGAGCGAGACTCCGCCGTCGGCGGCGACGATCTGCCCGGTCACCCAGTCGAGGCCGCACAGCGCGACAACCGCCTGCGCCACCTCGTCGGCGCTCCCGATCCGTCCGAGCGCAGCTCGACTCGCGACCCGCTCCCGGTAGCCCGGCATCCGGTCGGTCGCGGCGAACATCGGCGTGTCGGTCGTGCCCGGCGCCACGCCGTTGACCCGGATGCCGTGCGGCCCGAGCTCCCGCGCCGCGACGCGAACGAGCGCCGCCAGGCCCGCCTTCGACACCGAGTAGTGCGCCATCGAGCGATCCGTGAGAAACCCAGACACGCTCGTGATCGCCACGATCGCGCCCGGCTGCCCGCGCTCGACCATCGCGCGCGCACATTCGCGCAGGGTCACGAAGCCACCGCGCAGGTTCACGCGCATCACGCGATCCCATTCATCCGTGCTCAGATCGAGGATCGCGCCCATGCCGCCGATGCCCGCATTCACGACTGCGACGTCGAGCCCGTCGAGATGGTCGACGGCGGCGCGCACGCTCGTGACTACCTGGTGCTCGTCGCCGATGTCGCACTGCAGGGAGACGTCGGCGGCGGGCGCGTCGTGCAGGTCGAGGACGGCGACCCGCGCGCCGGCGTGGCGGAGTTGAGCGACGGTTGCGGCGCCGATACCGCTCGCGCCGCCGGTCACGATCGCACCCGCACCCCGGAGATCCATGAGAAGGAAACGCTATCTTCGGCCGGATGGGCGAACCGTGGTTTGGGATCTACCTGCCGCAGCTGCGCATGTCGTTCGACCGGATGCTCGAACGCACCCTCGCCGCGGAAGCCGCCGGGTTCGACTCGGTGTGGCTGATGGATCATCTCGCGGCACCGCGCGCGCCGGAGGTCGACACCTACGAGGGCTGGACGATCGCGAGCGCGCTCGCGGCTCGCACGACGACGATCCGCATCGGCCATCTCGTGCTCTGCGATCCGTTCCGCCACCCGGTGCTGCTCGCCAAGATGGCCGCGACGCTCGATGTGATCTCGGGGGGCCGGCTCGAGTTGGGGATCGGGTGGGGATCGGTTCCCGAGGAACTCGAGAACTACGGCTTCCGGCCGGAACCACCCGCGGTGCGCGCCGCGAAGCTGAACGAGACCCTCGAGATCCTCGACCTCATGTTCGCGGGCGAGACGTTCGACTACTCCGGCGCGCACTTCGAGCTGACGCGCGCGATCGGCCGGCCGGTTCCGGCGCAGTCGCGCGTGCCGGTGCACATCGGCGGCGGCGGGCCGCGGCTCACGATGCCGCTCGTCAAACGATTCGCCGACTGGTGGAACTGCCCGGGGTACGCGCTCGACCGCATCGAGGAGCTCCGTCCGCTCGCCGGCAACGCGCGAATCTCGACCCAGCACCCGATCGGGCTCGCGCTCGACGAGGCGTCGCGTGACGAGGTGATTGCGACCGCGCACCGGCGCTTCGGGGCGTGGGGAGGCGTGATCGCCGGAAGCGCGGACGACGTCGCTCGTGGGCTCGCAGCCGAGATGAACCGCGGCGTGGAGGGCTTCGTACTCCAGTTCTCCGATTTCGGAACGCCGGAGACGATCGATCACTTCATGCGAGAGGTCGCACCGATCGTGCGAGCGGGAGGGGCCGGCTAGATGGACATTCCGATGAAGGCCGAGAGCGTGACGATCGCCGGTCACGGCGGTGACGAGATCGAGGCGTACCTCGCAACGCCGACCTCGCCGGGTCAGCATCCCGGCGTCGTGGTGATCCATCACATGCCCGGCTACGACCGTTCGACCAAGGAGATCGTGCGCACGTTTGCCGCGTACGGCTACGCGGCGTTGTGCCCGAACCTGCACCACCGGTACGCACCCGGAGCCAAGGCAACCGACGCGGCGGCCGCGGCGATCGAAGCGGGCGGCGTGCCCGACGACCAGTGCATCGGCGACGTGAGCGGCGCGGCCGACTACCTGCACGCGCTCCCGGTCTCGAAAGGGCGCGTCGGCGTGATCGGGTACTGCTCCGGCGGCCGGCAGGCGTACGTGGTCGCGTGCAGCATCGACTTCGACGCCGCGGTCGACTGCTACGGCGGTCGCGTCGTCGCCACGCCCGACGATCTCACACCGGCGCGACCGATCTCGCCGATCGACCGCACGCCCGACCTGCGCTGCCCGTTGCTCGGACTCTTCGGAAAGGAAGACGGCAACCCGTCGCCCGAGCAGACCGCGACCATCGAAGCGGCGCTGCGCACGAACAACAAGACGTACGAGTTCCACACATTCGAGAACGCGGGCCACGCGTTCTTCTCGGTCGACCGTCCCAACTACCGCGTCGACGCGGCGCGGGAGGGTTGGAAGTTGATCTGGGACTTCTTCGGCCGCTACCTGAAATGAGCGCCGCCGTGCGCGAGGCCTTCGCGATCGACGTGGCGCTCACCCTCGACGCGGGAGCCGATTCCCGCGCGCCCGGTGGTGAGGTGTCCGTCGCGTTGTGCGGTCATTGGGAGCACGAAGGTGCGTGCCGCTGGCCGCACAACAGCCGGATCGATTGCGACGCTGATCTCGCGCACCTCCGTACGGTGGTGATCGCGCCGGACGAGGACCGGGCCGAGGTCGTGCGGCGCGTGCAGGAACAGCTTCGCAACGACGAGCGATGGTCAGTCGTTCAGTTCGCGACCGCACCGATCGCCGACGACGAGCGCGAGCTCGCCGCGCGGCTCGCGCGGTCGCCTTGAGAATTGTTGATCTGACCTGATTTTGTAAGGGTTTTCGGCGGGGTGGGTGTCTCACCCTCGGCGTACGATTCGGGTGTGGTCGCGGCGCTGCGACCGTTCGAATCGAGGCTCGATGAGCTGGCGCGTAAGCGTCGCGAAGTCGACGCGCTCGAGGCG
>JBBQER010000096.1:0-13969 GCA_038320885.1 Acidimicrobiia bacterium
TCCGGGCCCGGGTCGTGAACGTCAACTTCCGGTACGTCGAGGAGGAGATGCGCTATCTCTTCGACAATTCCGACCTCGTCGCGCTCGTGTACCAACGCGAGTACGGCCCGATCGTGGCCGCGGCGCGTGACGCGCAACCGAAGCTGCAGCACTTCTTCCGCATCGAGTGGGACGGCTCCGACGCCGACGACTCCGAGCTCGACCCGATCGAGTTCGAGGCCGCGATCGCATCGGGCTCACCCGAGCGAGACTTCGGTGAACGCTCCGACGACGACGTGTATCTGCTCTACACCGGCGGTACGACGGGCATGCCGAAGGGCGTGATGTGGCGCCAGGAAGACGTCTACTACGCGCTCGGCGGCGGCATCGACGCGCTGACCGGCGATCGGGTCACGAGTCCGAGCGAGGCGAGCGAGAAGATCGACCCGTCGGCGCCGCAGGGGACGGTCAGCCTGCCGGTCCCGCCGCTCATGCACGGCGCGGGGCAGTTCTCGATCTTCCGCGTCACATGCGAAGGGAACACCGCGGTCATCGTCGACAAGTTCGACGCCGAAGAGACCTGGCGCCTCGTCGAGAAGCACCGCGTCAACATGATCGGTGTGACCGGTGACGCGATGGCTCGCCCCCTCGCCGACGCGCTCGAGAAGATGAAGGACGACGTCGACATCTCGTCGCTCTTCTCGTTCTCGAGCACGGCCGCGATCTTCTCCCAGACCGTGAAGGAACAGCTCACCGAGCTGCTGCCCGACCATCTTGTGATGAGCGACGCAATCGGCTCCACGGAGTCGGGCATGAACGGCATTCGTTTCGTCACCAAAGGTGACGCGCCCAAGGAGGGCATCACGACGGTCCAGGCGTCGGCCGACTCGGTGGTGCTCGACGACGACATGAACCCGCTCGAGCCCGGGACGGGTGTCGTCGGCCGCATCGCGCGCGGCGGCAACATCCCGATCGGCTACTACAACGACCCGGAGAAGACTGCGGCGACGTTCGTCACCGACTCGCACGGTCGGCGGTGGTCCATCCCGGGTGACTACGCGCTGCTCGAAGCGGACGGCCGCATCACGCTGCTCGGCCGGGGCTCGGTCTCGATCAACTCCGGCGGCGAGAAGATCTATCCCGAGGAGGTCGAGGGCGCGCTCAAGTCGCATCCGGCCGTGTTCGACGTGCTGGTCGTCGGCGTTCCCGACCGGCGTTGGGGCGAGCGCGTCGCCGCGTTGCTGCAAGCGCGCGAGGGACAGGTGCCGACTCTTGACGAGTTGAAGGAGCATTGCCGGAGCCGCATCGCGGCCTACAAGTTGCCGCGCGAGTTGCTGCTTGTTCCCGAGATCCCGCGCCTCGCGAACGGCAAGCCCGACTACCGGCGCGCCAAGGAGCAGGCGAAAGCCCTCGCCGCGAAGGACTGAGAGGGGCCGGATCGAGGCCCGGCGCGGGGTGTAGCCGCCGCGTTGGAGCACCCGCCCGAGACGCCTAGCCTTGTGACGCCCCGGCGGGGAGGTCTCGAGCAGGCCACCGCCCGTCCGATGCCGGCTTTGGAGATGTTCCCCCTGATGAGTCGTCGCCGCTTTCCTCGTTTCTTCACTGCGCTGGGCGCGTTCGCCCTCGCCTGCACGTCGTTGACGGGTGCGGTCGTGACGTCGGCCGTGTCGCCGCAGGTCGCCGGCGCGACCGTCACGACGCACACGCCGGTGATGGGGCCGAACCTGCTCAACGCCGCGCAGTTGGCGCGCTGGTTCAACGCCATGCACGGCGCGCCACCCAACGTCCCGTCGGTGCACAACAACGTCACGCTGCTGGCCCAGATCTTCATCGACCAGGGCCACGTCGAGGGCGTGCGCGGCGACCTCGCGTTCGTGCAGTCGATCCTCGAGACCGGCTGGTTCAGCTACCAGGGTTCGCAGGTACCGCCCGACTCGAACAACTTCGCGGGGATGAACGCGTACGACGGCCGGAAGGGACTCCCGAACTGCGCGCACGGCGACGCGGCGCCGAGCCGGTGCTTCCCGAGCCCGAAGATCGGCGCGCTCACGCAGATGCAGTTGCTGCGGAGCTACGCCGACGCGACATCGTCGCACCTACCGCACCGGTTGACCTCGGCGCCGTCGGACCGTGTCGGCGCGGCACCGATCTGGGAGTACTTCGGCGGTCACAACTGCCCGTGCGGAAAGCTCATCTGGGCGAGCGCCGTCGACTACGGCATCCGGATCATCAAGCTGTACTCGCAGGCTCTGGTCTACAACGGCGTGAACGCGGCCTGCGTGCCGTACGCGCCCGGCAACAACGCGAAGAACTCCGGCAACGGTTACTGGGTCGCGACCGACAAGTCACACATCTACTCGTTCGGCACCGCGCACTACTACGGAGACCCCGCCTCGATCCATCTCAACCAGCCGTTGATCAACGGTGAGTCGCTCTCGACCGGCAAGGGCTACTGGCTGCTCGCCCTCGACGGCGGCGTGTTCAGCTTCGGCGCGGCGCGTTTCCACGGCTCGACCGGTGCGATGCACCTGAACCAGCCGATCAACGGGATGGAGCGGACGCCCCACGACGGGGGCTACTGGCTCGTGGCCTTCGACGGTGGCATCTTCACGTTCGGCACCGCGAGGTTCTACGGCTCGACCGGCGCCATGCGTCTCAACCAACCGGTGCTCGGGATGGAGCGCACGGCCTCGGGCAAGGGCTACTGGCTGTTCGCGCGGGACGGCGGGATCTTCAGCTTCGGCGACGCCCAGTTCTACGGCTCGCTCGGCGCCAAGCATCTCGCGACGCCGATCGTCGCGATGCAGCGCACGCCGACGGGCAGGGGCTACTGGATGCTCTCGCAGGGCGGCCACGTCTTCGCCTTCGGTGACGCCAAGCGGTTCGGTGACATCGGTGGCTGCAGCAACTACGGCGGTGCGAACCGTCTGCTGGTGTCGCCGACGGGCAAGGGCTACTGGATCGCGACCGCCGACGGGAGCGTCATCTCGTTCGGCGACGCGAAGCGACTCGGTTTCCCGGTTTCGATCGACGGCCATCCCGTCGCGTTGATGCGAGCGGGCTAGCCGGGCGACGGCTCGGTATCGTCCGGGCGTGGCTGACGACCGACTTCGCAACGAGGGCGACCACCTCGAAGACTGGCCCGCGCCGCAGATGTACGCGCTGTCGGCAGTGGTGTACGCCGAGCGCGGTGACGAGATCCTGTTGTTGCAACGCGCCGAAGGCGCCGCGCTCGCCGGGGAATGGTTCCTGCCCGGCGGGATGGTCGAACCCGGCGAGCTCCCTGAAGCAGGAGCGCGACGCGAGCTGGCCGAAGAGGCGGGCGTGGCGATCGGCGAGCTCGAGATCGTCGGGTGCTATCCGATGGAGGTGTACGGCTACGACACGCTCCAGATTTCGTACCGCGGCGCGATCGTCGACAATGCCGCGATTGTCATCAGTCACGAGCACGACGGCGCGCGCTGGGTCAAGGCAAGTGACATGCGGGCGCTGCTCACCGACGAGGTGCTCGAAGGCATGGCACGAGCTGACGTGCGCATCCTCACGTTGCTGCGTCACATCCGCACCGATCTCGACCGGTATCTCGCTCGAGTCGCGCGCTGAGGACGGGCGGCTACAGGCGGCCGTAGGCGTCGAGGACTCTGATCGCGCGCAGGGTTTCGATACCGCGCCACTCGAGCGTCGCGGCGGGACCGGGAGCGTCCCACGAGATCGGCCAGCCGCCGTCGGGTTGCTGGTCGCGCTCGAGGCGATCGAGATGGGCTTCGAACATCGCGTCGTCGAACCGAGCCCGCCAGGGACTCTGCGGAGTGGGAGCGAAGCTCGGAGGCGCCACGCCGTAGGCGGGGTCGTCGGGATCGGCACGGAACCACTCGGCGGTCGGCAGCGCCTCGGCCACACGGTCGGCGAGCGCCGACGCGTGGTCCCGATCGGGTAGTCGTTCCAGGAGTTGGAAGACGCACCGGATGGCATGGGCTTCGTGCGGCACCGCTCGATCGAGCTCGGCCAGGCAGTAGGCGGTCGCGCGGTCGCGCCACGGGTGCTCGACCTGCAGCTCGTAGAGCATCGCCGCCAGCGCCGCGGTCGGGTTGATGCTCGGCTCGCCGCTGATCTCCGACCAGTGCGGCGCGCGCGGGTAGTTCATCGCGCTCGCGAGGGCGATGGGGACACCGCCACTGCGCGCGGTGACGCTCTCGAGAAACGAGCACGCGCCGCGAATCAGCTCGGTGGGAGCGGCGCCGGCCGCGGCGAGAGTCTCGAACGCGATCTGCACGTCGAGTGGTTGGCTGTCCGGGCCGCGCTTGTCGGGCTCGAGTGCGTGACCGAAGCCGCCGTCGGGATTGCGGTACCCGATGAGCGCGTCGACGACGCCTGCGGCGGGAGCGTTCTCGAAGAGGGTCGCGAACAGACGACGCTCCACGACGCGCCCGTTCTCGTACAGGAAATCGCGAGCCCGTTCGAAGGAGGACCGCCGGCCGGCCACGTGCGAAGTCTGTCACCACGGGCGGGGGGAGAGGTCGGCGGGAGGGCCAGCCCAACAAGGGGGTGGGGGAGGCTCGAGGGCTGGGCCCCCCGCATTGATAGGTCTCTTCGCCGCCTCATACCCGAGGGCCGAGATATTGAAACGCGGGCCCGCGATGTCTCCCGGTACGCTCCGAGCGACACCTACGGGGAGCTCGGGTGAGCCGGGCTGAGAGGGTGGCCATTGCGACCGGCGCTGCCGGCGCCCGCCACCGACCCTTCGAACCTGCTCCGGGTAATACCGGCGAAGGGAGGGACCCATGGCGGGCGAAGCATCGATTCCCGTTCCCGTTTGGCCCGTTGTCATCGTCTTCGCGGGGAGCGCGCCGGTCGCGGCCGCGTTGCTCGATCGCCTACCCGACGGGGCCGGAGTCATCGCCGCCGACTCGGGACTGCACGTTGCCAACACGCTCGGCGTGTATGTGGATCTCCTGGTGGGAGATCTCGATTCCGCGGATCCTTCGCTCGTCGACGCCGCGGTCGCGCGCGGGACGACCGTCGAGCGTCATCCGGCCGAGAAGGACGCGACCGATCTCGAGCTCGCGTTCGACGCGGCACTCGTGCGCGGCGCGCGCCGGATCGTGCTGGTCGACGGCGGTGGCGACCGCCTCGATCATCTGCTCGGCAACCTGGCGTTGCTCGCATCGCCGGCGTGGGCCGGAGTTCGCGTCGAGGCCTACGCGGGCGCTGCGCGCCTGGCCGTCGCCCGCGGGGGCGAGCCAGCCGTCGACATCAACGGCCCCCCGGGCGGTCTTGTCACCTTGCTCGCGGCCGGCGGCCCGGCGCACGGCATCGTCACCGAAGGACTGCGCTACCCGCTCCAGTGCGAGGAGCTCGCGCCGGGCACGACGCGTGGCGTGAGCAACGAGCTCGTGAGCGGCTCCGCCTCGGTGCGCCTGCAGGACGGGACGCTGCTCGTGTTGCAGCCGTTCGGCGGTGCGCGATGAACCGCTCGCGGCCCGTGCTCGCTGCGGTCTTCGTGCTGGGTGCCGCGCTCGCGGGAGGTGCGTGCTCCGGCAGTGGGAGCGGGAGCAAGGCGTCGTCGAAGACGGTCGTGCTCATGACCCACGACAGCTTCAAAGCGTCGCCCGCAGTGCTCGCGCAGTTCACGCGCGAGACCGGCTACAAGGTCAAGCTGTTGAAGTCGGGAGACGCGGGGAAGGCATTGAGCGAAGCGCTGCTGGTGAAGGACCATCCCGTCGCCGACGCGCTCTTCGGCGTCGACAACACGTTCCTCGGCCGCGCCCTCGACAACGGCTTGTTCAGCGAATACGCGGCGAAGGGAATCGAGAATGTTCCCGCGCGCTTCCGGCTCGACCCGAAGCAACGGGTCACGCCGATCGACCACGGCGACGTCTGCGTGAACGACGATCTCGCATGGTTCGGTCACGACGGGCATCCGCCCGCGCCGGAATCGCTCAGCGATCTGGCCGAGCCCGCGTACCGCAAGCTTCTGGTCGTGGAGAATCCCGCCTCGTCGTCACCGGGACTCGCGTTCGTGCTCGCGACCATCGCGGCGTTCGGCGAGAACGGTTGGCACGACTACTGGCAGCAGCTTCGCAAGAACGGCGTGCGGGTCGACGACGGGTGGGAGCAGGCGTACGAGTCCGACTTCACCGCGGCGGGCGTCAGCGGTGACCGGCCGCTGGTCGTGTCGTACGCGACGGATCCCGCGGCCGACGTGGTGTTCTCGGAGGGGAAGAAGAAGGTGCCGACTGTGGGCGTCGTACCGGGCACCTGCTTCGGCCAGATCGAGTTCGCGGGTGTGCTCGAGCACGCGAAGAACCCGGCCGGCGCCCGGGCGCTGATCGACTTCATGCTCACGCGCCGCTTCCAGCAAGACGTCCCCTTGCAGATGTACGTATATCCCGTGCTCCCGAAGGCGTTGCTCCCACCGGTCTTCACGAAGTACGCGGTGCCCCCCGCGCGTCCGCTCGCGCTGAGCGCACGGGTGATCGGGTCCCATCGCACCGACTGGATCGACGAGTGGACGCGGATCGTGCTGCAGTGAGCGGTCGTGCGGGGCGCGTCCTGCGCGCCGCAATTCCGCTCGGCTTCCTCGGCGTGTTCTTCGTGTGGCCGGTCGCGGCCATCATCGGACGCTCCCTGACTGCAGGTGCGCTGCACGACGTGTTCGTCGACCGCGGGTTGCGTCATGTCGCGTGGTTCACGCTGTGGCAGGCAGTGGCCGCGACCGGCCTCACCCTGGCCGTCGGTCTTCCGGCCGCCTACGTCGTGGCCCGGTACGAGTTCCCCGGGCGACGTCTGTTTCGCGCCTTCGTGACCGTACCGTTCGTGCTCCCGACGGTGGTGGTCGCGACCGCGTTCCTCGTGCTCTTTCGGCCCGGCGGCGCGCTCTCCTTCCTTGGGTGGCAGCGCGGCGTGGCGCCGATGATGGTTGCCGAGGTGTTCTTCAACGTCGCCGTGGTCGTGCGGATGGTCGGCGGCTTCTGGTCGAACCTCGACCCGCACCGCACCGATGCGGCGCGCGTGCTGGGCGCGTCGCGCGGGCGCGCGTTCCGCGAGGTCACGCTTCCCCTCCTCGGACCGGCGATCATGGCCGCGGCGTCGATCGTGTTCCTCTTCACGTTCACCGCGTTCGGCGTGGTCTTGCTCCTCGCCGATCCCGCGCACGCAACGCTCGAGGTGGAGATCTACCGGCAAGGTGTCCAGCTGTTCGATCTGCCGGTAGCCGCCGCGCTCGCCCTCGTGCAGATGGTCGGAGTCGTCGCGCTCTTGGCCACGATGGCGCGGATGCAGGAACGGCGAGCCGTCACCCAACGTCTCGTCGCCGCGCGCGACGCGGCGCGCCGCCCGCGTGGTGGCGAGCGATGGGTCGTCGCCGGCGTGCTGGGCGCGACCACGCTGTTCCTCGGTGGACCGCTCGTCGTCCTCGCCGGGGAGTCGGTGCGGGTCGGCGGGAGTTGGTCGCTCGCGGCCTACCGGGCACTCGGCAGCGCATCGACCGACACGTTGTTCGTCCCCGCGTCCGATGCCTTGGTCAATTCGCTCGGCTTCGCCGCACTCGCCGCGTGCATCGCCGTCGTCGTCGGCGGTCTGGCGTCGGTGGTGATCGCCTCGCGGCCGGGGCGGGCGACGCGCGCGATGGACACGCTGTTGATGCTCCCGTTGGGAACCTCCGCGGTGACGGTGGGATTCGGCTTTCTCGTCGCCCTCGACCGATGGCCGCTCGACCTGCGCGCCAAGACGATTCTCGTGCCGATCGCCCAGTCCGTCGTCGCGATTCCGTTCGTCGTCCGCGCCGTCGTTCCTGCGATCCGATCGATCGATCCCCGGCTGCGGGACGCGGCCGCCTTGCTCGGCGCGCCGCCGCGACGCGTGTGGCGCGAGGTCGATCTCCCGATCGCGCTGCGAGCATTCACCGTCGGCTTCGGTTTCGCGATCGCGGTCTCGCTCGGCGAGTTCGGCGCGACCCTGTTCGTCGCCCGTCCCGACTCGCCGACCATCCCGATCGCAATCTCGCGGTTCCTCGCCCGTCCGGGCGCGCTCAATGTCGGCCAGGCCATGGCGATGTCGACCATCCTGATGGTCGTCACCGGAGCCGTGGTACTGGCGATCGAACAGGTTCGCGTTCGCCAGCTCGGAGAGTTGTGATGCTCGCCGTCGAACGCGCGCTCGTTCGCTTCGGGACGGCGAGCGCGGTCGACGGCGTCGACCTCGAGGTGGGAGCGGGCGAGACGGTCGCGGTTCTCGGCCCGAGTGGATGCGGCAAGACGACACTCCTGCGCGCGATCGCGGGCTTGCAGCCACTCGACGCGGGGCAGGTGACCTGGAACGGCGACGACCTGGCCGGGGTCCCGGCGCACCGCCGGCGCTTCGGTCTCATGTTCCAGGAGTACGCGCTGTTCCCCCACCGTGACGTGGGCGGCAATGTCGCGTTCGGACTGCGTATGGCCGGAGTCAACCGGACGGAGCGTGATCGCCGCGTCGGCGAGGTGCTTGATCTCGTCGGGCTCGGCGCGCTGCGCGATCGCCGGGTTGCTCAGCTGTCCGGCGGGGAGCAGCAACGGGTCGCGCTCGCCCGTACGCTCGCGGTCGAGCCGCGCCTGCTCATGCTCGACGAGCCGCTCGGCGCGCTCGACCGTCCGTGGCGCGAGCGCCTGCTGGGTGAGTTCCGCGAGCTGCTCGATCGCACCGGCCTGCCCGCGATCTACGTCACGCACGATCACGACGAGGCGTTCGCGCTCGCGGACCGGGTCGTCGTCATGCGGGCGGGGCGGGTCGTGCAGGCCGGACCGCCCGCCGACGTGTGGTCGCGCCCCGCCGATCCGTGGACCGCGGCGTTTCTCGGTTTCGCGCCGCCGGTGCCTGCGCGTTGTACGGCCGGCGGTGTCGAGACCCCCTGGGGCGTGCTGCCGGTCGGTGTGAGCGGAGACGGCCGGGTGCAGGTCGTGTTGCGACCCGATGCACTGCGCCTCGATCCGTCGGGCCCGATCGCGGCCAAGGTGAGCCGCTGCAGCTTCGCGGGGGAGCACGCCGATCTCGAGGTCGATGCCGGTGGGCCGGCGATCCGCCTGCGCGTGCCGTACCGCGACGCCCCCGATGTCGGTGACATCGTCGCGCTCGCGGTGGAGCCCGACGGCGTGCTCGTGTACCCGGCTGATTGAACCGCGGGCAGACTGGCGCTCGTGGCCACCGTTCCCGCGAAGGTCCAGGAAGGCGCGCGTGTCCTCGCGCAGCGCGATCCGGTGTTGAAGCGCATGCTCAAGGGGCACGGCGTTCCCGACCTACATCGCGCTCGCCCGAACCGCACCCATTTCGCCGAGCTGGCGCGCATGATCTGCTACCAGCAGCTCGCCGGTCGCGCCGCCTCGGTGATCCACGGGCGCTTTGCCGCCCTGTTCGACGGTCCCCCCACTCCCCAAGCAGTGCTCGCGCTCTCGATGGAGCAGCTGCGCTCGGTCGGCTTGTCGGGGAGCAAGGCGGCTTCGATCACCGATCTTGCCGAAAAGGTGGATGCCGGACTGGTCGAGCTCGGCCGCATGAACCGCCTTCCCGACGAACAGGTGGTGCGGGAGCTCGTGCTGGTGCGCGGGATCGGCGAGTGGACCGCGCACATGTTCTTGATGTTCCAGTGCGGCCGGATCGACGTATGGCCGACCGGCGACTACGGCGTGCGGATGGGTTTCGCCCGCATGTACGACCTCGAGCCGATGCCGACGCCGAAAGAGTTGGGGCCGGCAGGGGATCCCTACCGGCCCTTCCGATCACTCGTTGCGTGGTGGTGCTGGCGGGCCGCCGACACCACCACGCCGTAGTGCTGCTCGCGCTAGTGGGGCGTGGCCAAAGCAGTGAACGTGTTGCCGGGGCCCGGCAGCACGAGGTTCAGTGCCGTGGTCCCGAGCCCGCAGGTCTGCAAGGGCGGAATCGTGAACTCGCCGGTGAAGGTCGACGCGCCGCCGAACGACGCCGGACCGCTCATCGTGACCGCGATCGGCTTCGACGTCCTGCACATGTTGCCGACCAGGTTGATGTTGGTTCCGGAGGGCTTGGCGCTGATGATGCGAATGCTGAACGTGGCCGTCGGGGTCACAGTCAGGGTGGGGAGGTACACCTGGCCGGTGACGGGCTTGAGCGGCACGATCCGCGCGGTCGCGGTGATCAGCGGGAGAATGCCCGCCGCCTTGTAGGTGAACGTCGCGTCGGGCAGTGTGATCTTCCCGCGCAGAGGGGCGTACGACGTATCGGTTGCGAGGTCGATGCCACCGGTGAACCTGCCACCCGTGATGGTGATCGTCTGGTCGAGCGTCTTGAGGTGGGTCGTGGCGTCGACGTTGTAGTCGAACGGGAAGATCGACGAATCGGACGCACCCGTCGGCTGGGCCACCGCGGCCAGCGCAGAAACGGCAGTCAACGCGATGACAACGGCCGCGAATTTGCGGCCGAGCTTTCCCCCCATGCGCACCCCTCCCGGATATCGCGAAATTTCAGAAATTGGCCGTCGCCGGTCTTCCCGGTTCCGACGGCGCCTAAACGTGATTTCTCGAAAATGGCTCCGGTCGCGGTTTCGGACCTGGTCAGCGTGGGTAAGAGGCGAACAAGCGGGGGATCCAGTCCGCAAGTACCCCGCCCCTTGTGGACTGGTTCCTCCGAATTTCGCCCCGCTGCGCCGACCGGCCCGATACGGCCGAGGTCTCGTCGGGCTTAGGTCTCGTCCGGGACGCCTTCGCCGAGCGTCTCGATGCTGCGAGCCAGCAGCCTCGAGACCTGCATCTGGCTGATGCCGAGCTCCCTGGCGATCTCCGCCTGGGTCAGGTCCTCGAAGTACCGCAGGTAGACGATTCGCTGCTGTTGGCGCGGGAGCTGTGCGAGCAGCGGCAGCAGGACCACGCGGTCGTCGGCCGTTTCGAGGTCGTCGTCGACGAGGCGGATGCGCTCGGACGGATCGCCGCCCGCGACCGACCCTTCGAGTGCGGCCGGCCGGTAGCAATTCGCAGCTTCGAGCGCCTCGATCACGTCTTCCTGCTCCACGCCGGCGGCGTCCGCGAGCTCCGCGACCGTGGGGGACCGCTCGAGCCGCTGCGCGAGCTCGGTGACGAGCGCACCCATGTGCTGATGCAGGTTCTGTATCCGTCGCGGAACGCGGACCATCCATCCGTGGTCGCGGAAGTGGCGCCGGAGCTCACCGACAACGGTGGGAACTGCGAACGCCGCGAAGGGTGTTCCGTACTCGGGATCGAAGCGCTCGACCGCTTTCAGCACGCCGAGCATTGCGACCTGTTCGAGATCGTCGAGCGGCTCGTTGCGATTGGCGAACCGACGAGCGAGTGCGCGTGCGAGCTCGAGATAGTGCTCGACGAGTGTGTTGCGCAGCGTGCGATCGCGGGTACGCCGGTACTCGCGGAACCACTCGAGCGTGGCGTCGTCGTCGACACGTTCGACCGGTTCGATGCGCATCGGAGCTACTCCCTCGTCCGTTTGACGAGGCGGAAGCGGCGGGTGTCGCCGTCGTCCTGGATCTCGTGCTCGTCGGCGATCACGTTCACGATGGTGCGGGCGAGGGTGCCCAGCTCGGGCGCGCAACCAGTGGCGGCGCAGGCGCCCTCGATCTCGACCATGCCCTCGGCGGCGAGGAAGCGAATGGTCAGCGGTGCGCCCGAGCGTTCGTCGCCGATCAGCGCGTACGCGAGCTCGTCGACCGCAATGCGCAGATCCTCGAGGTCGCCGATGGCGAGGCCGGCACGCGCGCCGGTGTCGGCGGCGGCCAATCGGGCGAGGCGGAGGTATACGGGATGGCCGGGAATCGTCAGTGTGACCGTTCCGTAGTCTGACCCGCTCGCCCCATCCATCACGCAAGATCATCGCGCGGATCCGGATCGTGCCGTTACCAACCGCTAGGACGCGTCACTCCGAGTGGTCAGGCGAGAGCGCCACTCGACTTCAACGCCGTGACCTCGTCATCGGAAAAGCCCCACCCGGCGAGCGCGACGGCGGTGTGGGCCCCCGCCGCGACCGGGGCGCTCGGTACCGCGCTGGGCGTTCGGCTGAAGCGAGGCGCGGGCGCCGGTTGGGGAGCACCGTCGACGTCGACGAAGGTCCGGCGCTCGATGTTGTGCGGGTGCACGCGCGCCTGAGACATCGAAAGCACCGGCGCGAAACAAACCTCGTGGCCGGCGAAGAACGCGACCCAGTCGGCGCTCGTGCGCGTGCGAATCAAGGTTGCGATGCGCGCCTTCAACGCGGGCCATTGCGCCCGGTCCATCTGCGCGGCCGGGTCGACGTCGTCGAATCCGAGCGGACCGATCAAGGCGAGCAGGTTCGCGTAGAACTTGGACTCGTACGACGCGATCGATACGTACTCGCCGTCGGAGGTTTCGTACACGTTGTAGAAGTGCGCGCCGCCGTCGAGCAGGTTCGTGCCGCGTGGACCCCACCCACCCATCGCGTCGAGGCCGAAGAAGATGCTCATCAACTGCGCGCTGCCGTCGACCATCGCCGCGTCGACGACCTGTCCGAGTCCCGACGTCGCCCGCTCCACGAGCGCGGCGAGGATGCCCTGCACGACGAGCGAGCCGCCGCCGGCGAAGTCGGCGAGCAAGTTGATCGGCGGAACCGGCGGCCCACCCTCCGGCCCGATGTGCCAGAGCACACCCGCGATCGAGAGGTAGTTCACGTCGTGGCCGACGTCGGCCGAGAGTGGCCCGTCCTGGCCCCAACCGGTCATCCGCGCGTAGACGAGGCGCGGATTGCGCGCGAGGCACACGTCGGGTCCGACACCGAGCCGCTCGGCGACTCCGGGCCGGAAGCCCTCGAGCAGGACGTCGGCGTGCTCGCACATGCTGAGGAGCACCTCGGGACCGCGCTCGTGCTTCAGGTCGATCCCGATGCTGCGCCGGCCGCGGTCGATCACGGAGTACGGCGAGACGAATCCGGCGACCCCCGAACCCGACGCGACGTCGGTTGCCCGGTCGAGGCGCATCACCTCGGCGCCCATGTCGGAGAGCAACATGCCCGCGAACTGCACCGGCCCGATGTTCGGCAGCTCGAGCACCCGAATGCCGGCGAGAGGTCCGGTCATGCGTTGGAGCTCACGGCAGTTTGAAGACGCGCTTCGCGTTCTCGCGCAGGAACTTGGGCCACACGTGGTCGCGGAAAGGCACGTCGGGGAGCTCGCTGAAGATGCGGTCGTACGTGAGACCCGCCGGGAAGTAGCCCGACCAGATCACCTTGTCGGCACCGCGCGTGTTCGCGAAGTCGATGACGTCTTTCGGGTAGTACTTCGGTGCGAACGCGGTCGTCGAGTAGTAGAGGTTGGGCCACTTGAGGAGCAGCTTCACTGCGAGATCGGCCCAGGGTTCGCAGCCGTGGCGGGTGACGAACTTGAGCTCGGGAAAGAACCAGCACACCTCGTCGATGTTCGCGACGTCTTGCGGCGCGTACGGGATGCGCGGCCCGGGAACGCCGGCGGTCGAGCAGAATGGCACGTCGAGCTCAACGCACTTCATGTAGATCGGGTAGAACTTCTTGTCGTTGATCGCGACCTGCGGGTACAGCCCGGCGGGAAATGCGTGCACGCACTTGAGGTCGTACTCCTCGGCCGCTCGGTCGATCTTGCGCAGCGCCTCCATGCCCTCGTTGGGGTCGACGTTCACGCCCGCGAAGAACCGGTCGGGATATTCGCGAAGCGCGCGCGAGGCGGGGCCGTCGTACGGCGTGACGATCGCCTGTCGGATGTTGTGGCGGTCGAGCTCGGCGAGAAGGATCTGCACCGGGTCGTCCATGCCCTCGGCGTCCCATGTGGGAACGTCTTTGAACATGTACCCCGCCGGGAACTCGAGCTCTCCGCCTTCGACGCTCGCGGCGTCGCGCGTCTGCTTACGGATGAAGCCGTAGAACTCGTACATCTCCTCGCGCGACTTGGGGAACCCGACGGCGGTGTCGACCGATCCCTCGGCCGCGGCGGCATCGAACGCGTTACCCATGCGGCTGCGACCTCCGGTCCTCGAGC
>JBBQER010000097.1:0-13663 GCA_038320885.1 Acidimicrobiia bacterium
ACGAGCCCGGCCTCGACCGTGCCCTGATGCAGCGGGAAGCCGAGATGCGGGCAGCGATCTTCGATGGCGTAGGCGGCGCCGTCGTCCCAGAAGACCACCACCGGGAGGGTCCCGACCTTGGTGAGGAGTCGCCTCTCGGCGCGGAGGTCGGTGAGTGATCCGGCCCGAACATCGTCCGCGGTCATCGGTACCTCCGACAGTGAGGTGGATTTGCGAAAGTAACTACTTGTGATATTGAACTCGCCGGCCGGCATCGTCAAGCCCTCAGTGCGTGGCGAACGCCGTCGACGGGACTAGAACGTGTTCTACGATTCGGCCGACGACGGCTCGGAGGATTCCCGCGTGCAGCTGAGCGACATCGATCTCACCGACATGGATCGTTTCCAACATGCGTTCCCGCACGAGTGGTTCACGTTCTTGCGGCGCGAGGCGCCGGTGTGGTTCCACCCGCCGACCGATACCGAGGGCAACGAGCGCGGCTTCTGGGTCGCCACCAAATACGAAGATGTGGTAGCGGTGTCGAGGGATTGGCAATCGTTCTCGTCGGAGAAGTCGCCCGACGCAGACTCGGGCGGGATCATGATCCCCGACATCGGGCCCGAAGGCGGCGTCGGCACGATGATGCTGATGATGGATCCACCGCAACACACGCGGTACCGCAAGATCGTCTCCTCCGCGTTCACGCCGCGCGTGATCAAGTTGTTCGAGGAGCAGGTGCGCCGGCGGTCGGCGGAGATCGTCGACAACGTGATCGGACGCGGGGGCTGCGATTTCGTGACCGATGTCGCGGCGGAGCTCCCGTTGCAGGCGATCGCCGAGATCCTGGGTGTACCCCAGGAAGACCGCGGCAAGCTCTTCGACTGGTCGAACAAGATGGTCGGCAGCTCCGACCCCGAGTACCTCGTCGGCCCCGACGAAGCGATGAACGTCTCCGTCGAGATGTTCACGTACGCCAACGCGCTCGGCGAGGAGAAGCGTCTCGCTCCGACCGACGACATCGTGACCGCGATCGTGAACGCCGAGGTCGACGGCGAGCGCCTTTCCGACATGGAATTCGACATGTTCTTCATGTTGCTCTCGGTCGCGGGCAACGAGACGACGCGCAACGCGATCACCCACGGGATGCTCGCGTTCCTCGAGCACCGCGATCAGTGGGACCGTTTGCGCGAACACCCCGAGCTGTTCGACCTCGCTGCCGAGGAGATCGTGCGCTGGGCGAGCCCGGTGATCTACTTCCGGCGCTCGGTGACCAAGGATGTGGAGCTGCACGGACAGCAGTTGAAGGCCGGCGACAAGATCACGGTCTGGTACCCGTCGGCGAACCGCGACGACGACGTGTTCGAGCGTCCGTTCGAGTTCGACGTCGGGCGCACGCCCAACCCGCATCTCGGCTTCGGTGGCCGCGGCCCGCACTTCTGCCTCGGCTCCAACCTCGCCCGACTCGAGATCAAGGCGCTGTTCGAAGAGTTGACGCGCCGCGTGCCCGACATCGAAGCGCAGGAGCCGCCGGCCCGGCTGCGCTCCAACTTCATCCACGGCATCAAGCACCTTCCGGTGGGATGGACGACCCCGAACTAGTCGTCACCGACGTCCACGACGAGGCCGCGGTCGCGGAGCTGCGCGAGCGGATCATTGCGTTCAACATCGCGGTCACCGGCTACGACGACGGCCGATCGCTCAGCTGCTTCCTGCGGGACAACGGCGGCGAGATGTACGCCGGGCTCGACGGTTTCACGTGGGGTGGCTACGCGATGATCGAGTGGCTCTGGGTCGCGGAGGCGGCGCGCGGCAACGGGCTCGGTCGCCGGCTCGTGCTCGCCGCCGAGCGTGAGGCGGAGGCCCGCGGTTGCGCGGTCGTGCGCGTCAACACGCACACGTTCCAAGCGCCGGACTTCTACCGCACGCTGGGATACTCGGAGATCGGTCGCGCCGAGGACGCTCCCGTCGGTCACGGCGAGGTCTTCTTCAGCAAACGATTGGTTCACTGACGCGAGACGGAGGATCGGATGGCGCTCACGGGAACGCTCATCGCGGAGAGCTTGCGGGTCGGCGCCGTGCTCGACCAGCTCGTCCTCGTCGTGCGCAAGATCTCACGCGCCGATGTCGGCGATGTCGACGCGGGCCAGCCGCTCACGTGGACGTTTCTCGAGTTCGAAGCCGCCGACGAGGACGCGTCGCGGCTGGCGGAAGCGCTCAGCGAGTCGCTCGATCCGGGCGTCGGTTGGTACTGCGACTTCCGGACCGCCACAGAGACGTTCGTCGTGTTCGGCGGTCGCGTCTTCCGGTACCTACGTGGCGACCGCGCCGGACGATCGGAAGCAGAGGCCTACGGACGGTCGGTCGGTGTGCCCGATTCACAACTCGATTGGCCGGAATAGATAGCGGCGATGTTCTGCGAATTTCTTCGAGAAAAGTTGCTTGGGACGGATCGTTAGTGTCTCACCCTCGGCGTATCGTCGACGCATGTTCGATGTGCTCCACGAGCTCGAATCTGCGATTGAAAAGGTCGCGGCGTGTGAGCGCGCGTTGGATGTCGAACGGATGTGCCGGCTCGCAGAACGGGTCGAGTTCCTGAAGGTCCGGACGATCCGTGACTACGACCGGTCGGGTGATTGGCAGGCCGACGGGTTCGTCAGCACCGCGGCCGCGTTGCGGTCGAAGTGCCGGATGCAACACGGCGCCGCGCGGCGGGCGATCAAGCTCGGCCGCACGCTCGACGACCTCCCCGTGGTCGCGGATGCGTTCGCGGCCGGAGAGATCAGCCGTCACCACGCCGAGGTGATCGCGGCCGCGCACACACCCGAGCAGGCTGCGGCGTTCGCGGAGGTCGAAGCCGAGCTGGTGACCGTCGCCCGGCTGGCGCCTCCTGGGAAACTGCGCGACGCGCTGAAGGGCCTGACCGACGCGCTCGACGGTGATGGCGGCGCGTCCGCGGACGCGTCCGAGTGCGCCAAGAACCGCTTGACGTTCGATGCGACGTTCAACGGGCGGTTCGAACCGCATGGCAGTGTCGATGCCGAGTCGGGGGAGATCATCGCGACCGCCCTCGACGCCGAGATCGAAGCCCTCAAACAGAAAAACGACACTCGATCGCGGCCGGAGCTCCGGGCGGAGGTGTGGACGTCGATCGCTCGGTGGTACCTCGCCGAACACGACGGCGTCAGCCAACGACGCCGCAACCAGACCCGCGTCAGCGTCGTCGTCGACCTCGCCGAGCTCACCGGCGCCGACGCCGTCCTGCTCGCCGACGTACGGGCCGAAGCCGCCCACGCCGGCCGCCTCTCGAGAGCCACCCTCCAACGGATCGCGTGTGACGCGAAGATCAGCCGCGTCCTCATGGACGGGCCGAGTCAGATCCTCGACGTGGGCCGCAGCATCCGCAATGTGTCGTCCGCCCAATGGAATGCCCTCGTCGCCCGCGACCGCCACTGCCAAGCCCCGGCTGCACCATGCCCCCCGGGTTCTGCGAAGCACACCACATCTGGTACTGGTGGCTCGGCGGACCCACCGACCTCGCCAACCTCAAACTCCTCTGCTGGTACCACCACCGCCAAGAACACCTCCACGACAACATCCAACGATCATGAACCCGAAGAGGGCGAACTCGAGTGCCGCAGCGAGTGACACGCACTCACCCTTCAGGCAGTATGAACGGATGGTGGATGTTGATTGGGAACTTCGCGAGTCAGGCCCACCGAACGCCGAGTGCACGGTGTTGCTCCTGCCCGGGGGCATGTGCGGTGCGGGCTCGTACGCGGAGGTCATGGCCGAACCCGCGCTCGCGGGGACACGGCTGATTGCCGCCACGCTTCCGGGTCATGCCGGTGCGCCGCCTCCCGATGACTACAGCGTCGAGAGCTACGCACGGCTCGCGACGGAGCTGGCGACGAAGGTCGGCGCAGATGTCCTGGTCGGATTCAGCATGGGTGCATCCGTTGCGGTCGAGATGGTCACGTCGGGGACGTTCACGGGGCCCGTCGTGCTGCTCGGCGTCAGCCTGTCTCCCAAGGACGAGCCCGCGTTCTTCCGTGGGATCGTTCACCTGACCAGGGTTCTGGGCGGCCTGCCCTGCACGGTGTTGGCGAAGGGGGCTGCGTCGATGGTCAAGCGCAGCGCGCTCCCGGCCGAACGCCGGCGCGAGCTGCAAGCGGACTTCCGCAAGAACGTGCCGCAGGACGTGATGCGCGGGTTGCGCGAGTACGTACGTTGGTTGCATCGGCACGAACGACGGGCCGAGCGGCTCTGCCGTGCCGACGTTCCGACCTGGATCGTCCATGCCGAAAAGGGCGACGGAGGGTTGACGGAGGACGAGCGCAGAACGCTCGAGGCGTGCCCGCACGCAGATGTGGTGACCATCCCCGGCGCCGTGTTCTTCCTGCCGAATGAGGTATCCGCACGCGTTGCGGACGTCATCGTCGAGGCGATGGGCCGGATCACTTCCGTCGGTTGACGCTCGACAATCACGTGAGGATGGCTACGACCAGATCACGGTGGCGCGGCGCGCCGCGTCGCGTACGTCGTCGCCACTGATGAGCACGCTGGTCTCTTCGATCCCCTGCGGTGAGCCATTCGGCGAACACGGTGAGCGGGCCGGGCCCGCGAAGCGGAAATACCCATTGCTCCCATCGAAAGTTGCCTCCCCCTCCTCCGCCTCCACCTTGATCATCGCGGGCTCGGTCGGCACGCCGGCGTCGTCCTTGGGAACGTCGAAGCGAGCATAGGATTGCGAGCCCGCACGTTGTCCGCTCGCGAACTGAACTCCGATGCGAGGGCCATCCATGAGGAAGCTCCCGAGGCGCGGACGTGGTTGTGCGGCGGGGTTTCGCTCTCGGCGTCCCCGGTTGTGGCGACAAGCGCAATGAGCGGGTTCCCCGGTGTGGAGTTGTGTGACGACGTCGAGCCGGCCCGTTGGTTACGTGCCGCGCTCCGACCCTGGACTGCTCGCGGGATTCGCCATGTCTCGACACTCGTCCCAGCCGGCTATCCCGCCCACGGACGGATCCTTCACCGCGGCGGCACAAGATCGGACGCGCTGCGCTGGGCCGAGATCGCGGTGCAGACCGGCCGGCACATCAACGCCAACACCCAGTACGCGCAGCTCGTCGGTTGGCACGCAGACACCGATCATCAGTCGCCACCGGAGCCGTGGTTGGAGCCCGAGCGCGGATCGTTGCTGCCCGACGAGTGTTCGGCGGTAGCTCACGTCCTCGCTCGTTACAGTGCAACGCAGGATGATTGTTTCTTTTGTATCTGGGAGGGATACGGCAGCGCATGGACCGTCCTCAACCGCCTGGCCTACGGTGCACCGCGAGTCGCGCTCGAGCATCGCAATTGTCTGCTGTTTCGCGGACCGGTCAGCGCCGCGACCGCGTTCCGAGAAGGTCCGTGGTTTCAAAGCCCGACGGTCTGGTGGCCTGCCGACCGGGCCTGGTGCGTAGCCAGCGAGCTCGACATCTACTCGACGTACGTCGCAGCGACATCAGCCGCCATGGCTGCGCTCGGAGATGACCCGGTGGTGGAGATCGTCGGATGCCGCGCGGACGACGACATCGACCACGGTCCGCATGCAGGCTTGGACGACCGCCCGAGGCAATGAGGCACCTGAGAGAATCTGCGCATGGCAGAACTCGAGGCGGAGATCGGCGACGTCATCATCGACTGCGCAGACCCGGCGTCGTTGGCGTCGTTTCGGGCGGAGCTCCTTGGACAGCCAATAGCGGGGAGCATAAGACCCTACGTCTGGTTGGAGCGTTCGGCACACGCGCCGGGCGTGGGCTTCCAGGACGGAGGCTTCCTCGTCATGGCCGATCCTCACGGCAACGAGTTCTGCGTGGTGCCGGCGGCGCCGTTCGAGTTCGACGAGCACGGGCGCGCCGACTATCTCGACAACGTGGACTCCTGACCCGCGCGTACCGGCGCCGCTCGGTCCATATGCTTCCGCCAATAGACACGCCAACCCATGAAGAGAGGTCTTGTGGCAATCGGGTTCTATTTCACTCACGGTGGGTTCACGCCGGACAAATATGACAAGGTGATCAAGGAGCTCGCGGCGGCAGGAGCGGGAGCCCCGAAGGGCCGTTCCTTCCACGTCGCGCTCGAGTCCGACGGTGAGATCCAGGTGTTCGACATTTGGAACTCCCAGGAGGAGTTCGACGCATTCGGAGCGACGCTCATGCCGATCCTTACGGACCAAGGGGTCGAGCTGAACCCGCCGATGGCGGCGCGCGTGCACAACGTCATCGAAGGCTGAGTCGATCGCGCGCCGCGGCGCGGCAATAGTGAAGGCGTGGCCGGGCCCCGCGTCGTGATCGTCGACTACGACCCTGACTGGCCTCGCCGTGCCGCCGCACTCGTCGCGCAACTGACCGACGTCCTGGGAGAAACGGCTCGACGCGTCGACCACATCGGGAGCACGGCGATCCCGGGAATGGCCGCGAAGGATGTTCTCGACATCCAGGTGAGCGTCGACGATCTGGATCTCGCCGCGGCGGCGTTCGCCGAACCGTTGCGAACGCTGCGGTTCGAACGCGCTCCCTACGAGCACGACCACGTGCCCGCGGGAAGCGCCGACGATCCCGAGCGCTGGCGCAAGCGCTACTGGTCGCGACGGGGGAGTGCCGGCGGTGATGTGAACCTGCACGTGCGCACGGTCGGTTCACCGAACGAGCGGCTCGCATTGTTGTTCCGGGACTGGCTTCGGACGCATCCGAGCGCGATCCCGGCGTACGCCGCGTTCAAACGAACACTGGCGGACGCGGTCCCACACAGTGGTACATACTCCGAGGTGAAGGATCCGGTCGTCGATCTCGTCGTCACGATTGCCGAGACCTGGGCCAAGCACACCAGCTGGACGCCGTAGCAACGATGGCGGGCGCGGAAGTACGCAGGGCTGATCTGCAAGACGCCGACGCCGCGGCGGCGGTGCTGGCCGATGCGTTCGCCGACTACGCGTGGACGCGTTGGACCATTGAGGCCGACGATCACAGTGCGCGCATCGGCGGCCTCCAGCGGTTGTTCATCGAGCAGATCGCGTTGCCCTACGGCGAGGTATGGGTCGCGGAAGACGAGCGCGCCACGATCGCGAGTGTCGCGGTCTGGATGACGCCGACGTCGTCGGTCCCGGAATCCGATGTGGAAGCGACCGCGCAATCCCAGGCCGAGCTCGAAGGAGATCGGCACGACGCGTCGGTGCTCGCGGAAGCGGCGTGCAGACCGCTGCGGCCCGTGGTGGCGCACTATTACCTCGGCGCAGTCGGCACGCGAACCGACCGGCAACGCCAAGGGCTCGCGACCGCGGTGGTGACGCCGGTGCTCGACCGGGCCCTGGCCGAGGGCGCGATGGTGTACCTGGAGACGTCGGATCGCGGCAACGTCGAGTTCTACGAACGCCTCGGGTTCGCCGTCACCGGTGAGGTCGACGTGCCCGGCGGCGGTCCCCATGTCTGGGGAATGTCGCGTTCCGGTTAGCGTGACCGGTCGCATGGTGAGCGCGGACTGGAAGGACGGCCGCAAGCTGATCGGGCTCGCCGTCGGCGGGCTCGGCGCGGTCGTCGTCGCGCTGGTGCTGGTTCCCTTTCGCGAAGACATCGACAACGCGAACCTCGCGTTGCTCCTGGTGCTCGTCGTCGTGCTCGCGGCGATCGTCGGCGATCGAGCCGCGGCGGTGCTCGCGGCGATCACCGGGACGATGGCATTCGACTTCTTCCTCACGCGCCCGTACACGTCGATGCGAATCGAGAGCGCAGACGACGTGGAGACCGTCATCATCCTGCTCGCGGTCGGCTTCCTGGTGGGCGAAGTCGCGGCGCGCGGTCGTCGATCCCGGCGCGAACGTGATCGCGCCGCCGACGCGGTTGCCCGCGTGCATCGGGTCGCGGCTCAGATCGCGGAAGGTGGACCGCTCGATACCGAGGGCCGGCTCCGGACCGTCGTCGACGAGGTGGTCCGCGAGCTCATTGCACTCTTACAGCTTCATGACTGCTATCTCGAGTTCGCCCCGTTCCAATGGCCGCTGCCGCACCTCGAGCGGAGCGGTGCGATCGAGGCGTCGGAGCACCAGTGGTCGAGCGGCGGATTCATGCTGCCGGAGTACGGCGTCGGCCTGCCGGTGCTGCAGGCGGGAACCGAGGTGGCGCGGCTCGTCCTCCTGGGTGACCCGGAGGTGTCCGTCACCATCGAGGAACGGGTCGTGGCGGTCGCGCTCGCGGATCAGCTCGGCAGCGCGATGGCCATGGCGGGCCCGCTCGAGTTGGAACGCGTCCGCCATGATCTCGCGCCGGACGATTCATGACGCGCGGTCGCGAAGAGTGAGAAGCTGATCCGATGTTCGGGTTGGTGAAGCGGCTGCTCGTCGGAAGGCCGCTGTCGTCCGCCCAGATGGAAGAGCAGAAGATCCCGAAGACGATCGCGCTCGCGGTCTATTCGTCCGACGCGTTGTCGTCGACCGCGTACGCAACCGAAGAGATCCTCTTCGTCGTCGCCATCGGCGGCGGATCCAGCCTTGCGCTCGGGCTGAGCAAGTTGGTGCCCATCGCCATCGTGGTCGCCGTCTTGCTCGCGATCGTCATCGTGTCGTACCGGCAGGTGATCTTCGCCTATCCCAACGGTGGTGGGGCGTACGTCGTCAGCAAGGAGAACATCGGCGAGCACGCGGGGCTCATCGCGGGCGCATCGTTGATGGTCGACTACGTGTTGACCGTGGCGGTTTCGATTTCCGCCGGTGTCGCCGCGATCGTGTCGATTCCGCAGTTCCAGTCGTTGCACCAACATCGAGTCCTGCTCGGCGTGGCGCTGATCCTGCTCATCACGCTTGCGAACATGCGCGGCGTCAAGGAAGCCGGAACGATGTTCGCCATCCCCACGTACGTCTACATGTTCACGCTCGCGGGCCTGCTGATCTACGGCCTGGCGCGGTCGTACTTCGGACACATCGCGCCGGTGAAATTCGAGCCGAAGCTGTTCGACGGCACGTTGCAGAATGGGGGCAACCTCGGGATATTCCTGCTGGCGAAGGGATTCTCGTCGGGAGCCGTCGCGCTGACCGGGGTCGAGGCGATCTCGAACGGGGTGCCGTCGTTCCGGCGACCGGAAGCGAAGAATGCCTCGACGACATTGGTGTGGATGGGTGTGCTCCTCGGCAGCCTGTTCTTCGGGATCTCCGTGCTCGCCCATCGGCTCCAGCCGTTCCCGAGCAAGGAGAAGACCGTCCTCTCGCAACTCGCCGCGGCGGTCTACGGCCATGGTGCCCTGTTCGTGCTCCTGCAGTTCGCGACCGCGGCGATTCTCGTGCTCGCGGCGAACACGGCCTACAACGGCTTCCCGAGCCTCACGTCGATCATTGCCAGAGATGGTTACCTCCCGCGCCAGCTCGCGCACCGTGGTGACCGGCTGGTGTTCTCCAACGGCATCTTTGTGCTCGCCGGCGCCGCCGCGTTGTTGCTGGTCGCGTTCGGCGGTCTCACGAATGCGCTGATCCCGCTCTACGCGGTCGGCGTGTTCACGTCGTTCACGCTGTGCCAGTTCGGCATGGTGCGTCACCACCGTCGCGTGCGGGAGAAAGGGTGGCAGCGCAACGTGGTGCTCAACGGTGTAGGTGGTGTCGCGACTCTGATGATCCTCGTGATCGTCGCGGCCACCAAGTTCGTCGACGGCGCGTGGGTGCCGCTCGTGGTGATCCCGCTGATCGTGTTGCTGTTCAAGGGCATCTCCCGCCACTACAAGCGGGTGGCAGCCGCGCTCTCGGTGCCCGACGACTTCCGGCCCCCGCGGCGGCGTCACACGGTCGTGGTGCTCGCCTCCGATCACGTCCATCCGGGCCTGCTCGATGCCCTGGCGTACGCGCGTTCGATCTCGCCGGATCACCTGCTGGCGGCAACCGTTGTGGCCGACGGGCACGAGGCGGAGATCGCGGAGAAGCGGTGGGCGGAGCACGCGATCGAGGTTCCGCTCGAGGTCGTTCGCTCCGCGACCCACGAGTTCACCGCCGCGATGTTGAGCTTCATCGACGAGGTCGACCGGCGCTGGCCCAACTCGATCGTGACGGTGATCATCCCCGAGCTCTACGTGGAGCACTGGTATCAACACCTGCTCCACAACCAGAGCGCGCTGATCCTGAAGGGACGCCTCCTGTTCCGGAAGCGGACGGTCGTCACCTCGATTCCGTACCGGTCCCGGGAGCCGGACATCGAAGCGCCGGAGCTGGTCGGGACCGCTTAGGCCGACCAGTCGAGGTCGCGCCCGTAGGCACGAGCGGCGGCGAGCGCCTCGGGTGCCGGCGACTGATCGGTCGCGCGGGCGAGATCCCATGCATGGACGAGCATCTCGGTGGTGAGCGCGGCGAGCATCGTGCGCGGCGTGCTCTGGCCGCCGCCGGGGAGATCCGTCGATTGATCGAGCGCGCCGGGCTGATCGAGCGTGGTGAAGATCGCGGTTCGGGTCGCCTCCCAACGCGCGGGGGGATCGGTGCGGGGCCGGTGGGCGCGCACGCCCATCGGACGGAGGAGCAGGAAGTCGTGAAAGCCGATGACGTGCTCGACGAGCGCACGCGCGTCCCACTCCGAGCACGGCGTCGGACGTTCCCATTGATCCGGCTGCACGAGCGCAGCCACACGCGAGAACCCCGCGCACGCCCGTCGGTGGCGCTCGACCAGTTCACTCACGCCTGAAGCTCCCAGATCAGCGCCATCGGGAAACCGACGACCGCGTCGCACAACACGGCGTCGCGGACGAATCCGAACTGGGCTCTCGCGCGCTCGAGATCCCAGCAGGGCTCGCGGCAGTCGACGACGCCGAGGCCGTGCGCGCGGAATGCCGCGAGGTACGTCGACACCGAGTGGTGGTAGCTCCGGATGAAGTTGGCATCGCCGTTCACGTCTCGAATCGAGGCGTGCGCGCCGACGAGGGCCATCGTCGGGTGGATGTTCGAGATCAGCAGTCGTCCGCCCGCGCGGACGACACGTGCGAGCTCGGCAATGGCACGGTCGATGCGCGGCAGGTGATCGAAGAGCAGCGCACAGACCGCAGCCTCGAATGAGGCGTCCGGAAACGGGAGCGAGTCGATCTTGCCCTCGAGGAGCGACAGGTCGGGATTCTTCGCCCGCGCCTGCCCGAGCATCCACGGAGAGGCGTCGACTCCGGTCACGTCGTGCCCGAGCGCGACCAGGTGGAGCGTGTGGCGACCCGTGCCGCACGAGGCATCGAGCACGCGCATCGGCGCCGGCCATCGGGCGAGGACCTCGTGAACCGCCGGCTCTTCGTGGGCAATGAGTGGGTTGCCGGGCGCGTCGTACTGCGGAGCCCAGCGCTCGTAACCGGCGGAGACGTCTCGTTCGGGACCGCCGATGACCTTGGAGAGCGTGGCGTCGGTCGGATCGGGCGGCGCCGAGAGTGCCGACAGGTGCTCGGCGAGTTGCGCGTCATTCGTGGTCGTCCCGGTGCGCAAGATCGCGAGGCCGGTCAACGCCCGACGGAACTGCCACAGCTGATACGGCATGTTCTGAGCGTACGATGCACCTTCGAACCGCGCTGCCGAAATTCGGGAACGGGCGGCCGGGAAGGTCGAGGTGTCGCGATGCGAGTTCCGTTGACGGTCAACGACTACTTGGAGCGGGCCGAGCTCGTGTACGGCGACCGCGTCGGCGTGATCGACGAGCCCGACCAGCCCGCGGCCTCGTGGGAGTCACGAACCTGGCGCGAGATCGCGCAGCGGGCGCGGGCGCAGGCCGCCGGGCTCGACGCGCTCGGAGTAGGCATGGGCGAGCGGGTGGCGATGGTTTCGCAGAACTCGGCGCGGCTGTTCACGTCGCTCTTCGGTGTCAGCGGTTTCGGCCGGGTACTGGTGCCGATCAACTTCCGGCTCAATGCCGAGGAGATCTCCTACATCGTCGAGCACTCGGGAGCATCGATGCTGCTCGTCGATCCGGAGCTCGACGACTCGTTGCGAAGTGTCGACACCAAGCGCCGGATGGTGCTCGGCGCCGAGGCGGACGCCGAGCTGTATCGCTTCGATCTCGAGCCCGAGCCGTGGCGCGCGCCCGACGAAGACGGGACCGCGACGATCAACTACACGAGTGGCACGACCGCGCGCCCCAAGGGCGTGCAGATGACCCATCGCAACATCTGGCTCAATGCGGCGACCTTCGGCTGGCAAGCGGGCGTCAACGACCGTGACGTGTATCTGCACACGCTCCCGATGTTCCATTGCAACGGTTGGGGAATGACGTACGCGGTCACTGGCATGGGTGGTCGCCATATCGTCCTGCGCAAGGTCGACGGCGCCGAGATCCTGCGCCGGGTGCGCGACCACGGCGTGACGCTGCTGTGCGGCGCCCCCGCGGTCGTCAACGCGGTACTCGATGCCGCGGTGGAGTGGGACGGCGAGATTCCCGGTGCGGGACGCACGCGCATCGTCGTCGCCGGTGCACCACCGCCGACCCGAACCATCGAGCGGGTCGAGACCGAGCTCGGATGGGAGTTCATCCAGATCTATGGGCTCACCGAGACGTCACCGCTGCTGACGATGAATCGCACCCGCATCGAATACGACGCGCTCACGCCCGCAGAGCGCGCGCAGAAGCTGGGTCGCGCCGGTGCCCCCGCGCTCGGCGTGCGGCTCTCGGTCGACGACGAGGGCGAGGTGCTCGCCGCGAGCAACGTCGTCATGTCGGGGTACTGGGAGCAGCCGGAACAGACCGCCGACGCCATTCACGACGGCTGGTTCCACACCGGCGACGGCGGCAGCATCGACGCCGACAATTACTTGGCGATCGCCGACCGGAAGAAGGACGTGATCATCTCCGGCGGTGAGAACGTCTCGTCGATCGAAGTCGAGGACTGCATCTTCTCGCATCCCGATGTGGCCGAGGTCGCGGTAGTCGGCATCCCGCACGAGAAGTGGGGGGAGACGGTGATGGCGCTGGTGGTCGTCGCGCCGGGCGCGACACTGACCGACCAAGACGTGATCGATCACTGCCGCACCCGGCTGACGCACTTCAAGTGCCCCACGGTGGTCGAGTTTCGTGACGGACTCGCACGCACCGCGACGGGCAAGCTCCAGAAGTTCAAGCTCCGCGAGCCCTACTGGCAGGGTCGCGAGCGGTTGGTGAACTAAGCGATCTCGTCGATGTACTCGCGGAACCGGCGGATCTTGCCGTTGCCGATCTCGAACACGTGGACGGCGCCGTAACCCTGGGTCTTGCCGTTCTTGCGCTTCCCGTGGGCGCGCAGCACGCCGACTACGTTGCCGCCGGCTTGGTCGACCGATATTCGACGTCGAGCGTGAGCGAATCCCACGCGGCGCCGATGCCCTCGAAGAACTTGCCGACTTGTCCGGGACTGGACACTCACCACCGTGCGGCAGCGCGCGGGGCGACGTCCACTCGACGTTCTCGTCGAGCATCGCGATGACGGAGGCGATGTCGCCCCGGCCGAACGCGGCGTAGGCATCGCGGACGATCTTGGTGTTGTCACCCATGGTGGGCTCCTTGTGATTGCGCGGATCTCATGACGGCTCGTGATTCGTCGCCGCCCCGCATCCGGATCACGCGGGGCGGATCACGCGGGGCGGATCACGCGGGGCGGATCATGCGGGGCGGATCATGCGGGGCGGATCATGCGGGGCGGATCATGCGGGGCGGATCATGCGGGGCGGATCATGCGGGGCGGA
>JBBQER010000098.1:0-13618 GCA_038320885.1 Acidimicrobiia bacterium
CTCGCCGGGTATGGCCATGTCTGCCATTGTTACCGGCCGTGGACCGCCGCACCGTCGACGTGTACGAGGAGAACGCGGCCGACTGGGTCGTGCACCGGAAGCGACCCGAACCCGAGTCGCTCGCGCCGTTCGCGGCGCGCGTTCCCACCGGAACGATCCGCCTCGATCTGGGCTGCGGACCGGGCTGGCACACCGCTGCACTCGGTGACCCCGCGGTTGCACTCGACGCGGCCAAGGCCATGCTCGATCTCGTCGCGAAGAACGCGCCGCGAGCGCGGTGCGTGCAGGCCGACCTCGAAGCGCTGCCGTTCCGGCGCGCCGCGCTCGGCGGAACCTGGGCCCACAAGTGCTACATGCACGTGGCCGCCGAACGGGTGCCGCTTGCGCTCGCGGATCTGCACCGGGCGATGCAGGTTGGTGCCGCGCTCCATCTCCAGGTGACGTCGGACCGCCGGCAGGAGAATGCGGACGACCGGTTTCCCGGTCGCCATTTCTCCTGGTGGCCACTGGAGCGGTTGCGCGATGTGGTCGCCGGGGCCGGCTTCGACGCGCAGTCGGTTGTCGACGACGGCGACGAGTGGATCGACGTGGAGGCCACCCGCGCCCGCACCCTGCCCGACACGGTCGGATCCGACATGCGCTTGCTCGTCGTCGGCCTGAACCCGAGCGTGTACGCCGCCGATGCCGGAGCCGGGTTCGCGCGGCCCGGCAACCGATTCTGGCCCGCCGCGCTCGCGGCCGGGATCGTCACGCGCACCCACGATCCGTTCCACGCGCTCCGCGTCGACGGGATCGGCATGACCGATCTGGTGAAGCGGGCGACACCGCGCGCCGACGAGCTCACGCGCGAAGAGTTCCGCCTCGGGGCGGCCCGCCTCGAGCGACTCGTCGCGTGGCTCGAGCCCCGGGCCGTGTGCTTCGTCGGCCTGACCGGCTACCGATCCGCAATTCATCGCAAGGCGACATCAGGCTGGCAGGAGCAACCGTTCGGCGGCCGGCCCGCGTACGTGATGCCGAACCCGAGCGGGATCAACGCCCACGCCAAGCCGGCCGACCTCGCCGAACATCTATATGCGGCTGCGAGCTCCGGCCCTCCATCTCGGAGCTAGCCGAACCAGACCGTCCGGGCCTCCACTCTGCGCCTGGCCTCTGCGAGAAGCTGCTACTCCTCGAAGGTGACGTCGAGGTTGCGGAATGTCGGGGGACCGTCGGCGAGCTTCATCATCTTCTCGGCCAGCGCTTGCGTCCCCGGCGCCTCCGAGTTCTTCATCGCGACCTCGTACGACGGGAACTCGACGATGTTGTAATAGACGTTCGGCCGGTCACGGTCTTTCGCGACCGTGCCGCGTGCTTCCGCGCGCTTTCCCTCGGTCGCGGCGAGATACTCGTCGAGCACGGCTTGCACCTCGTCGGGTTTCGTCGTCGTGTATTCGATGATCTGTATGAACTTCATGGTGTCTCCCGTGGTCTCTAGGGGCTATCGGGTGAGCTCGCGTGCCTTCTTCTCGAGCGACTCGAGGGCATCATGGAACGATGCCGAGAACGCGGCAACCCCTTCGCGCTCGAGCGTGTCGGTAACATCATCGAAGTCGACCCCGGCGTCGGCGAGACCCGCCATCGTGGCCCGCGCGTCGTCGACGCCTTCGAGCACCGTGTCGGCCTTCAGGTTCCCCTTGCCCGCCACGAGCGCATCGACCGACGCCTGGGCCAGGGTGTTCACAGTGTCGCGGCCGATCAACGTGTCAACGTAGAGCGTGGGCGGGTATTCGGGGTTCTTCGTCGACGTCGACGCCCAGAGCGGACGCTGCACGCGCGCACCCTGGGCCGCGAGCGCGTCCCATCTCGGCCCGGAGAACGCGTCGAGGAAGTGCTGATACGCGAGCTTGGCGTTGGCGACCGCAGCTTTGCCGCGCCGCGCGTGGCCGTCGGGGAGCCGGCGGTCGGTCTCGGTATCGACCCGGCTCACGAAGAAGGAACCCACCGATGCGATGCGCGAGATGTCGGCGCCGCCGACGGCGCGCTGCTCCAGGCCGGTGATGAACGCATCGAGCACCTCGTCGTAGCGACCGAGCCCGAAGATGAGCGTGACATTGACGTTCAAACCGGCGGCGAGCGCGGCGGTGATGGCGGGGACGCCTTCGGCCGTCGCGGGAATCTTGATCATGACGTTGGGACGGTCGAGGCGGGTCCACAGCTCCTGCGCCTGGGCGACCGTCGCGTCGGTGTCGCGCGCGAGGTCGGGCGAGACCTCGATCGAGACGAAGCCGTCGCTGCCGTTCCACTCGTCGTAGTGCGGGCGGAGGATGTCGGTCGCGTGGGCGATGTCGGTGGTGACCAGATCCCAGTACGCGTCTTCGGTCGACGCGCCGCCGGCCGAAACCTCACGGAGCTGCGCGTCGTAGTCGGTGCCCGATGCCATCGCCTTCTCGAAGATGGTCGGGTTCGACGTCACACCACGAATGCCGTGCTGCGTCACCAGCTCGCGCAGCCCGCCAGTCGCGAGTGCACGCGTGAGGTTGTCGTACCAGGGGCTCTGGCCGTACTCGATCAAACGGGCAATGGGACTGGCCACGGTGCAGCTCCTCGAAGAGCGATTCGGACTAACTGCCGAGCAGCGCGACCGCGCGCTCGACGACATGCTCGGGGGTGATCCCGAGCTCGCGCATGACAACGTCCCCCGGTGCCGACTCGCCGAAACGGTCGATGCTCACGACGTCGTCGGCGTACCGCTCCCATCCGAAGCGCACGCCGGCTTCGACCGCCAGCGCCGGGCGATCGGGCGGGAGCACCTCCATGCGGTACGAATCCTCCTCCGCTTCGAACAGCTCCCAGGACGGCATCGACACCACGCGCACGGATAGGCCGCGCCGCACGAGCTGGGCGCGAGCAGCAACTGCGACCGCGACCTCCGAACCGGTTCCGATCAGCACGATGTCGGCGGGACCGGCGCCTTCGTCGACCAACACGTACGCGCCGCGGGGCAGGCCCGCGGCGCCCCGCTCGGCCGTGCCGTCGAGCACCGGGACCTTCTGGCGGGTGAGCAGGAGCCCGGTCGGGCCGTCGCCGTCGAGGTGCACGCGCCACGCGGCCGCGACCTCGTTGGCATCGGCAGGACGGATGATCCGTAAGCCGGGCATCGCGCGCAGCGATGCGAGCTGTTCCACCGGCTGGTGGGTCGGGCCGTCCTCGCCGACGCCGACGGAGTCGTGGGTCCAGACGAAGGCGACCTTGGCGCGCATGATCGACGCGAGCCGTACCGCGGGGCGCATGTAGTCGCTGAACACGAAGAAGGTCCCGACCGCGGGCAGGAGGCCCGAGGCGGCCATGCCGTTGGCGGCGGCCGCCATGCCGTGCTCCCGGATGCCGTAGTGGATGCCGCGACCGCTCGCGTCGTCCGGCGTCATGACACCCAGGCTCTTCACGGCCAGCCCGTTGTTCCCGGTGAGATCGGCCGAGCCCAACATCAAGCCGGGCACGAGATCCGCAACCGCGCTCAACACCTCCTGGCTCGCTTCGCGCGTCGGGATCTGCTTGCCCGCCTCGAAGGTCGGCAGCTTCTGTTCCCAACCGCCGAGCGGACGGCCGGCGATGCATGCTTCGTACTCGTCGGCGCGCCCGGGGTTCGCGGCCAGCCACGCGGTGCGCCGTTGCTTCCACGCGGCGCGCGCCTCGCCGCCCCGGCGACCGGCGGCGCGGTACCGCTCGAGCACCTCGTCGGGAACGACGAAGTCTCCGGGCGGAAGACCGAGGATCTCCTTCACGCGCGCAACTTCCTCGGCGCCGAGCGGGTTGCCATGCGCGGCCGCGGTGTCCTGCACCTTGGGCGACGGGTACCCGATGTGGGAGCGCAACACGACGAGCGACGGCCTGGTTTCCTCGGCGATCGCGCTACGCAGCCCCGCCTCGAGCGCGTCGGTGTCGTTGGCGACCTCACCGAGCTGCACGACGTGCCAGCCGTACGCCTCGAAGCGCTTCGGGACGTCGTCGCTGTATGCGAGCGCGGTGTCACCGTCGATCGTGATGTGGTTGTCGTCGTAGACGAACACCAGCCGCCCGAGCTGCAGGTGACCCGCGAGCGAGCCCGCCTCGTGGCTGATGCCCTCCATCAGATCGCCGTCACTGCAGATGCCGAACACGCGGTGGTCGCACACTTCGGGGCCGAACCGGGCCCTCAGGTTCTTCTCCGCGATCGCGATGCCCACCGCGTCGCCGATGCCCTGGCCGAGCGGTCCCGTCGTCACCTCGACGCCGGCAGTGTGGCGGAACTCGGGGTGGCCGGGAGTGCGCGAGCCGAGCTGACGGAAGTGCTCGAGGTCGTCGAGCTCGAGGCCGAACCCAGTGAGGTAGAGCATCGCGTAGAGGAGCATCGACGCGTGGCCGGCGGAGAGGACGAACCGGTCCCGGTCGGGCCAGTCGGGGGCGGAGGCGTCGTAGTTCATCACCCGCGTCCACAACACGTCGGCCAGCGGCGCGAGCGCCATCGGGGTACCCGGGTGCCCCGAATTCGCCTTCTGTACCGCATCCATCGCGAGCGCGCGTATGACGTTTACGGAACGCGTTTCGAGCTCATCGGTCACCGTCGACCCCTTTTCCCCGAACCCATTTTCGCGGCCCGGGGCAGCCTAACGGCCGACCCGCCGCGGACCCGGCCGCGTGAACCGGCCGCGGGGAGAGGTGTGCCCCGAATCCGCCTCAGCCGAACACGGCAACACTGGCGGTGAAACCGTGAAAGAAATTGTGGCCGCCGACGGGACCGATCTCGCCGGCGCAGAACGCGCCCGAGAGCGGCACCGAGCCCAGGAGCTCCGCGATCACCGATGCGTCGTGGCCGGGTTCGGAGAACATGTGCGTGCCCCGGCCGTTGCACGTGAACATGAGCGCGCCGTCGCCGGCAACACCGTTCATCAGATGACGCAGATCTTCGTCGGCGGCGTCGGCGTCGCGGACGTGGAACTGGACGGTCTGGCCCACGTCGACGACCTCACCGACCGCGAGCGAGCCCGTCGACTGATCGGCGCCCAACAGGTTGCGGACCAGGAAGTCGCCCCGCTCGAAGTCGAGCCGGTGCTCGTCGACGACCAGGCCCAGGTGCAAGCCCTCGCGCATGAGCTCGCGGTCGCTCTCGGTGGCGGCGTTCACGATCTCCTGGAGCCGGCTCAGGGCCGGCTGCCCGGCGAGCTCGTGCACGAAGTTCCGCTCGGCGCGGGTGATCGTGAGCGGCTTGCCGATCGGGCGGCAGCCCTGCGACACGACCGCGCGCACGGGCACGTCGTCGGAGCACATGACTGCGACCGCGCCGCTCGTGAGGATGCGGTCGTCGAAGACGATCCGGTTGCCGCCCGGGCGGTTGCCCGCCGACGCGCACCCGCCGATCACCGTGAGCTCGGGCACCTGCGCATTGCAGAGGCGGAGGAAGTCGGTCACCGGAAACGAAAAAGGGTCGGCGAGCATCAACAGCGTTCCACGCGCCGGCAGCTCGTCGGGCCAGCCCGAGATCTCCACCCCGTCGTCGCTCTGGATCGCGTCGAGCGCGATACCGGAGACGCGACCCGCGCCGAAGCGCGCCGCGAAGACCGAGAGGCCTGGGCCGTCCTCGACCTCGATCGACCCGCCGGCGACCGCGACCGCGGTGCAGCCGAAGAACACGTCGGGCTCGAGCAGCTTGCGCAATGCACCCGCGACGTCTTCGAACGCACCGATGTGATGGGGTGATGCGAAACAGACGACGAGATCGGGCCGTTCGCCGTCGAAGCGCTCGATGATCTCGCCCGCTACCTCGCCGGCTGCCTCGACGGGAGTCGGATGCAGCGACAGCGCGGCCGCGTAGCGATTCACCAGATCCATGCCTTCGCGGCTTCGACGCCGGAACCGGCCGAGTTGAGGGTTATCCCGGGCGCCTGCGCCGCGGACGAGGTCATACGAGGGGCAGGGTCGTGAGCGCGACCGTGACGGTGGACCCGTGGTCGACAATCGTGCACTCCGCCTCGACGGTGCCGGGCTCCGGGAACTCCAGCTCGCTCTTCACCAGGCGGTATCCGAACTTTCCGGGCTCGACGAAGAACGACTGCCGGTTGCGGCCGAGCTCTTCGTCGCCGCGCCGGAACACGGTCTCGAGCGTCGCGTTGCCGTCGGTTCCGACCGCGGCGCGAACGAGCACGACGAGATGCGGTTCGAGCTTCGTCGGGTAGGTGTCGACGACCGTCGAGAAGAACGCGCCGGTTATGTCGATTCGTGTCGCCGGGCCCGCGACCTGACGGAAGTCGATGCCTTCGACGAAGAGTGCGGCGACGATTTCCATCCGCGCGACACTACCTGCGGACGCCTCCGACCCACACTGCGCGCACCTCGAGCGTCACGGGGTCGAGCGCGACGAGATCGGCCCGGCACCCGGCGGCAATTCGGCCGTAGTCGGTCGCGCCGATCGCACGCGCCGCGTTCCCGGTCGCGCACCGCACCGTCACCGCCGCCGGGACGCCGAGCGCGGCCACGTGCCGAACTGCGTTCGCCATCGTGAGCGTCGACCCGGCGAGCGTGCCGTCGGGTAGGTACGCGGCCCCGAATCGCAGTTGCAGCGGCGGACCCGTGGCGACCGCGTCGGTGATGAGCACCGCGTCAGGCCGGGCGCGCAGTGCCAGGCGCAGCATCACGGGATGGACGTGCACGCCGTCGGCGATGAGCGACGGCACCAACCGGCGGTCGTCGAACGCGGCGCCGGCGAGGCCGGGCGCGCGGTGGTGGAGCGGTCCCATGCCGTTGAAGAGATGCGTCACGACGCTTGCACCCGCGTCGGCCGCCGCGAGCGCGCCGTCGAGATCGACGGTGCTGTGGCCGAGCGCCACGACGATCCCCCGAGCCCGGAGCGCGGCGACCGCCGCCAGACCCGGATCGGCTTCGGGCGCGAGCGTCACGAGGCGCACGAGATCGCCGAACCGGCCGCACAGCGTGACGAGCCAGTCGAGCTCGACTGAACGGACGAACTCGGGCGGGTGCGCCCCGGGCGCGCCACCGAGAAACGGACCTTCGAGATGCACGCCGAGCACTGCTTCGGGCCGGGCCGCGCGCGCGGCGGCGAGCCGTTCGAGCATGACCGGATACCGGTCGAGGGGCGCGCTGCAGATCGTCGGCAGGCACGCGGTGCATCCCCCGACCACGAACGCGTCGATCGTGTCGACGATCTCGTCGGCGGAAGCGGTGGCGAAGTCGACCGCACCGGCACCGTTCACCTGGATGTCGACGTATCCGGGCGCGAGCAGCGCGTCGCCGAGGTCGATCGCGCCGTCCGGGGGCGGGCCGCTGCCCGTGGCGACGATGCGCCCGTCGCCGATCACGATCCACGCCGGTGTCGCCGATGTCCCGCCTTCGCCGTTGAGTATGCGAGCCGCGACGAGCGCGGTCACCCGTGGCGGTCCCGGAACAACGCGATGCGCAACTTCACCAAGCCGAGCAGCGTACGGGGCACTCGCCGGGCGATCGACGTACGGGCCGGTCGCAGTTCCTCTACTTCAACCGGGATCTCCGCCGTCTGCAGACCCGCGCGCTCGACGCGCAGGATGAGCTCGGTGTCGAAGAGGTCTTGGCCGAAGCTGCACGCGCGGGCGAACGGCTCGACCGCGGCGCGGTTCATCGCCTTGATGCCGTGCGTGTCGGACACATGCAGGCCGAACGCGACGCGCAGCACGATGCCGAAGACCGCGGTCGCGAGCTTGCGCAGAGGTGCTCGTGCATCGGTGGCGCCTTCACCGCGCTTGGAGCCGACCACGATCGTCGGTCCGTTCGGCGCGCGGACGCGCGCGACGGCGGCATCGAGGAAGCCGAGATCGAAGAAGTCGGTGTCGAAGTTGACGATGATGTCGCCGCGAGCAGTCAGTAGGCCGGCGCGCAGCGCGCGTCCGTAGTCGGCCTCGGCGCGATGCTCGACGCGCACCTCGGGGTACGAGGTGGCCAGCGAGTCGGCGATCGAGTCGGTGCCGTCGGTCGATCCGTTCTCGACGATGACGATCTCGAACGAGCTGCCGCGGTCGCGCAGACCCTCGGCGACCGACTTCACCGACGTCTCGAGGATCTCGGCCTCGTTGAAGGCCGGCATGACCACGGTGAGCCCGAGCTCGCTCATTTCGGAGCGGCCGCGTCGACCAGGCGCGCATCGCGGAAAGGGACCGGGCCGACCGCCGCGCTCCGATCCCGGCCGTCGGGCGCGCGCCGCCACGCCTCGTAGTCGGCGAGCGCGAGCCGGCACAACCGGTCGATCACACTGGCGTCCTCCCGCAGCGACCCGCCCACGTCGAGGGCGGGCCGACCGTCGGGCAGCTGGACAACCGCCGTGTAGATCGAAAACCGGGGCCCGTACACGACGTGTTCATCGGCACGCGCCGCCATCCACATATAGATGAGAGCAAAAGCGTGGTGCATGGCGGCCTCGGCGTCGGGCGCCACCGTGGTCAGCCGGCCGGACGCAGCGACGGGCTTCGCGGGCCGGACCTGCTGCAGGAGGCGCAGTGCGGCCAGACCGGCCGCGGCCTGGACTTGAGCCGACCGGGCCCAGGGAGCAGTCTCGGCACCCAGCTCGTTGCCAGCCGCCTCGTCGCGATCGACCGCGAGCACGTCGGGGAGCGCGCGGGCCGCGCGGAGCTCGTCGGCCACGTCGGCCGCCGCAACGGCCCAATCGGGTCCGGCGAGCGCGCGCTCGAGTCGATCGACACGCTCCGAGAGATGAAGCGTGGCGCTGCCGGCGAGCGGCCCGTCGGCACAGGCGCGCGCGAGCACCGCGAACGGAGCGGCCCGGTCACCGGCCACGTCGGTGATGGCGCGATCCCACGCGTCGTTCGCGTCGTAGCCGTCGGGATCGATGAGGAACTCCATAGCGGTGGCCAGTTGCACCAGCGACGAACGGGCCTGCGTCATCGGGTTGCAGAGCACGCCGCCGACGAGATCGACGAGATCGGCGTCGCGGCCGCGGTACGCACCGACGTGCAACTCGTGCGTCATCGTGGCGTCGTTGACGGGGGTATTGTCCCAGAGGATCGTGCGGTGCCCGCCGAGCGCCTCGGTCCAGCCCCGGGCGTCGTCGACGCGTACGGTCGGCGAGCACACCGTCGGTCCGGTCCACATCACGTCGACCTCCGCCGGGAGCCCGGCACCGAGCTCACCGAGATACGCCGACGGGCGCGTCCCGACGTATTCGGTCGGGCAGAGCGTCAGCGATGCATCGGCGCGGGCCGCGCGCAGTCGATCGAACAGCCATGTCGCCAGCGCGGCCTGGCGCGACGCGAGTCCCGCTTGCATCGGGATGTCGTCGAGCAGCAGGAGGAACCAGGGCACGCCAACGCCCAGCAACGGCTCGAGCTTGGCGAGGACCACCGCCCGATCGTCGGGATCCTCGTACGTCACGTCGAGGCCGGGCGAGATCGCAAAGCCGAATCGCGCGTCGTTTGCGTGTGCGTGCGCCGCGAGCTCGCCGAAACGGGTGCGCTCGTGGGCGTCGTAGGGAACGCGCCAATCGGCGCGGTGCTTCGCGTCGTCCTTCGGGGCGTACACGTACGCGTTCAGGCCGCGCCGCGCGAGGAAGCTGATCGCATCGAGCCGGGCGGAATGGGACCACGGCGGGCCGTAGAACCCTTCGACGATGCCCCGCACGGCGAAGGCGCGACCCATCGGGCGAGCGTACCGTCGCATGGCTACGCTCCGGCACCGTTCATTTGGAGGGCCCGCACGTCATGAACGCCCCACTCGACGCCATCGCGCAGCACGCGCAGCAAAACGGCTCGCGGACCGCCGTCATCGTCGACGCGTCGGGCGGAGCTCTTCCGTCGACGACCACGTTCGAGGAGCTCAATCGCCTCGTCAATCGCCTCGCGCACGGCCTGCTGGCCGGCGGAGCCCGACCCGGCGAGCGCCTGGTGTGGTGCGGGCCGAATTCGCTCGAGGTGCTCGTGACGATTCACGCGGCCCGCAAGCTCAACCTTGTCGCGGTACCGCTGTCGTACCGGTTCAACGGCGAGGAGATGGCATACGTCATCGACAACTCCGACGCCACCACCGTGATCGTCGACGCCGACGAAGCGCCGCTGGTCGCGGAGGTGCGCGCGCAGATCCCAAAGGTCCGGAACGTGATCGTGTTCGGCGGCGACGCCCCGGAGGGGTGTCTCCGTTGGGGCGACGTGTGCGCCGAGCCGGCCGAGACCGAACCCGATGTGGAGCCCGGCAGCGAAGCGGGTGCGGCGATGATCTACACGTCGGGAACGACGGGCAAGCCGAAAGGCGCGCTGCGAACCCGTACCGATCGTCAGATCGTGTTCGCGCTGCTCAGTGAGCTGAACCTGATCCACCAGGACGCGGTGCACCTCACGACCGGGCCGCTGTACCACTCGGGACCACTCGCGTTCGCGTCGCTGGCGCATACCCTCGGATCGCCGATCGTGGTGCTGCGCAAGTTCGACGCGGCGCGGTGGATCGAGCTCGTGCCGCAGCACCGGGTGACGAACACCTTCTCGGCGCCGACCCAGCTCAAGCGCATCGTTTCGTTGCCCGACGCGCAGCTCGCCGGCGCCGACATGTCGTCGATGATCTGCCTCATCGCCAACGCGGCCCCCGTTCCCTACGCGTTGAAGCGGGAGATCATCAGCAAGCTCGGCGACGGGTTCCTCTACGAGGTGTACGGCTCCACCGAGTTGGGTGTCGACACCGTGTTGAAGCCCGAGGACCAGCTCCGCAAGCCGGGCTCGTGCGGCAAGCCGTACGGCGGGATCGAGATGAAGGTCGTGACCGAGAGCGGCGCCGACGCCGCCCCGAACGAGCCGGGTGAGCTGTTCGTTCGGACCGGCCTCGTCATGGACGGCTATCACCGCTCCGAGGAGCGCCTCACCGAGCTGACGCCCACGGCGGGCGACGAGAGCAGCGAATGGAACTCGGTCGGTGACGTCGCCTACATCGACGACGACGGGTACGTGTACATCTGCGACCGCCTGAAGGACATGATCATCTCGGGCGGCGTCAACATCTATCCCGCCGAGATCGAAGCCGTTCTCTACGCGCATCCGCAAGTACTCGATGTCGCGGTGTTCGGAATCCCCGACGACGAGTGGGGCGAGCGCGTGCACGCGATCGTGCAGGCGAAGCCGGGGGAGACCATCGCCGTCGACGAGCTGCGCACCTTTGCGGAGCCTCTCCTCGCGAGCTACAAGCGACCGCGGGCGTACGAGCTGCGCGCCGAGCTCCCGCGCACCGATTCGGGCAAGCTGCTCAAGCGGGTCCTGCGCGACGAATACTGGAAGGGCCGGAGCTCGTCGGTATGAGTGCCGGATAGCGTGCCCACTCTTTCCGAAGCGGCTTCGAAACAGCTCGTCGCGAGCTACGGCGTTCCGGTTCTCGACGAACGCGTCGCCCCCGACCCCGATGGCGCCGTCGCGGCCGCCGACGCGATCGGCTACCCGGTGGTCGTGAAGCTCCTCGGCGACGCGATCGCGCACAAGACCGAACGCGGTCTGGTGCGACTCGGTCTGTGCGACGAGCACGCCGTTCGGGAAGCCGCCACACAGCTCCTTGCCGCGGCCACGCCGGATGACGGCGCCGTCGACCTGCTCGTCGCGCCGATGGTGCAGGGCAACCGCGAGCTCATCGCGGGACTGATGCACGATCCGCAGTTCGGGCCGTGCGTGATGCTCGGCGTCGGTGGCGTGCTCGCCGAAGCGCTCGGCGACGTCGCGTTCCGAGTCGTGCCGCTCACCGAGCTCGACGCCAGCGAGCTGATCGACGCCCTCGCCACCCAGAAGCTGCTCGGGCCGTTCCGCGGCGAACCCGCCGTCGACCGTGCCGCTCTGCGCGCGACCCTGCTCGGCCTCTCGCGACTCGCGATCGAGCGCCCCGATGTGGCCGCCGTCGATCTGAATCCCCTCATCGTCGTCGCCGGCCGCCCCATCGCCGTCGACGCGCTCGTCGAGCTCGCCTCCCCGAGCGAACCAGCGTCACCGCGGCAGACCACAGATGCCAACGTGACGCCGGTACGGGATTTGGGGGCCGGGTTGGCGGCGTTGTTCGAGCCGCGCGGCGTCGTCGTCGCGGGCGCGTCGAGCCATCCGGGGAAGTTCGGCTTCGTCGCGTTGCACAACATCCTCGCGGGCGGGTATGCGGGCATGGTCGGCGCGACGAACCTCGACGGCACACCGGTGCTCGGCGTCGACACCGTGGCGAGCGTCGACGATCTCACCGACGGCCCCTGGGATCTCGTGTTCGTGTGCACGCCCGCCGCCGCGAACCTCGATCTCCTCCGCGCGTGCGCGCGCCGCGGCGTGCGAGCCGCGTTCCTGACCAGCGCCGGCTACGGCGAAGCGGGCGACGCCGGCCGGATCGCCGAAGCCGAGCTGGTCGCGCTCGCCGACGAGCTCCGAATCCTGCTCGCCGGGCCGAACGGCCAGGGCGTCGTGTCGACGCCGGCGCGGCTCTGCGCGCAGATCGTCGCGCCCAACCCTCCTCCGGGTCGCATCGCGATCGCGAGCCAGTCGGGGAACTTCGTGTCGTCGTTCGAGAACTGGGCCACGCAAACGGGCGTCGGCGTGAGTCGCGCGGTGAGCGCCGGCAACGCGGCGGCGGTCGGAATCGCCGACTATCTCGACTGGTATTCGCGTGATGCCGAGACCGCAGTGAGCCTCGCGTACGTCGAGGGCGCGGCCGACGGCCGCGCCTTGTTCGAGCGCTTGTACGCGGCCACGCGCGCGAAACCGGTCGTGCTCGTGAAGGGCGGAACGACGGCCGGGGGTCAGCGCGCCGCGGCCAGCCACACCGGTTCCCTCGCGAGCGACGAGCGCGTGTTCGCCGGCATGTGCCGCCAGGCCGGCATCACCCGCGCGATCACGATCGAAGAGGCGTTCGAAGCCGCGGCCACGTTCGCGACCCAGCCGTTGCCCGCCGGTCCGCGCACTGCGGTGGTCACGACCGCGGGCGGTTGGGGCGTCGTCACCGCCGATGCGATCGCGCGAGACGGTGATCTCGTGCTCGCGGCGCTGCCCGACGACCTGCTGGCCGCGATCGACGAGCACCTGCCGCCGCGCTGGAGCCGCAACAACCCGATCGACCTCGCGGGCGGCGAGACCCGCGACACGATTCCGGTCGTGCTCGAGCTGGTCGCGCGCCATCACGCGATCGACGCGATCGTGTACCTCGGGCTCGGTATCCAGTCGAACCAGGCGCGCCTGGCCCGCGCCGGTCGTTTCTATCCCGACCACGGTCTCGAGCGGATCGTGGCGTACCACGAACGTCAGGACGCGCGATTCGCGCAGGCCGCGGCCTACATCGCCGACGCGACCGGCAAACCGATCCTCACCGCGACCGAGCTCGCGATCGCCGCGCCCGACAATCCCGGGCCGGCCACGGTCCGGGCGACGGGCCGGCTCTGCTATTCGTCGGCGAACCGCGCCGTCACCGCGTTGGGACACCTGTGGCGCTACGCCCGCTTCCGCCAGACCCGCGGTCTCGGATAACGCGCCGCCGGCGCCGCGCCCGCGCCCGGGCGCGCCCCCTCGCGGCGCTCCTCGCACTCGCCGGAGTGGCCTGTGTCGCACTCGGCGTCCGGGCCGATCCCGCGCCCGCGGGCGCGGCGGCTCCGCGTGTCGCGCCGCGCTCGCTC
>JBBQER010000099.1:0-13487 GCA_038320885.1 Acidimicrobiia bacterium
ACCGCGTCGACATCGAGCGTCGTCTTGTCGCCGTAGGTCGCGCGCAGGAGCTCGACGAGCTCGGGCACGCGACCCCCGTCTTCCCCCAGGTGCGTCACGATGCGCGCCGTCGCCTCGGAGCTGAGCTGCAGCCGCGCCGCCTTGACGGCCGCCGCCAACGTCGCCGCCGTCTGTTCGCCTGCCGTTCCCACCACGTTCGCGCTTGCCTTGCACGCGGTTGCGAGCGCGGCCGGTATCCGCGTGCCCCCGGCAACGAGCACCAGATGCACTCCCTCGAGCGGATCGTCCATCCACGACGCGAGCCACTTCCCTTGCTCGGAGGTGAGATTGCCGATCTCGCGCACGACGACGACGCGGCAGTCGGTCATGAACGGCGGCGACTGCAGCGCGTTCACGACCGCAGCGAACGTCGGCAGCTCGAGCGACGCACCGGTCGGCCCGTCGTCGTCATCGGCGTCGGCCGCTTCTGGCTCGGCCGCGCCCGCGCGTCGACGCGACTCGATCGTGTGGTCGTCGAGCGCCAGCGACCGGTCGACGCCGTCGAGCAGCTCGTCGACCGCGCGCTGTACCTCGCGATCGCGCAGGCTCGGATCGGAGCCCTGAACGAGCGTCGTGGTCACGACAGCACCGCGTCGCGCGCACCGGCTTGGAGCACGGCCTCGACCGTGCGGCAGACGCGCGCGCTCCCGCCCACATCGTGCACGCGCACGATCCGGCAGCCTGCGGCGACACCGTAGGCCACTGCGGCAAGGGACTCGTCGCGTCGATCGTCGATCTCGCGGTCGAGGAGATCCCCGATGAACCGCTTGTTCGACGCGGAGAGCAACAACGGGTAGCCCAAGCCGGCGTGAACGGCCGACTCGCGCAGGAGTACCGAGCTCTGCGCCGGCGACTTGCCGAGGTCGAGGCCCGCGTCGAGCACGATCTGTTCCGGTTCGAGACCCGCGGCCTCCGCGCGGCGCGCCCGGTCGAGCAGGTACGCGGTCACGTCGGCCACCAGATCGTCGTAGCTCGGATGGGGATCCGGGATCCGAGGGCGCAGGCGGATGTGGGTCGCGACGACCGTCGCGCCGCTCGCGGCCGCGACTGCGAGATAGTCGGGATCCGCAAAACCCGAGATGTCGTTGCCGACTGTGGCTCCCGCGTCGCACGCAGCCGCGAGCACCGACGCGCGCCACGTGTCGACCGAGAGCGGCACGTCGAAGCGGGCGCGCAGCGCGGCGATCGCGGGGACGACTCGTTCGAGCTCCTCGGCCTCGTCGACCTCGGGCCCGGGCCCGGCCTTCACCCCGCCGACGTCGAGCAGGTCCGCACCCTCCGCGACGAGCTGGTCCGCGCGCCGGAGGAACGCGTCGAAGCCGAACGTCGCACCCCGGTCGTAGAACGAATCGGGAGTGCGGTTGAGAATGCCCATCACCAACGCGCGGGTGCGGACGTCGAAGCGCCGGTCGCCGATGCGAATCGTCGGGTACGGCACGGTCACGGCTGCTCCGCTCCTGGCGACTGCGTCGCCGGGCCGCTCGGGCCACGCTCGCTACTCGGCGGGATACCCGCCTCCCTACGCTCGCTCACCGGTCGAGGCTACCGACGGGCTCGCGCGACCGATGGCGAACCACGAGTAGGGACGCCACCAGCGCCGCGCCCGCCGCAAGGGCCAGGAGCGCGCCGCGGCGGTCGAGGTCGAGCCCCGGCGCCGCGCCGGCTCGGGCGACCGCGGTGATCCACGCGATCAGCACTGCCGACGGCTGCTGCAGGATCGGCGCCAGCGCGGGCACGATGCCGCCGACCGCGCTCGCGAGCATTCCGTACACTCCGACCGCCTCGGCGGCGGGCGCGGCGAGGAGATTCGCCAGCGGCGTCACCACGGGCACCGTGCCGAACGTCGCGAGGAGCACAGGCGTGACGCCGACCTGGGCCGCGAGCGAAACCGCGAGCGGGTCACGCAGCCACGCGGGACCTGCGAGCCGGGTGCGGATCGGTCCCGACAGCACCGCGATGCCCGCGCTCGCGCCGCACGACAGCAAGAACGCAACCGAGTGCAGCAGGAACGGATCGATCACGAGCAGCACGATCACGGCGAGCCCGAGCGCGCGGAGGCTCGACGCGGGCCGCCCGACGAACGACGATCCCAGGGCGACGACCGCGAGCGCCGTCGCCCGCAACACCGACGGCTCGAACCGGGTCATCGTCGCGAACAGCAACACGATGGCCAGGGCGGCAACCGTGCGCGGTCCGAGCGCCAGCCGCCGGAGCAGCGGACCGAACAGCGCCAGCGTGAAGGCAACGTTCTCTCCTGATACCGCGAGGAGGTGCAAGAGGCCGGATCCGCGGTAGGCCGCGACCACGTCGTCGGGCACCGCTCGGGTGTCGCCGAGCAGGAACCCGGCGAGCAGCGCGCGCGTGGTCGGTCGCAACGGTGCCGTGCCGCGTAGCACGACGTCGCGCAGGCGATTGGCGAAGTGAACGGCGCCGCGCGCCGGCGCGAGCGCGACGACCTGCGTTCGATTCAGGCGACCGATCGCGTGCCGCCAGTGCGCGCGCCGGTCGAAAGGCGTCGGGTGCAGCGGACCGAGTCGGCCGGTGAGGACGACGCGGTCGCCGGCCTCGAGCACCCGCATCCGCAGCGCGTCGTCGCCGGTGGCGACCGCGAACACGATGCGGTGCCCACCGGCCGCCGGTACCCGCACGAACGCATCGGTGTCGAACCGGCCGCTCTGGGGATCGTCGGCGAGCACCCCGGTGAGCGTCACCGGTTGCTCGCGCTGGATGCCGGCGGCGTACGAGGAGTGCACGAGGCCGTCGAGCGCGCGCTGGGTTTGCGCGCCGCCGATCAGGGCCAGCGCGAGCACGGCGACGGCGACCCGCGCTCCGCCGGCGACGAACCACGCGGCCCCGAGCGCGATGCCACCGACGATCAACACACCCGTCACTGCGTGCGGCGCACCGTGCTCACCGGTGAGGATCCCGCCGATCAGCCCCGCGAGCGCGAGCAACACGCCGAGCTCGTTCATCTAAAACGCGACGAAGTCTCGGAGCTGCGCGAGGCGGCCCTCGCCGATGCCGTGGACGCGCGTGAGATCGTCGGCGCTGCGGAACGGTCCATTCTGCTCGCGTTCCGCGACGATGGCCGCCGCCAGCGTCGGACCGATTCCCGGCAGATCTTCGAGCTGGGCCTCGGTCGCCGTGTTGACGTTGACCGGCGCGCTCGGATCTCCGTTCCCGTCGGTCGAGCCTCCAGTTGACGGGTCGGCGGAGCCGCTCACCGCGGTGGGATCGATCGCCGGCGGCGGCTGACCGAAGAGCGGCACGGCTACCCGCGCGCCGTCACCGAGCTTCGCCGCGAGGTTGAGCCGCTGGAGGTCGGCACCGGCCGTCGCGCCGCCCGCGGCCCGGATCGCGTCGAGCACCCGCGCGTTGCCGGCCAGGCTGACCACTCCGGGTGCGCGCACCGCCCCGACCACATCGACGACAATCTCCCCCGCCGTCGTCGTCGTGACCGCGGCCGAGGTCGTCGTGGTGAAGACGGTCGATGAGGACGCCGTCGCCGGTTTCGCGGCCGGCGACGCGGGCGCGATACCGGCGCGGAACCACGCGACCCCAGCCGCGACGGAAACGCAGACGAGCACCGCGATCCCGACGCGCGCGTCGCCGCGCAGGGCGCGCAGGCGTTCCACGAACGCGGCCCGATCGCTCGACGCGGCCGGGCGCGGGACAACAGACGGATCGGACATGGCTTCCCTCGGGAGCGCGCGCGAGCAGCGGGGAAGCGCAACGAGGGAAGCAGCCCGACCCTACCCCGCCCCTACGTCAACAACCAGGGTCACGTGATGCGTCTGTGACCCACACATCGTGTGGGCTACGACGCATCGTCAACCGAGGACGAAGTTGACGGTGCGGCCGGGGACGATGATCACCTTTCGGACCTCCTTGCCGTCGAGCAGGGCGGCGATTCGCGGATCCGCGCGCGCGATCCGCTCGTGGGCGGCCTCGTCGGCGCCGGCGGCCACCGCGATTCGCGCCCGCACTTTGCCGTTGATCTGCACCGGCACCTCGACCGTGTCGTCGACGAGCCACGCCGGATCGGCCGGCGGGAACGGCTCGTAGGTGAGCGTGTCAGCGTGACCGAGGCGTGACCACAACTCCTCTGCGATGTGCGGGGCCAGCGGCGCGACCAGGAGCACGAGCGGCAACACGACCTCACGGGGCGCGGATCCGTCACGCGCGACGACCTGGGTCAGATGGTTGTTGCACTCGGTCAAACGCGCGATCGCAGTGTTGAAGCTCATCGATGCCATGTCGTCACGAACTGCCGCGATCGTTCGGTGCAGGACGCGCCTGGTCTCGTCGTCCGGAGTCCCGCTGGACACGTAGGCCGACCCCGACTCCTCGTCGATGACGTTCCGCCAGAGCCGCTGCAGGAACCGGTGCACACCGATGATGTCGGAGGTGTTCCACGGCCGCGACGCGTCGAGCGGCCCGGTCGCCATCTCGTAGAGCCGCAACGTGTCGGCGCCGTAGTCGCGACAGATGTCGTCGGGGCTGATCCCGTTCTTCAAGCTCTTGCCCATCCTGCCGAACTCACGGGTGACCGGCGCGCCGTCGAACAGGAACACACCGTCGCGCTCGACGACTTCCGACGCCTCCACGTAGATCCCGCGCGCGTCGATGTACGCGGCGGCCTGGATCATTCCCTGGTTCACCAACCTCTGGAACGGCTCGAGCGTCGACACGTGACCGAGGTCGTAGAGCACCTTGTGCCAGAACCGCGCGTACAAGAGGTGCAGCACCGCGTGCTCGACCCCGCCGACGTACAAGTCGACGAGACCCGTCTTGGCTGAACCGTCGCCACGGGTCCCCCTCGCCCACTCGCGCTCGACCGCGGGATCGACCGGACGATCCTCGTTCGTTGGATCGAGGTAGCGCAGGTAGTACCAGCACGAACCCGCCCATTGCGGCATCGTGTTGGTCTCCCGGAGATACGTGCGCCGGCCCGCGCCGCACCCTGCCCACTCCGCACCTGGGAGCTCCAGCTCGACCTCGACCCAGTCGGCGGCACGCGCCAACGGCGGCTGTGGCAATGCGTCGGGATCGTCCGACGTCGCGGGTTCGAAGTCCGTCATCTCGGGCAGCTCGACCGGCAGCAGCGACTCCGGCAACGCGATTGGCCCGGCGTCGTCGTACACGATCGGGAACGGCTCGCCCCAGTAGCGCTGGCGGCTGAACAGCCAGTCGCGCAATTTGTACGTGACGGTTCCCTCGCCGTAGCCGTGTTGTTCGAGCCACGCGATGATCTCGCGCCTGGCGTCGGCGACCGAGAAGCCGTCGAGAAAATCACTGTTGATCGCCGGGCCCTCGCCGAGATACGCCTTCCCGTCGAAGTCCGCGGGAGGTTGCACCGTACGGATGATCGGGAGGTCGAACTCCTCGGCGAACTCCCAGTCCCGAATGTCTTGGCCGGGTACGGCCATGATCGCGCCGGTGCCGTATCCCATCAGCACGTAATCGGCCACGAAGACCGGGACGGCTTCGCGGTTGGTCGGGTTGATCGCGAACGCACCGGTGAACACGCCGGTCTTCTCGCGCCCTTCCGCCTGACGCTCGAGCTCCGACTTGGTGGCCGCGAACTCGCGATAGCGCGCCACCGCGTCGGCGGGTCCGACGTCGAGACCGAACGTCCCTTTCCAAGCCGTTAGCGTCCCTTCCGGCCATTCGCCGGGCACGATCGTGTTCACGAGCGGATGCTCGGGCGCAAGCACCACGTAGGTCGCGCCGAACAACGTGTCGGGCCGGGTCGTGAACACCTCGATGTCGAGGGCCGAGTGGCCGCTCACGGCGAAGCGCACGAGCGCGCCAGTCGACCGCCCGATCCAATTGCGCTGCATGAGCTTGATGGAGTCGGACCAGTCGAGCAGGTCGAGATCGGCGAGCAACCGGTCGGCGTAGGCGGTGATGCGCAGCATCCACTGCTTCAGCGGCCGCTTGTAGACGGTGAAGTTGCCGCGCTCGCTCCGGCCGTCGGCGGTGACCTCTTAGTTCGCGAGCACGGTGCCCAGACCCGGGCACCAGTTCACCGGCGCTTCGGCGATGTACGCGAGCCGGTAGGAATCGACGATCGTGCGCTGCTCCGACGGGGAGAGCGACGAGAAGGCGCGTCCGTCGGGCGCCGGCCGCGTTCCCGCCTCGAGGTCGCGCACGAGGTCGGCGATCGGGCGCGCGCGATCGGTGTCGGCGTCGTACCACGAGTTGTAGATCTGCAGGAAGATCCACTGCGTCCAGCGGTAGTAGCCGACGTCGGTCGTGGCCGGGCCGCGGCGTGAATCATGACCGAGGCCGAGCACGCGCATCTGGCGCTTCATGTTCGCGATGTTCGCCTCGGTGGTGACGCGCGGGTGGGTGCCGGTCTGAACCGCGAACTGCTCGGCGGGTAGGCCGAACGCGTCGTAACCCATCGCGTGCAGCACGTTGTAGCCGTCCATGCGACTGAAGCGCGCGTACACGTCGGTGGCGATGAACCCAAGTGGATGACCGACGTGCAAACCGATCCCGCTCGGATACGGGAACATGTCGAGCACGACACGACTCGGTCGATCGCCGAGGCCACGAGGATCCTCGGCGAGCAACCCGGTGCGGTTGGGAGTCCAGAACACGTGCTCGGCGTCCCAGCGGTCCTGCCACACGCGCTCGATCTCACCGGCGAGCGCGGCGGTATAGCGGTGTTTCGGAATGTCGTCAGCGCGCGCCGTCACGCGCCGGAGAGTAGTAGCCGACTGGTAACGTGATCCCCCCATTGGGGGCGTAGCTCAGTTGGTAGAGCGCTTGCATGGCATGCAAGAGGTAGTGGGTTCGAGCCCCATCGCCTCCACCACGGCGGTCCTGCTCGAACCCCCGCCCGAAAGGGCGGTCAACTAGTAGGTCGGCCTTGGCTGGATCGACGACCGGCAGCGCTCGGCGCCTCCTCGCTGCCGCGCCGCGACGCTCGCGCGACAGGATGCCGTCGTGAGCCCCCGGTTACGCACACGGCGCAACGGCAGCGCCGATCCCCCACGCGCGATTCTCCGTGTCGCGGCGCTCGCCTCTCGGCACCGGACGCTGATCTGCATCGTCGCCCTCGGAGCCGCGATACGCGTCGGTTGGTGATGGTACGCACACCCGGGACCTGTCTCGGATTATCTGGGCTATCGCAGCCTCGCGCTGCGCCTCTTCACGACCGGCCAGTACACGCGCGGCGGGCTACCGAGCGCGTGGCGAGCACCGGGCTATCCGATCTTTCTCGCGGCGGGCATGGCCGTGTCACGTTCGGACATCTGGTTGAGCCTGCTGAGCGTCGCCGTATCGTGCGCCGCAATTCCGCTGACGTGGTGCTTCGGCCGCCGGCTCGGTCTCGACGAGCGAGTCGCGTTGCTTGCCGCCGTCATGGTCGCGGTGGCGCCGACGCTGGTGATGTGGTCCGTCGTGCTCGGCTCGGAGAACCTTCAGCTGCCTCTCGTCCTCTGTGCTTGGATCCTTTCGTGCAGGGTGACTCGCGTCGTGCCGGCCGCGGTCGCGGGCGTTGTGTTTGGGCTAGTGGTCCTCGTCAGGCCGGAGAGCGTCTTCTACCTGCTTGCCGCGCCCGCGCTCCTGCGGCTCGCCACCGGATCCTGGCTACGAGCCGTACGCCTCTCCGTCGTCGTGGTCAGTGCGTGCGTGATGGTCCTGCTGCCGTGGTACGTCCGGAACGAAACAGTCGTCGGTCACAGCGTGGGTCTTTCGAGCACCGGTGGAATCAACTTCTATTTGGCCCATCGAGACAGCGGATACGGCTGGGTTCAACTCAGTCACACGCCGCTGGACGGGCTGAGCGAGTCCGCGGCCAGCCGGACCGCCTTCCGCTTGGGATGGGATGCAATCGCGCATCGTCCGCTTGCTCTCGTCGCCGACATCGCGTACGGCACACGCGAGCTCTACTCGATGCCCCACTATTCGGTTAAGTACAGCACCGTTCGCACATCGCCATATCCGCGGTATGAAAGGACGGTTCCTTCGCTAGCCGTGGACATTGGAACCGTTGCCGCTGACGCAGCCTGGATCGCGACGGCGGCGCTGTTGCCCATCGGCATCTTCGCGCTGTTCTTCTCGGCCGCACGCCGCGCCGCGCTACTCGCTCTCCTTGCTCTCGTCGTCGCAAACTGGCTCTGCTTCGCCATCGTTTTCTGGGGTCACGCCAGATATCGTGTCGCCATCGAACCTATTCTGGCCATTGTCGCTGCTGCCGCGGTCGAGTTCCTCATTGAGCTTCGCCGGCGACACGCCCGGACGACAGCAGGCACCTTCGCCAAGGGTGCATAGGGCCGCAAGAGTGCACGTCGAGGTGCAGGTTCCGCCCGGGACAACGGCAGACGTCGTCTCGCCATCGGGCGGCGTCACTGTCCTGCCCAGTGGCCGCCACTCGCTTCGGCTGTGACGCATTGGGACCGACACCGTCGGGTCGGGCTGGGAAGACGACGGTGAACGAGCCCGAAGACGAGGACGATCCTGCCCTGGAGGTCAAGCCGCGTTGGCGGGGCACGTCACACGAGGTGGCCGCGTTCATCTTTCCGGTACTCGGCCTCGTGCTCGTCGCCTTCGCTCATACGACGGCCGCGCGGTGGGCGGCACTCGTGTACACCGTCGGCGTCACGGCAATGTACGCCGCGAGTGCGTGCTATCACCGCGGCCGTTGGAACCCGTCGACGAAGCGACGCCTCCGGCGCCTCGACCACTCGATGATCCTGGTCGGCATCGCCGCGACCTATACCCCGATCGCCGTCGTGGGGCTCGACACGCGCAGCGCGCGCATCCTGCTCGGCGTCGTGTGGCCTCTCGCCCTGGCCGGGATCGTCGTGCAGATGCTGTGGCTCAACGCGCCGCGCTGGCTCGTCGCGGGCCTCTACGTCGTCATCGGTTGGACGGCACTCGCGTTCACTCCGGTGTTGTGGCACCAGCTCGGCGTCGTCACGTTCTCGCTCATCGCCGTCGGCGGGCTGGTGTATTCCGTCGGTGCGCGCGTCTACTCGGCGCGCCGCCCCGATCCGATGCCCGCGGTGTTCGGATTCCACGAGGTGTTCCACGCGCTCGTGATCGCGGCGGGCTTGATCTTCTACGCCGCGATCGCACGCGTGATCCTCACCGGCTGACGCCCGCGGATAACCGTAGACAACACGTCCCGTCAGGTCTCGAGAACAGTCGCATGAGGTCCATCACGGAGTGCTACGACCTCGGCCGAGGTCGTCGTGCCGAGAAGCGAAGCAGTCGGTTCAGGGTGTCGGGCTCGCCGCGCCAGTGTTCGGCGATCACGTCCTCCCCCGCGACCCGCAGGACGTGGCGCAGCACCAGCGCGGCCACGACCGCGTCGTCCAGCGGTCCGAGGACCGGAATGAACTCTGGGATCAGGTCGATCGGCGACGCGACCCACGCGGCGCCGAGGAAGAGCAGGACCTTCGATCCCCGCGGCACCCGTGGGTCGCGTACGAGCCCTTTGAACAGCACGAGCACGTTGGGAAGGAACATCGCGATCTCTTTGGCGGCCGAGCGCCGCCCGACCACGACCAGCACCAGCAGCGCCACGCAGTAGAGGACCGCGATCGCGGCCAAGCTGATCAGCAGCGCGCGCATGGTCGGTTAGCCGGCGACGACCTCGAGTTGTTGGATGTCGGCGCGTCGCAACACGGCTTCGGACACGCCGACCTCACGCCACGCCTCGTAACTGATGCCTCGCAGCGAGGCGAACCTCTTGGCGACATAGATGAACTCGCGCTCCAGTGCGTCCAAGACCGCCGGACCGAGCCGGAGCACTCCCTCGAGGGCTCGCAGATAGCGGTCGACAGTAATGGCGCCGTAGAGCGTGGTCGGACCATTCGATGCCGTGACGCGGATCCGGGGTCTGACTGACACGAATCCCTCCCCCTGTCGAGAACTGCAGCGCTTCAGGCCTTCGCGGGCCGAACGTGAATCGTCGGCTTGCCTTTCTCCGGGGAGACCTCGACCGAGACCGGCTGGTCGCCGTCAACCGTACAAACCACCGGCAGCGTGTGGTCGGTGCTGTCGAGCATCGCGACGACGGCCGTACGGATTCCGGCGACGACGTCGTCCGGCAGCGACTCGAGGATCCCGCGGATACGGTCGTTCATGTCGTCGTCGAGCCCGAGCGCCTCGACGATCCGGACCAGCGGATAGCCCTCGGCATGCATCTGGCGCAGGCTGGCCCGAAAGTTCGGATCGGCCAGGGCGGCATTCGCCGCGATGATGAGGGCTTCTTCGGGGGGGCTCATCGGTCGCGACCCATGAGATTGGGGCTCATCGATCGCGACCAATGAGAGATCGAAGCCGGCGTCGCCATGTCGCACTCCATGTCTGCGGCCGCGATGGGCCGGGGTCGGACGCCCCACCGGGCGATCGGAATTACAGCGGCGAGATTCGCTGCTGTCAGGTGTACGGCATGCCCGTAAACATCCCGTAAACGCCCCTCGCGGGCGGGCCGGGGGCCGATGTACGGTTTGGCACTCGGCAGAGACGTGGGGGACGAGGTTGGAGCTGCGAGTCCTCGGACCGATCGAGGTGCGGCACGACGGCTCGCCGGTGCAGGTGCGCGGCGAAAAGCCCCGCGAGCTGCTCGCGCTGCTGGCCATCCGTCCGAACCGGCCCGTGACCCCCGAACAGCTGATCGAGGAGCTTTGGCAGGGCACGCCGCCGCCGAGCGCGTCGACGGCTCTGCGGGTGCACATCGGCCGCATCCGCCAGGTGCTCGAGCTCGATCGCAACCCGAGCGCGCCCAGCGCTCGCCTTCCGTACGGACCCCACGGCTACGTGCTCCGGGTCGAGCCCGACGAGCTCGATACACAACGCTTCGAGCGGCTCGTCGTGCTCGCCCGCGAAGCGGTCGTCGGCGGCGATCCCGCGTGTGCAGTCCCGCAGCTCACCCAGGCGCTCGACTTGTGGCGAGGGCCCCCACTTGCCGCGGTCCGCGACGCCGCCGCGGCCGCAGCCGAGATCGCCCGACTGGACGATCTGCGCGCCATTGCCATCGAGGAGCTCGCCGACGCGCGACTAGCGCTCGGCGACCACACGTTGGCGGTCGACCTCGTCGCCGCCGCGCTCGACCAGTTCCCGTGGCGGGAACGGCTGACCGCGAGCCTGATGGTCGGCCTCTACCGCGGAGGACGCCAGTCCGAAGCGTTGCGCGCCTATGCGCAACTCGCGCGCCGGCTCGACGAAGACCTCGGACTCAAGCCTTCGCCCGAGCTCCGGCGCCTCGAGGAAGACGTGCTGTTGCAGAGGTCGAACCTCGACTTCGCTCCCGGCCGCAGGCCGTCGCAGACAATGACGCTGGGACGCGCTCCGATCGGGCGCTTCATCGGCCGGCGGGCAGAGGTCGCCAAGCTCCTCGATGCGCTCGGCGGGCCAGGCGACGGACCGGCGGAGATGATCCTCGTCTCGGGCCCGGCCGGGGTCGGCAAGACGACGCTCATCGAGGAGTTCCTCGATCGCGCCCAACGTGCCGGCGCGGTGCCCTTCGTCGGGCATTGTGATCCCGAGCCCACCGGCGACTATCAGCCCGTCGCCGAGATCTTGCGCGCTCTGGTCGAGCCGCTCGGACCTCGGCAGCAGTCGGCGCTTCCGGCGGCACTGTCCGTTCTCCTTCCCGAGGTCGTCGCCGCGCGATCCGAAACCGATGGCGACGCCCAAATCGAAGGGGCGCAGTACCGGCTCTTCGAGGCGATCGCGACGACGACGGCGGCGCTCGTATCGCGGCCCGCCGTGCTCGTCCTGGAAGACCTGCACTGGGCCGATCGCCCGACACTCCGGCTGATCCGTCACCTCGCGCGTCATCCGGAGCTCGAGGGCATGCTCGTGATCGCGACCTACCGGGACGAGGTCGACACGGAACGGTCCGAGCTCATCGAGCGTCTCGCGCGAACCGGGCGGCGGAGCAAGATCGAGCTCTCGGGATTCGACGACCACGAGGTGCGAGCGCTCGTGCGGGCGACTGCACCACCCGAAACCATGCACACCCTCGTGGAGCTTGCGGTCACGTTGCACGACGTTACCGGCGGCAATCCGCTCTTCTTGCGTGAGCTCTTGCGCGAGCTCGACGAGCAGGTCGTGAACCTCGGCAGCACCACGGAGCTATCCCAAACCATCACAGAGATCGCGCCGGCAGGTGTTCGCGCTCTGGTGAATCGCAGGCTCGCGCGCGTCACCGTGCACGCAAACCGTGTGATGTGCGCGGCCGCGACAGTCGGGCGCGACCTGACCGTCGACGCGTTGGCGGCGATCTGCGAGCTGTCGCGCGAGGTCGCATTCGAAGCGCTCGAGGAGGGTCTGGCGGCGCGCCTGCTCGTCGAGGACTCCCAGCAGGTCGATCGTTACCTGTTTCCGCACATGGTCGTTCGCAACGCGGTCTACGCGACAATTCCCGAGACCGAACGCCGGCAGCTGCACCTGCGAATCGCACGGATCATCGAACACCGATCCCTCGACCGGAATGACGCGGGGTCAACGCGTCGGAGCGCCGATATCGCGCATCATTACCTCGAGGCGGCGCCGCTCGGTTTGCACCGCGAGGCAGCCGTCCACGCGGAGCGCGCAGCTGACGATGCCACCCAGCGGTTCGCATTCGGTGAAGCCGCGCGCTGGTACGAACAGGCGATCCGTCTCCATGCCGAAGATCCGAGACGCGCCGAAATGGGCCGATTGCAGCTCGCCCTCGGCCGAGCGTGGGCGAATGACAGGCAGATCGAACGAGCGCGGGAAGCCCTCCTCGCGGCCGCAACCTGTGCGCGTCGGGCCGGGGACGCCGCATTGCTGGCCGACGTCGCGCTGGAAGCCGACGGCCCGTGGGCCGACGGGTCGGTGCTGAAACCCGATGCCCTGGTCCTGCTCGAGGAAGCACTTCCCGGCATCGATCCGTCCGATCACAAGCGCCGCGTGCGAGTCCTGACCGGTATCGCCTCCGACGTGTACTACAGCGATCACGATCGCGAGCGGCGCGTCGCGAGCGAGGCGCTCGCCATCGCGCACCAGCTCGGCGACGCGGAAACGCTCGCGGCCGCGGTTCTCGCAGTGCATCTCTCGTGGACGCACTATCCCGAGGCGCGTCACGAACGACTCGCGCTCGCGCGCCGGGCCTACAGACTCGCGTCGGTGTCGCCCGCCACGAGAGAGATCGGTCTGCGTACTCTCCGCGCACTTCTCAACACGCTGCTCGAGAACCGAGAGATCGCCGAATTCGAAAGGTCCATCTACGTCTACGAGCAATCGGCCCGCTCGTTCGGTAGCGCGCGACATTTACTGGTCGATGGCTCTGCGGGCGACGCAGGCAATCATGCACGGAGATCTTGCCGTCGGAGAACAGTTGGCCCGCGGCGCCGCGCTTCGCGGTCATGAGCTCGAGCAGCTCTCCGACGGCGCATATCTTCTCCATCGCTTCGTCGTCCGGTACCAGCAAGGACGCCTCTCGGAGGAAGTTGCAA
>JBBQER010000100.1:0-13299 GCA_038320885.1 Acidimicrobiia bacterium
CGCGCCTGCTCCGGCTGCTGCGGGCGAAGCCCTCTGCGCGCCGGCGTTGGGAGCCGCTCGATCGGTACACCACCGCGTCGTCGGCCGTGTACCGCGCGATCGCGCACGTCACCGGCGCGCGCGTGGTTGTCGACTCCTCGCGCCTGCCGATCGAACCGGTCGCGCTGGGTCTCGTGCCCGGCGTCGACGTGCGGGTGGCCCAGGTCATCCGCGATCCGCGCGCGGTCGTCTATTCGTGGAAGCGCTCCAAGGTGACGACCGACCGGGACGACGTCGAGTACATGCCCAAGTTCAGCGCCGCGTTCTCCACCACCAGCTGGCTCGCGCGCAATCTCGTGGTCGAGCTGATCGGCCGCCGGCGCTCGGTCGAGGTCGTCCAGTACGACGAGATGGCCCGTGATCCCGCCGGAGTCCTCCGCAAGCTCGCCGCATTCGTCGACGAGCCCGCCGGCGGCCTCGAATTCCTCACCTCCGATGCGGCGACGATCGCGCCGACGCACTCGGTCGGCGGCAACCCGGTGCGCATGACGAGTGGCGCGATCACGATCAAGCCCGACGAGGAGTGGCGGGGCGACATCTCCGAGCGTGACCGCGTGGTCGGCACCGCGATCTCGTTGCCGCTCCTGCATCGATACGGCTTGCCGGTCCGCAGCGCGACCGACACGACCAGGCCCACGTTGACGACCAACGCCTGGCTCCGCTTCGACAGCATCCGCCGAGACCTCCGCACGGCCAAGCCGGCAACCGTGCTCGAGGTCGGTGCCGGTGAAGGCGGGCTCGGCAGCTGGCTGGCAAGCCATTTCACCTACACCGGCGTCGAACCCGACGCTCGCTCCCGCGCCGCCGCGAGCGCGCGCCTCACCGCCGGTCGCGGCCGGATCGTGGAGCAGCTCGAGGAGGTCGACGACCAGCAGTTCGACGCGGTGTGCGCGTTCGAGGTGCTCGAGCACATCGGCGAGGACCAAAAGGCGCTCGAGCAGTGGCGCGAGTATCTGCGCCCGTCGGGTTGGCTGCTGTTGAGCGTGCCCGCGCACGAAGACGACTATGGCGCCGCCGACGAGCTCGTGGGGCACTACCGCCGCTACGAGCAGTCGACGCTCACTGACGTCCTCAATCACGCGGGCTTCGACGTCGTGCGGCTGAGCAGCTACGGCGCCGGGCTCGGGCAGGTGCTCCAGCGCGCGCGAAACACCGTTGCCAAACGCGTCGCGGGCAAGCAGGTGACCGGCTCCGACACCCCTGAGGAACGCTCGTCGGGCAGCGGACGGTTCATGCAGCCGCGGCAGAAAGTTGCCGCGATCGCGTTCGCGACGATTGCCGCACCCGGTCGACTGCTGCAGCGTCCATTCGCCGCGACCAACATCGGTACCGGATACGTCGTGCTCGCGCGTCGTTCGGAGTGACGCCCCGCCGCGTCCTGGTGATCGGGACGTTCGATCCCGACACGCCCCGCTCCCGGCAGTGGCTCCGGCTGCTCGATCGCCTCGGCGACGACGTCGAGGTGCGCAGTGTCGGATCGTGGGGTGCCGATCGCGCCGCCGCGGGCTCACCGATCCGCATGCTCGGCGGCGCGCTCCGCGGTTTGTGGCACGGCGCGCGCTACCTCGCGACCTGTAAACGACCCGACGTCATCGTGTTCCTGTATCCCGGCCATCTCGATGCTTGCGTGCTCGGTCCGATCGCGCGGATCCGGCGCATCCCCGCCGTGCTCGACGTCTTCATCTCGCTCTACGACACCGTCGTGATAGACCGCGGCTTGCGCAGCCGGCGATCGCCGGTCGCGCTGGCGATCCGCGCGCTCGACGTGCTCGCGTGCTGGAGCGTGCGAATGGTCGTCGTCGACACGCCCGAGCACGCCGAGTTCTTCGCACGCTTCACCCGTCGAGGGCGCTGGCACTTCGCGGTGCTGTGGGTGGGAGCCGAGGAGTCCCGGTTCCCGGAGGAGCCCGATCCCGGCGACGACGCGTCCATCCTCTGGTACCTCACGTATATCCCGCTGCACGGCTTCGAGACTGTCGCGCGCGCGGCCGCGCTGCTCACCGACGACGATCGCGCCTTTCGGTTGATCGGCGACGGCCAGGAGCGCGGGAAGGCCGAAGCGCTCGCGCGCTCGCTCGCGCTCACCAACATGGAGTTCGACGAGCCCGTCGCCGAGGACGAGCTCGCGGCGGCAATCGGAGCGGCGTCCATCTGCCTCGGCGTGTTCGGAACGAGCGACAAGGCGGCGCGTGTCGTTCCCAACAAGGTGTTCCAGTGTGCGGCCGCGGGCCGGGCGATCATCACCGCGGCAACCCCGGCGATCGAGACCGCCTTCGGCGACGCGCTCGTGACGGTACCGGTCGGCGACGAGCACGCACTGGCCGACGCGGTGCGCAAGCTGCGCGGGCCGGCGCGCCTGGACGCCGGTGCGCAGGCGCGTGCAGTGTTCGTCGAGCGGTTCTCCGAGGGCGCGCTCGCCGGAGACCTCGACCGGATCCTCTCCTCGGCTACCCGGTGACGCACGCGGTCGATACGATCAGCCGCCGTGAACGCAAAATCCCGAGTTGTCATCCTGGGAGCCGGGTTCGGGGGCCTCGAGCTCGCGACGCGGCTGTCCGAAGCGGTACCGGAGGCGGTCGAGGTCACGCTCATCGACCAGAGCGATTCCTTCGTCTTCGGGTACTCGAAGCTCGACGTGATGTTCGGCCGGAAGACCATCGACGGCGTGCGGTTGTACTACCGCGACATCGCCAAGACCGCAGTCGAGTTCCGGCAAGAGGTCGTCACATCGATCGATCCCGTCGCGCGCCGCGTTGTCACCGATGCCCACACCTACGACGCCGACGTGCTCGTGGTCGCGCTCGGCGCCGATCTCGATCCCGCGGCGACGCCGGGTCTGGTCGATGGCGGTAACGAGTTCTACACCGTGAAGGGTGCGCTCGAGCTCCGTGACGTTCTGCCCACCTTCGATGCCGGCGATGCGATCGTCAGCGTGCTCGGTCCGTTCTTCAAGTGCCCGGCCGCCCCGTTCGAGGCGGCGATGATGCTGCACGACCTTCTCGTCAGGCGCGGCAAGCGGGACGCGACAACGATCAAGGTCCTGAGCCCGATGGGAGTGCCGATCCCGATCTCGCCCGAAGCGTCGGCCATCATCCTCGCCGGTCTGGCCGACCGCGGCATCGAGTTCTGGCCCGAATCGGTCGTCACGAGCCTCGATCCCGCAACCAAGAACGCGACGTTGCGTGACGGGCGCACGATCTCCTACGACCTCTTTCTGGGTATCCCGGTCCACCGCGCGCCGGCGGTCGTCGAGGCGTCGGGCCTCACCGTCGACGGCTGGATCCCGGTCGACCACACGACGTTCGCGACCCGGTTCGCCGACGTGTACGCGGTCGGCGACATCACGAGCGCGCCCGTTCCCCGTGTGGGTGTGATTGCCGAAGGCGAGGCCGGTACCGTCGCCGATGTGTTGATCCACCGATTCCGCGGCGGTGACGAACCCGACGCGTACGCGGGCGCGGCGACGTGCTACATCGAGTTCGGTGGCAAGGAGGTCGCGAAGTTCGAGGTGAACTTCTTGAGCGGACCGGCGCCCGTCGGAACATTCAGTGAGCCGTCACGCGAGCTCGCCGCCTCGAAGGAGCAGTTCGGAGCGACGCGCCGCGCGCGCTGGTTCGGCAACTAAGCGTCACAGGTCCGCCACTGCTTCCCGCGCCTCGTCGATCGTCCGCGCGATGCCATCCGGCGTCGGCGGTGGGAACGGCACCAGGCGGTGAACCCCGAGCTCGGCGAAGGCCGCGGCCTTCTCCTTCGTCAGCCGGCCGCGCGGTGTCACCGTGAGCTCGAGCCCACTGAGGTCGTCCGATCGTGGCGTGTCGTCCGCGGCGGCGCGGAGTCCGGCGATTGCCGCGGCCGCCGCCTCGGGTGTGAGCGCGAACCCGTACCAACCCTGAGCACGAGCGACCGCACGCCGGAACGCCGGCCGCGAATGGCCACCGATGACGATGGGGATTGGCCGCTGCACCGGACGCGGGTACGCGTCGATGCCGGCGAAGTCGGCGAATCGGCCGTGGAACTCCGGATGCTCGTCGTACCAGAGGTGATCCATGGCGTCGAGGTACTCGTCGGTCACCGCGCCCCGGTTTTCGAAGTCGGCACCGATCGCTCGGAACTCCGGCTCGAGATAGCCGACACCAACGCCGAGCGTGACGCGTCCTGCGCTCAACCGGTCGAGGGATGCGACCTGCTTCGCCAGCACGACCGGATTGCGCTGCGGGAGGATGACGATGCCGGTCGCGAGGCGGATGGTCGACGTGCCCGCCGCCGCCCAGGTGAGCGCGAGGAGCGGATCGAGCGCCGGATCTTGCGGGGCCATCGGCGACGGCGGCACCTGTGGATCGGGAAGCGCGACGTGCTCCCCCGCCCACAGCGATTCGAACCCCGCGGCTTCAGCCGCCCGCGCGGTCGCGGCCAACTCCACCGGCCCACTCGCCGCGCCCATGTTGATGCCGAACAACCCCAACTCCACGCGCCGATGGTACGGTCAGCCGCGATCCCCGCGCCCTCCCCCGGCCCTCCCTCCGCTCTTCCTCCGGTTCTTCCTCGTTCTCCGTGCGTTTGAGGTCGATTTCCGGAGGCGTTCGCACAATGAACAAGGCGGACCAGGCGATCGCGGTGATTGCGCGCCGACAGTTCGGCGTGTTCTCGCGTGGGCAGGCCCATGACGCCGGTCTCTCCGACGAGTCCATGACTCGCCGGGTGATCACGGGTCGTTGGGAGGAGGTGTTCCGCGGCGTCTATCGGCTGGCCGGCACGCCGATCACCGGACGCCAACGCGCGATGGCTGCTGTGTTGTGGGGCGGAACGGAGTCGGCTATCTCACACACGACTGCCGGTCGATTGTTACGCCTCGACGCAGTTCGCTTCGATGGCTTGCACTTGACGGTGCCGTCGACGCTCGGGTTGCGAGGAAACAAGATCACGGTTCATCGTCTCGCGAAGCTGTCCACCACGGACGTCGTGGTTGTTGACGGGATTCGGTGTACCTCGGCGACGCGCACGATCATCGACTGTGCGGCGTTGCTCGGCGACGAGATCCTCGAGACGGCATTCGAGCAGGCGCGGCGCATGGGGCTGACGACGGCAACCGCGCTCTCCCGGCGGACGGACGAGCTCTGCGGCAAGGGACGGGCCGGTTCGGCCCGTGTTCGACGGCTCCTCGCGGCGCAGGTACCCAGGTCGCGCGCGATGGAGTCGCGACTCGAGGTGAAGCTGGCGCGCCTGGTTCGAGGAAGCTCTCTTCCGACCGCACAGCGTCAGTATCCCGTCGGCCGGTTCCGGCTCGACTTCGCGTGGCCGAGCGCCCGAGTCGGATGCGAGTGCGACGGGTTCGAGCACCACGGCTCTCGCCTGGCTTGGAAGCGTGATCGCGGACGGCTCGCGACCATCGAAGCCGCGGGATGGCGAGTCGTCCAGGTGACGTGGGCAGACGTCACCGCGGAGCCCGATCAAACGCTCGATCGCCTCGCGCGGGCGGTGGGTCGTGGGGTTTGTGCAGTTGGGTGAGTGTTGTGGCGGGCAAGGGTGAGGGGTGAGACACGATGCCGAGACTGATTGCACAACCAACCCCCGACCGGGAGCTCGGCATGGACCGCAACACACACATCATCGTGAACTGCCGGGATTGCGGCCAGATCCGGATACCCGTCGACGAGGTGACGATTCGAGGCTGCCTCGACGACGACAAGTGGTCGTACCGCTTCACCTGTCCCGACTGTGACCTGCCGACCGTCGAGGAAACGAGCGCAGCTCGCGCGCTCGACGCGGTCGAGATCGGTGTGCGCCTCGAGACCTGGCGCTACCCGGCCGAGCTCGACGAGCGACACGCCGGGCCGAAGTTGAACCTCGTTGACGTGCTCGAGCTCCACCGTGCGCTCACCGAGCCCGATTGGTTCGAGACCCTCGTCCAGGTAGGACAATGACGTCCGACCTGGGCGCCGGTCTCGGGCCGGCCTACGGATCGAACGCGTAGCCGACGCCGCGCACCGTACGGATGTGGTGCGGGCTGTCGCGATCGGGTTCGATCTTCATCCGGATGCGGCGCACGTGCTCGGTGACGGTTGCCGGGTCCTGCCATTCCACCGCCGACATCCACACTCGCTCGAGCAGCTGCGCCCGTGAGTACACGCGCCGGGGCGACGATGCGAGGAACGAGAGCAACTCGAACTCCCTGGTCGTCAGGCCGACCGCGCGGCCTTCCACCTTCACCTCGCGACTGGTGAGATCGATGTGGAGCCCGACGAAGTCGAGATGCTCCTCACTGCTCGCCGGCGACGATCGGCGCAGGATCGCCCGCACGCGCGACGTGAGCTCGCGCGGGGCGAACGGCTTGACGACATAGTCGTCAGCACCCAACTCCAACCCGAGCACGCGATCGGTCTCGCCGTCGCGCCCGGTCACCATGATCACTGGCACGGAGTGCACCAATCGCATCTGCGCGAGCACGTCGAAGCCACCCAGCGACGGGAGGTTGACGTCGAGGACGACGAGATCGGGAGACTCGCTCGCGACGAGATCCAGCGCTTCCGCGCCGTCGCTCGCTTCGAGAACGGCGAAGCTTTCGCGTTCGAGCGCGATGCGCACGAGGGCGCGGCTCTGCTCGTCGTCATCGACCACAAGAATGCGCGCGTTGGTCACGAGGCCTCACCGACTATCGGGACGAGCAGTTCCATCCGTTCGCCGGAAACCGAGATGTGTCCGCCGTGGGCCGCGAGCAACTCGGCCGCCACCGCGACGACCCCGTCGCTGTCCACGACGTTCGTGCTCACCGGCGCCACCGCGATCGCGCACGAATCAGTCGAGCGGCCGGCGAGCGCGATCGTGGTGTCCGACGGCGCCGTGCGTACTGCGTGCTCGAGCACGTGCGCGACGACGCGTCGAACGGTCGGGTGCACCTCGATCGACTTCTCGGTGCTGTCGGCCTCGACCATTCGGAGCCCGACGCCGTGGTCGATGGCGAGCATCGACAGTGAGAGCGCGAGATCGTCGAGCGCGAGCACTGCCGGCTCGCCCACTGCGATGACGGGCAGACGCAGAAAGTCGATGATGTCCTCGCACAGACCGCCGAGCAGGCGGCTCGCGTCGACGATGTACGAGGCGCTCTCGTTCGACTGCTCGTCGGCGGCCTCGGCGCGGAGGAGCTCGGCGTGCCCGCGGATCACGTGGATGCAGCCGCGGAAGTCGTGGGCGAGCTGACCGACGGCGGCGGGTGGGAGAAGACGCCACGACGTGGCTTCCGCCACTGCAGCATCTCGATGCATCGACTGACCTGCCTCGCCCGCCGGGGCGCGCGGATCCTCACACAGAGGACTCGTCCGAGTCTGCATCGGCCGAACCGGCGCCGACCTGAGCGTGCGCCGCGAGCAGCCGGTCGGTCAGATCCAGGAGCTCGTGGACGTCGAAGGGCTTCGTGAGATACCCGTCGGCTCCGTCCTGGCGGGTGCGCCGGATGGACTCCGCGTCGGCGACGCCGGAGAGGACCACCACCGGAACCTGGGCCGTCGCCGGATCGGCCTTGATCCGGCGCAAGACCTCACCGCCCCCGATGAGCGGAAGGTGCATGTCGAGGAGGACGAGATCCGGGAGCTCGGTGGACACCAGGGAGAGAGCCTCCTCGCCGTCGCGGCCGAAGACGGCGCGTATGCGAGGGCGCATCGCGAGCACCCGGCGCAGCAGATCCAGATTGGCCTCGTTGTCGTCGATGACGACGACAGTCGCATCGCCGCGTCCCGGCTGGGCCTCGGGCTCCGGCTCGGGGAAGACGACGTCGGGCGCGTGAACGTCGAGGACAACGGTCGGAAGGTCGAACCAGAAGGTGCTGCCGACGCCGACGACGGTTTCGACGCCGATCGCGCCGCCCATCGACTCGACCAGTCCCTTGGTGAGCGCGAGCCCGAGCCCCGCGCCGGGCGCTCCGGTCGTCTCCGCGCCGAGCCGATCGAATGGCACGAAGAGCCGGTCGACGCGATCCGGCGCGATCCCCCGGCCGGTGTCGTGCACGCGCGTGCGCACCATCCCCGGCGAATCCGGTGGGTCGCCGACCTCGACGGTGACCGTGCCCCCGTCGCGGTTGTACTTCACCGCGTTCGAAAGCAGGTTGAGGAGCACTTGCCGGAGCCGGAGCTTGTCGGCGAGGACCAGCAGGTCGGGCGCCGCCGGGGTCGTGCACTCGAGTGAGATGTCGCGCGCGGCGGCCGGCGGCCGGACGAGCGCAATGGCCTCGGCCGCGGCTTCCTCCCACGACGTCGGCACCGGGACGAGATCCAGGTGTCCCGCTTCGATGCGGGCGATGTCGAGCACCTGGTCGGTCAACTCCTCGAGATGACGGCCGGCCTCGAGGATGTGGTCGATCTGCTCGCGATCCGCAAGCGGCCGCTCCTCCGACATGTCCAACAGCTGCGCGAAGCCGAGGACGGCGTTGAGTGGAGTGCGGAGCTCGTGGCTCATCGCGGCGATGAACTCACTCTTCGCCAAGCTCGCGGTCTCCGCCGCGGCTCGCGCCTCCTGGCTCTCCGCGCGCGTGTGCTCGAGCTCGATCAGCGAAACCCGCAGCTCGCGGTTCGCGTGCGCTTCCCGCCGGTGCAATCGGGCCTGCGCGATCGCGACGCCCATCTTGCGCGCCAGCGCTCTCAAGACGAAGAACTCTTCTTCGGTCGGCTCGGCCGACGCGGCCACCACCAGATCGCCGACGCGGCCGCCGAGACTGGTGAGCGGAAAGGCCCACGCCCACGCCTCGCCCTCGATCTGCACGCGCCCACCGTGCGGGGCGAGGTCGGACAACTGGTCGGCGAGCGATCGGAGCGGGTCGCGGGAGAGATCGGGCGCCGGGCCGAGATCCCAACCACCTTCGTTGACCATGTGCACGCCGACCGGCCGGCAGGGCGCCAGCGCGGGAACAGCCATGAGACCGAGTTGCACGATCTTGTCCTCTTCGACGCTCTCCGCCATCAACATCGCGAGCACGAGCAGCGCGTGCAAACGGGCTTGCGCCGAGCTGAGGTTGATCGTCCTCATGGCCGAACGCATCCCGTCATCGGCGGGTGAACTGCCGATTGCGCTGAGGATCTGATCCGGCTCGATGTAGTAGGGGTTTTCCATGACCATGCCCGCGAGCAACACCAGCGGGTGGGTCTCGAGGATCCCGATCAGCACTTCACCGTTGAACTGGTCGAGATCGTAGAGACACAGCATCACCTGTGGGTAGCGAGGTAGGAACCGATTCAGCTCCGACTCGTACGCAACCAGCTCCCGCGCTTCGGTCTTGGTGTCGAGCGCCCAGCTCATGTTGCCGACGGAGCGGACGAACTCGAAGCCGCCGCTGTCGATTGCACTGCCGACGCGCTCTTCCCAGAACGACATCATCCGAGGGAGGCGGAAGTCGCCGTCCCGCAGGTAGCTCTCCGACGGTGTCCAGATCTCGGTCGCGGCGAACTCGGTCGCCACCTTCCCGGTGAGCGACTGCAACGTCTGTGATTCGGCGGCGTCGACGAGGCAGATGCACCGGTCGCCCGCGGCAACCCCGGCGCGCACGTACGGGAGGAGAACGTCGGCGCCCTTGCCGGAGCGGTGGAACGCGCACACGTGATCGCCGGCGCCAATGTGCACACCGGGCAGGCCGAGCTCGACCTTGCGGGGTGCGACGTTCGCACGCTCGAGGACCACTGGGGACGCGTCGCCGCCCAGGGTCGGTCCGGACTCGCCACGACGGAGCAAGAACACCTCTTGATCGATTCCGCCGAGAACGAACCTGCCCAGGCTAACTGGCCGCACGACCTGCTCGGAACGCCTGTCGTTACCGGCTCCGATCAGAGCCGCATACGGCGGAAGTCCGCCGGTAGCCGCTCGGGCGCCGGTGCGACATGGATCTTCACGTCGACCGCGATCACTCCATCGGCGCCGACGACGACCGGGTTGATGTCCATCTCGGAGATCTCGGTCAGCTCGTCGGCCAAGTAGCCGACACGCAGCAACACGTCTTCGAGCGCATCGACTGCGACTTCCGGTCGGCCGCGATACCCGAAGAAGAGCGGTGAGCCTCGCAACGACCGGACCAGCTCGCGCGCGTCCTCGTCGGTGATCGGGACGATGCGCAGGGAAGTATCGGCCAGCAGCTCCGCGGTCACACCCCCGAGGCCGAACAACACGAGCGGCCCGAACGACGGATCGTGGGTGACGCCGACGATGGTCTCGACGCCGGGCGGCACCATCTGCTGGACAACTGCGCCGCCCATCGCGGCGCCGAGCGTTCGCGCCATCTCCGTGAACGCATCCGCGACCGCCGCAGCGTCACGGAGATCGAGCGCGACACCGCCCACATCGGTCTTGTGCACGAGCTCGGGCGCGCCCGCCTTGAGCGCGACCGGATACCCGAGCTCGTCGGCGGCGGCGACCGCAGACTCCGCGCTCGTGACCGTGGAGGACTCCACAACGGGAATGCCGAAGCAGGCCAGCAGAAAACCCGCTTCGCGCTGGTCGAGCCAGGCGCCGTCGGGATGGGCATCGAGCACGGTGCGGACCATCGCGCGGGCACCCACGACATCGACATCGTGGAACACCGGAACATCGCCGACGGGCCGCCGGCGCCAATCGGCGAGGCCCGCGACTCGTCCCAGTGCATGCGCGGCGGCTTCGGGAAACGCGAACGAAGGGATCGTGCGACGCGAGCCGACGCCACCGCGATCGTCACCCCGCAACTCGGCCGGCACACCGGCCTGACCGAGGAAGCAGGCGACGACCGGCTTGTCGCCTGCCACCTCCGCCGCGCCGGCGATCGCGCGGGCCACGTCTTCGGCGCGGGTAACGAGCGGCGGTACGAAGATTGCGAGCAGCGCGTCGATGCCGTCGTCCTGCAATGCCGTGCGCAACGCCTGCTCGAACTGCTCGGCGGTCGCACCCGCGACGAGGTCGATCGGGTTGCGGACGGTTGCGTCGCGCGCGACGAGGACGCGGAGCGCTTCCTGGGTCGACGCGCTCAGCTCGGGTACCTCGAGCCCAGCTCCGGCGCACGCGTCTGCCGCGAGGATGCCGGGACCGCCGGCGTTGCTGACGATCGCGACGCGCCGCCCGGCCGGCACCGGTTGGTGCGCGAGGAGCATCGCGGTCGCCAACAGCTCGTCGAGGGTGTCGACCCGGATCACGCCCGCCTGACGAAAGAGCGCATCGACCGCGACGTCGGGCGATGCCAGCGCAGCCGTGTGAGAAGACGCGGCGCGACTCCCGGCCGCCGAGCGTCCGCTCTTGACCGCCACGATCGGCTTGGTACGGGCGATACGACGCGCGAGGCGGGCGAACTTGCGCGGGTTCCCGAACGATTCGAGGTACATCAGGATCACGTCGGTGTGCGGATCATCGGCCCAGTACTGCAAGAGGTCGTTGCCACTGACGTCGGCCTTGTTGCCGACCGAGACGAAGTCGGAGATGCCGATGCCGAGGCTCGCGGCCTGGCTCATCAACTCGATGCCGAGTCCGCCCGATTGCGAAAGGAACGCAACATTGCCGGCGACCGGTGGATCCGGTGCGAAGGTCGCGTTCATCCGCACTCCCGGCGCGGTGCTCACGACGCCGAGGCAGTTCGGGCCGATCACGCGCATGCCGTTGCGACGCGCGGCCATCACCAACGCGCGCTCCACCGCCTTGCCGTCGGATCCGGCTTCCGCGAACCCGGCCGAGATGATGACCATGCCCCGAACGTGCTTGTCGGCGCACTGGCGCGCGACGTCGGGAACCGCGCCCGCCGGCACCACGATCACGGCGAGGTCGACCGCGTCGGGAACATCGAGCAGGGTCGGGTAGGCGCGCACGCCGGCCACCGATGCCGCCGTCGGATTGACCGGGTACACCGGCCCCTCGAAACCAAAGGCGAGCAGGTTCCGGAAGAGCTCATAGCCGATGCTTCCGGGATGCCGACTCGCGCCGATGACGGCTATGGATCGAGGCGCCATCAAGCGGGCGATCGACGCGCCCTCGGCTTGGCGCTCTCGCCCTTCGACCGCATCGATCGATGCCGTCGTCGAGTCGATGTTGAACCGGACCCGAACCGTTCCCTGCTCGAAGTGCCGTTCACTCACCCACCCCGCGGCGGCGAAGACGTTCAACATCTTCATGTTGTCGGCGAGCGTGTCGGCGAGGAAGACGTGGATGCCGTTGCCACGCGCGACAACCGCGAGATGCTCGAGCAAGAGTGTTGCCAACCCGCGCCCCTGCTGGTCGTCGTCGACGGTGAACGCGACCTCGGCTTCCCCGTCCCCGCAGCGGTCGTAGCGCGCGATCGCGACGATCTCCTCGCCGAGCTGCGCGACCAGCACCATCCGGTCGTGATAGTCGATGCTCGTCAGCCGCTCGAGCTGCACCGCGGTCGGCCGGGGCACCGGCGAGAAGAACCGGAGGTAGATCGACTCGTCGCTCAACCGCTCGTACAAGGCGAGCGCACCGGGCTCGTCGTCGGCGCGGACCGGGCGTATGCGCACCGTCCCGCCGTCGGAGAGGACGACATCGCTCTCCCATTGGGTCGGGTAGCCGGGCACGGGCCCACGCTACGGGGCCGCCGGGATACGCTTTGCGCCTAGTCGATTGTCACTCGGCCTGCGGACGGGACCCGGTCCCCGTCGTCGCCTGCACCCGGATGTGGCGCCAACCCCGCCCGAGGTGCAGCGATGTCGAAGCGTGAGATCGATCCGGCACGCGTGCAGCGCATGACCGTGGCGCTCGCGGTCGGTGAGACCGATCCCCAGCACTCCCTGTGCGTCGCGTCGGCCGCGGCGATCGGGGTCTCCGGCGCCGGCGTGATCCTGATGTCGGGCGGCCGGGCGTTGGGCAACGTCTGCGTGTCGGATTCCATGACCGGCGCAGTCGAAGAGGTGCAGTACACGCTGGGCGAAGGCCCGTGTGTCGACGCCTTTCACACCAGGGCGCCCGTCCTGGCCCCGGATCTGTCGCATCCCGATGGCGATCGCTGGGCCGGGTTTCGAATCGGCGCGGAGAAAGCAGGAGTCCGTGCGGTGTTCGGGTTCCCGTTGCTCATCGGGACGGTGTGCTTCGGCGCGCTCAACCTATACAACGTGCGCCCGGGCTCACTGAGTGACGACCAGTTCGCAGATGCGCTCGCCATGGCGCATGTCGCGAGATGAGCTCCTCCTGCGTGCGACCGAGGAGCTCGGCCATCGCCCGGTTGGTGCGCTGGACGCGCCCGCCCATGTCGACGAGACCGATGCCGATCGGAGCGTCGTCGAACGCATGCCGGAAGGCCTCTTGCGCTTCGTTGAG
>JBBQER010000101.1:0-13226 GCA_038320885.1 Acidimicrobiia bacterium
CTTGGTGTCGACCACGGAGTACCCGTTGAATCCTTCACCGAAGTAGACGTCGGGCTGCTTGAGACCGAGGTCGCCGCTCGGCGGAAGATCGGAGAGCAGATAGTCGGGCGAGTCCTGGTTGTGCGAGTTCGCGCGCGCGGAGTCGACACCCACGCCGTGTGTGTACACGAGATGGCGGTTCGTCCACGTGGAGCTCGGGATGTGCGTTGGGTCGAGCTCACGTACGCCGGTCAGGGCGGGAAGGGTCGTGCCGTGCACGTCGTAACGGTCGATGTCGACGTCGGAGAACGTGAAGTACGGCTGGAACTCCTGGGTCGCCGACATCACCTGCTTGATCTCGGGCGGATCCCAGAGCCGGACGTTGTCGAGAGTCGCCTTGTTGTCGGCGACCTGACCCTTGGTGAGATTCGTGTTGTAGTCGAACGATCTCAGATGGATATTGTCGAGGCCGAAGGCGGTGCGCGTCGCGTCGATGTTCCGCTTGATGTAGGTCTGCTCGCGCGCGAACTCGTTGGGCTGCACGACGAAGCGCTGGATGATCGCGGGATACACCGTGCCGACGACGATCGAGATGAAGCCCCAGAGCCCCACCGCGATGATCGGGAAGACCCAACCCTTACGGAAGATGTTGGCGATGAACAGGATCGCGGCCGCGACCGAGATCAACATCAAGAGGTTGAGCGCAGGCAGTTGGGCCTTCACGTCGGTGTAGGTCGCGCCGTCGACGGTCCCGCGGTGCGAAAGCGTGAGCGAGAAACGTGACAGGTAGTACTGGACGGTCTTGGTCAGCGCCATCAGGGCGAGGATCACCGAGATGTGCACCTTCACCTGCGGAGTGACGCGTTGGAACGGCGTCTGCAGGCGGATACCGCCGTTGAGGTAGTGGAACACCGCGGTGATGATCAACACCACGAGCAGCGCCGCGAACGTCCAGCTCGCGATGAACTGCAGGAAGGGCAGCTTGAACACGTAGAAGCCGATGTCACGGTGGAATTGCGGATCCTTGACGCCGAAGTTGGTGGAGTTGGAGAACAGGATCCAGTCGCGCCACTCCGATGCGACGCCGCTGCCCATGACGATCGCGAAGAACACCGCAACCGCAAAGCGGATTCGGCCCGCGTACGGGTCGACGATGCTGCGGTAGCGCTCGATGATCTCGTCTTCGGGCCCGGTCGAGCGCGCGAGCGGCGCCAGGCGATCGGCGACGATGAGGTCTACGAACAGCAGCACGAAGAACAGCACCGCAAAGATCAGGGCCGGGAACAGCTTGGCTTCGATCAGCGCGCGCCACGTGTGCGAGAAGCCGACTTCCTTGAACCAGAGATAGTCGGTGAAGACCCGGGCGAGGCCACGAGCGCTCAGGAGCAACGCGACGAGGACGACCGCGACGCCGATCAGCCAGCCTCGAATTCCGATGGAACGTCGTCGACTCGGCACCGGGGGAACGCGCACTGGGCGGATGTTACGTGCTGGTCGCCCTCAGCGGCCGGGCGGGGCGGTTACGCGTTCGCGGTGAGCCCGCTGAGCACGTCCGCGGGCGCCAGCAAGCATCGGCAACCCGGGTGGGCGGGAGGATGGGCCTGGCCGGTTGGGAAGGTCGAACCCTTGACGGTCGGCTCCAACCCATTGTCGTCGCAATCGGCACACCGACCCTCGATCAGCGGGATCCACTGCAGCACGGTGCCCTCGGGCGACGCGTCGTACACGCCGCGCGACCACGACATCGCCAACGCGTCACCCAACGCGTTCTCGAGCGTCTGGTTCTTCCACTCACGAAAGCGCGCGCCGATGCGTTCGACGAGCCCGCCCGTGTCTCCTTCTTCACCGGAATCGATCGCGGCCGCGATGCGCTCGCGCACGGGCAGCGCGATCACCCCCGCAACCTCGGACACGAGATCGTCGCTCGCCGCGCTCGGTTCGCCGCCCGCTGCGACCCGACCGCCCCGATACGCGTCGTCGATCGCCTCGCGGGTCACGGATACCCAGGCCGCGAGGAACTCGGGCTCCGGAGAAAGCACCTGGGCGGCGGTGGGGCGGCCCTTGTGGCGCCGGACCGCGTCGAGGAGGGCGTTCTGATCGTCCTGCGCGGCCCGCTTGGCGCGCTTGGCGACGGCGACGAGCAACGGATCGACGACCTCGGCCCGCTGGGCCCGCCACGCATCGACAGCGCTCGTCGGCGCCACCGGTACCTCGGGTTCGGGCTCGGGTTGGGGTTCCCCGACGAGATCGACCGGCGGTGCCGAGACGGCCTCACCCATCTCGTCGACCGCTTCCGAGGGAGGGGCCGGCGCCGTCTCCTCGACCCGGCCGGCGCGGATGCGCGCGAAGAGGGAGTCGACATCGGCCAAGCCCGCGTCGTTCGTCTCGCCGGCATCGCCAGTCTCGTCGGCGCCGACAGCGGAGTCGTCGCTCGCCAGCGCTTCGGCTTCGCCTCCGGCATCGATCGTATTTGTCTCGACGTCGGGCACATCGTCGCTCGGATGCGCCGCGCGCTCGGCCGCGCGCACCTCGACCTGCGCGAGCGCTTCCGTCGCTTCGAGGAAACTGCGCTTCACCACGCGGTACGCGTCGAGCAGGTTGTCGCGCCCACCCCGCAGCGCGTCGACCTGCGCTTGCAGAAGACCGCGCCGGCGGAACAGATCGGCGAGCACGCGCTCGCGCGTCGACTTGGCTTCGTCGAGCATGTCACGACCCTGTTGGCGCGCGGCTGCGATCAGTCCCTCGGCCTCGCGATCGGCGCGCTCGCGTTGCTGGGTCGAGTACGCCTCGACGCCGACCCGGATCTCTGCTGCGTTCTCCTCGGCCTCGGCCATGATCGCCGCCGCGCGCTCCTCGGCCTCACCGGTGCGCGTCTGGAAGTACTCGTCGGCCTCGCCGCGCCGGGCCTCGACCTCGGCGGCCGCGGCTTCGGCCGACTGCGCCGCCTGCTCCTGGGCTCGCGTCCGGATCTCGTCGGCGGTTTCCCGGGCCGACCGCAACAGCCGGCTCGTCTCGGCTCCGAGCGCGTCGAGAAGCTGCGACTCGTCGAGCGGTCTTGGTGACCGCAACTGCCCCTCGAGCGCGTCGATGGCGTCGAGAAGCTCCCTCTCGCGATCACGCGTGGTGACCAGCTCTTCGGACACTCGCTTCAGGAACGCGCGAACGTCGGCTTCCGAGTAACCCCGGAACGCGGTCGCAAACGTCTGCTGCGAGACCTGCTCAGCCGTGAGGTGAGGAGTACTCGAGATGAGCCGCCGTCGTTCGGACTCGACCATCGTTACCCCCAGGTGCGTTACTCGCTCGCGTCGCGCCGATCGCGGCGCCTCAATCGCGGGCAATGGTAGTGAACGAGGTGTCTCGACCCAGTCAACTCGCAGCGCTGGTCGAAGGAGTCGAGGCGGTGTGCACCGGAGCGCCACCCGCGGCGCGCAAGACGCGCAGCGCCTGGGCGAGCGTGGCCACCGGCTCGACGTCGATGCCACTGCCGACACGCTGCTTCAACCGCCGGAGATCGTCCGAACACACGCGATCGTCGCCGCACGCCGGAACGATGAATATCTGCGCGTGCGCGGCCTTGGCCGTTATCGCCTTTTGCTGGATGGCCCCGATCTGGCCGACACCTCCGTCGCCACCGATGGTTCCCGTTACCGCGACTCGCTTGCCGCCCGTGAGATCTCCGGGGCTGAGATCGTCGACGATCGCCAGGGCCATGGCGAGGCCCGCCGAAGGACCGCTGATGTTGCTGGTATCGATCCGGATGTCGAGTGGGATGTCGAAGCGCGGACCGGCCGAGATCCCGATGATGCGCTTTCCCTGGTACTCGGTCACGGGCACCTTCACGGTGAGCGGGCGGCCGGCCCGGACGATGCGGAGCGCCACGCTGGTCCCGCGGCGGTGCCGCCCGATCAGCTGCGAGACATCCTCCGGGTGCGTGATCTGCCGCCCGTCGACGCGGGTGATCCGGTCGCAGGGCAACAACACCTTCTCCGCGGGAAAGACCACCGTCTGGGTTTTCGTGCCCGACGACGTCTTCGTCGACTTGGAACCCTCCGGGAAGTCGACGACATCGACCCCGGGAAGCATCTTCACCTTGTATCCGAGCGCGGTCAGGGCCGCGACGCGTGCGGAGTTCTTCGATTGCGTCATGTCGCAGACGGCTTGCTCGTTGAGATGCTTGGGCGTCCGACCACCCGTCGCGTCGACCTGCTTGACGAGATCGATGTTCGAGTCGAGCGATGCCTGGAGCCAACTCCAGACGTTGACTCGCGCGCGCTCACGAACGAACAACAGCATCACGTCGCCGCGATTTGGATACGTCTTGGCCCCGCTGATGCGAACCCGCGACGAAAGGTCGAGCGCGGCGCCCGGCGAGTACGTGTAGTACGGCAGCCGGATCAACGTGCCCGTGATGCCCACGGCGACCACCACCGAGCCGATCCCGACGAACCACTTCAGCCCGCGCGGAAACGACCGGGACGGCGATGTCTCACCTGGGATCGGCGGGCGGGTCCAGGTTGCCGGGACGTCCTCATCGTCCATCGACTTCAGATTTCGTCGATCGGGGCCGACCCAAGGGAGCAGAGCTGACGTACCGACCGAGGGAGCAACCAGGTGGCCATCGCCTACCAGCCTGTCACGACGCGCGACCCGATCTCGACGCGGCCCGCCCGGTCGCGCACCGTCTACCGGTCGGCCGCGATCCAACGGCCGGCCCGCGCCTGGACGACCGTCCGGATCGTCGGGCTCCTCGTGGCCACCGCGATGTCCGTGGCGCTCGCCACCGCCATCGTGGCCGGCACGGCATTGTTCGCGCTTCTGAACTACGCCCGCTGACCCGACAAGATCACCAGGAGTCAGGAGACGCAGGCGGAGCCGAGCCGATGCCGCCCCGTCCTTGTCGACATCGACCCTGCCCTGCGCTCGAAAGATCGGCAACGCGTGGGGGTGTCTGTAGGCCCGTGGCGTCGGGTGGCATACCTTCGCCCCGAATGACGGCGCTCCGATGACGGCGACATCGCCGATGGAACGAGCGGCTGCCGCTGCGATCCTCGGTCGCCGGCCCCGGATCACCCCCGCCGAGCAACGGGGGCTCGAGCTGCTCGCCGGTTGGGATCCCGATGCCCGCGTTCGTTCGGTTGCGCTCGGCGCCTTGGTCCATGCCGCCCCCCGCCGGCGCAGCGCGGCGGCGTGGCGGATCGCCGCGTGCGATGCGGACGGCAATGTGCGCCGGCGGGCGGCCGAGCTCGCGCCCGCGCTCGGCCGCGCCGCGTCGGCGCGCGTGCTGCTGGCTCTCCTCGCCGACGACGACCCGCTCGTGGCCGAAGCCGCCGCCTTCGCGCTCGGCGAGCACCCGCGGGCGACGCCGCGTGTGATCGCGATGCTCGGCCGGGCCGCGACGACGAGTGACGACCCGCTCGTTCGCGAAGCCGCGGTCGCCGCGCTCGGCGCGATCGGAGACCCGAGTGCGTTACCCATGGTGCTCGTCGCCTGCGACGACAAACCCGCGGTGCGACGCCGCGCCGTGCTCGCGCTCGCCGCGTTCGACGGCGAAGCGGTCGAGGCCCGCCTTCGCCAAGCCCTCGAAGATCGCGACTGGCAAACAAGAACCGCCGCCGAGCAACTCTTGGAGCGCCCGGACCAGCTCTCTTAGCGCTCTGAACGCGCCATGAACATGCCTTTGAGGCTTTCGAAGCTCTCGAGGCAGCGGCCCGCTCCGAGAACCACGCATTCGAGCGGTGCGTCAACGAGGTGAACGGGGAGATCGGTTTCGGCGCTGATGCGATGACCGAGCCCGCGTAGGAGCGATCCCCCACCCACGAGGTGCACGCCGTTGAGAATGAGATCCTGGGCGAGCTCCGGTGGCGTGCGGGCGAGACACGCGATCACCGCGTCGCAGATCGCGCGGAGCTGCTCCTCGATCGCGCCCCGCACCTCCTCGGGAACGAGCACGATTGTCTTGGGCAGGCCCGACATGAGGTCGCGCCCGCGGACCTCCGCCTTGAAGTCGTCGTCGAGCGCCCACGCGGAACCGATGGCGAGCTTGATCTCCTCCGCGGTGCGCTCGCCGATCGCGATCCCGTACTCGCGTCGCACGTACGCCTGGATCGCGGCGTCGATGTCGAAGGACCCGACCCGCAACGCCTCGAGCGCGACGACGCCGCCGAGCGAGATCACCGCGACCTCGGTGGTCCCACCACCGACGTCGATCACCATGTTCCCCATGGGCTCGTGGATCGGCAACCCCGCGCCGATCGCCGCGGCCATCGGCTGCTCGATCAGATAGGTCTGCGCGGCACCGGCGCGCCGCGCGGCCTCGAGCACGGCCCGCTGTTCCACGTGCGTGATCGCCGAAGGTACGCAGATGAGCACCCGGGCGCGGTACAGACGGTTGATGCCCGCGCGCTGGAAGAGAAGCCTGATCATCCGCTGCGTGATCTCGAAGTCGGTGATCGCGCCGCCGCGGAGCGGCCGCACCGCGACGATGTAGCCGGGCGTACGGCCGATCATCTGCCAGGCTTCTTGGCCCATCGCCAGCACGTCCTGGGTGCGGCTGTTGAGTGCGATCACCGTGGGTTCGTTGAGGATGATCCCCTGCGAGCGCGCGTAGACCAGGGTGTTGGCCGTACCGAGGTCGATAGCGAGATCGCGGGCCACGACGTGGCCTTAGTCAGCCGGTCGCTGCCGACGCGGGGACGGTTCGGGGGCCAGCGCCCGCAAGCCGCGCTCGAACTCCTCGATGCTGTGCTCCATCGAGCTCGGTCGACGGTTGCGGAACAAGATCGCCGCGATACCGACCGCGCTCGCGAGCACTGCAAACAACAGGAAGATCACGTCGAGTCCTATGCCCCACTACGAAGGGTCGTCGATACGGGCTTGATGGGAAGCTCGTTGCGCGCCCAGTCGGATCCACCCGACCAGTGCTCCTGCTTCCAGATCGGTCCCGACTCCTTCAACACGTCGATACAGAAGCGCGCCGCGGCAAACGCCTCGTCGCGATGCGGCGCCGAGACCGAAACCGCGACCGATGGCTCCGACAGCGCGAGCCGGCCGACGCGATGCAGCAACGCGATCCGCTCGACGTCGTGCCAGCGGCGCCGTGCTTCTGCTGCGATCTCGTCCATCACGCGTCGCGCCGGTTCCTCGTATGCCTCGTACGTCATCGCGCGCACGCCATCGCGGCCCTCGGCGTGATCGCGCACGACGCCGAGAAAGGTCACGACCGCGCCGGCTCGCTCGGTGGTGACCCACGAAGTCAACGATTCCACCGGAAGCGCCTGATCGGTGAGCGCCACCCAATCACACGCATCGTTCGGGGGCGGGAGCACGGCGAACAGTGTACGGAACGAGTCCCGATGCCTGCCGGGGCGCGGAAATCTGACGATGCCGGCCGCGGTCGCGATGGCGAAATGCGTCGTTACACTCGATCGCGATGGGTTACTCCGGCGACGAGCACGACGAGGAGTCCCTCGGCGAGATCCCCGAAGGTGCGGGACTCTTTCGTCCGCGCGGCGCGGTTCCCGACCCACTCGATCGCCTCTGGATGCACCCGAGCGAGCTTTCGCCGCTCGTCGGGGCGGCGACCGCCTCCGCCGCGCGCTGCCGCCCGGTGTGGACCGCCACGCTCGTCGCCGGCGCCGCGGGCGCGATCCTGACGCTCGGTGTGCTCGGCGCCGTGGGCGCGATCGGCGGAACGTCGGACAGCACCGTCAACCACAAGGCTGCCTCGACGAGCGCGCCGCTCATCAGCTCGCGCATCATGAGCGCAGCGGCCGTGGCGACGGGTGTCGGGCCGTCGGTGGTCGCAGTGAGCGTCCGGGACAAGTCGGGTGCCCGGCGCGGTTCGGGCGTGTGTGTCCGTCGTTCGCACGGACTCGTCACGACCGCCAACGAAGTCATCACGAGTGATCGTCTCGTCGGTTCGGCCGCGAGCGTGAACGTGACCACGTCGGATGGCGTCGTGCATTCGGCACGCATCGTCGGTCGCGACCCGACCAGCGATCTGCTCCTGCTCCGCCTCGATTCCGGGATCCCCGCGGCGTCGTCCGCGCGGCAAGCGCCGCGCTTCGGCGACACCGTCTATGTGGTGGGCGCGTCCAGGCCCGGCGCGACGTTGCCGTGGATGAGTACCGGCATCCTCTCTTCGATCGACAGTCTCGTGTCGAGCCGCAGCGGACCGACGACCAGCGGTCTGCTCGAGACTGCAGCCGTTTCGAGCTCGGCGTCGTCGGGGGGTGCGCTCGTCGACACCGCGGGCGACGTCACCGGGATCGTGCTCGCGCCGGTGGCCGACAGCCGCATGACCTATGCCGTTCCGATCGAGACCGCGCTCGCGATCGCCGAAGATCTCCGATTGCACGGATATGCGAAGCACGGTGCGTTGGGCATCGACGGCACCGACGCGTCCGCGGGCCCGACCGTCACCGGTGTCGTCACCGGGGGACCGGCAGAACGCGCGGGAATCCGGGCCGGCGACATCGTCGAGAGTGTCGACAAGCGCGAGGTCGATTCGATGCCCGACGTCATGGCGCTCGTCCGCCACGATGCGCCGGGCCAGACGATCGTGATCGCGCTCCGTCGCGGTGCTGACCACCTCTCGGTCGACGTGACACTCGGATCCCTGGGCGCGAGCTGAGGCGGACCGGGCCGAATCCCGCGGAGGCACACCGGCGCGCGAGCATGGCGTCATCCGACGCAAGGGAGTCCAGCGTGGCTGCAAAGGCCGATCCGATCGAGCTCGACGATGTAGACCGTGAGCTCCTCAACGCGGTGCAGTGGGACTTCCCGCTCGAGCCCCGTCCCTACGGCGCCCTGGGCGAGCGGCTCGGCATCAGCGAACCCGAGGTGCGCGAGCGCATTGCGAAGGTCAAGGACGCCGGCGTGCTCCGCCAGCTCTCCGCGATCTTCGACACCCGCGCTCTCGGTTACTCGTCTGCGCTCGTCGCCGCCAAGATCGATCCCGACCACGTCGACGCGGCCGCCGAGATCATCAGCAAGCACCCGGGCGTCAGCCACAACTACAAGCGCAATCACGCGTACAACCTCTGGTACACGATCGCCGTGCCGCCCGGCACCTCGCTCGACGAACACATCGACGTGTTGCACCGAGACTCCGGCGCGCTTCTCACCCGCAAGCTCCCGACGCTCAAGCTCTACAAGATCGGTGTGAAGCTCGACATGACGGGCAAGACCGCGGCGAACGCCAAGACCGCGGTGCTCGAGCACGAGCGTCCCGAGCGCAAGGCCGAGATGCCCGCGCCGACGCTCTCGGATCTCGAGCTCGCCGTCATCCGCATCGTGCAGGACGATCTGCCGAACGTCGAGCGTCCGTTCGCGGAGCAGGCGGCGCAACTCGGCGTCGACGAGGCCGCGGTGATCGACACGATCCGCTCGTTGAAGGAACGCAAGCTCATGCGACGCTTCGCGGCGGTCATGAACCACCGCAACGCGGGGTTCAAGGCCAACGCGATGGGCGTCTGGGCCGTACCCGACGCCCAGCTCGAGGAAATCGGGCCGCAGATGGCGACGTTCTCGGCCGTGAGCCACTGCTACCGCCGGCCGACCTACGACGACTGGCCGTACAGCGTGTTCACGATGGTGCACGGCCGCAGCGCGCGCGATTGTGAAGCGACGATCGAAGCGATCCGCGACGAGACCGGGATCGCCGAGTACTGCCTCCTGTGGTCGGTGAAGGAATACAAGAAGATCCGGCTCCGTTACTTCGGTCCCGAGTGGGAAGACTGGGAAAAGGAACACCTCGCGAGATCGGCGTCTTGAACCGCCACGCGCATGGGTGACGTTCCGCTCGGACCCGGCGTCCCGAACCCCTTCGGCTTCGATCTCGATCAGCTCATGCGGATGCTCCAGTCGCAGGGCCCGGTCAACCTCGAGATCGCGCGGCAGTTTGCCACCGCGGTTGCCACCGCCGACGCGGAGACAGGCCAAGCGACGACCGAGCCCGCGATCGACGTCGCGATGCGGAGCACCTTCGACGACGTGGTGCGCGCGGCGCAGGTCACTGTCGCCGAAACCACGGGCATCGCGGGAACACTCGGGGTGCCGAGCATCTGCGTCGATCGCGCGGGTTGGGCCAACGCCACACTCGACGGACTCGTTCCCGTGTTCACTGCGCTGGCGGGCGCACTCCGACCCTCGGGCGATTCGGAGAGCCCCGAGGACGACCTTGCCGCGCTGGGCATCTCCGGCGCCGACCTCCCGCCCGAGATGAGCGGCGACCTCGGCGCCTTCCTGATGGACAACCTGTTGCCGCTGCTGCTGGGTGTCTGGTCGGGATCCATGATCGGTCAGCTCGCGCATCACGCGCTCGGTCAGTACGACCTCCCGCTCCCGTTGCACGGGCCTCCGACCCAACTCTTCCTGGTGCGGAACGTCGAGGCGTTCGCCGAGGAGTGGGCACTCCCGCCCGACGAGCTCCGCTACGCGCTGGCTCTGCGCGAGGTCGTGCACGGCGCGCAGCGCACGGTTCCCTGGGTACGCGACGAGCTCGAGCGGCTGGCGACGGCCTATGTCGCCGCGTACGACGTGCAACCCGATGCGCTGCAGGAACAGCTCGGCGAGATCAATCCGATGGATCCATCGTCGATGGAAAATCTCTCACAGCTCGGCGACCCCAACCTGCTCCTCGGCGCGATGCAATCACCGCGCCAGGCCCCATTGCTGGAAGCGTTGCAACGGTTCGTGTCGGTGATCGAGGGCTACACCGACGTGGTGGTCGAGGAGCTGGGCGAGCGGATGAAGTTGCCCTCGCACGCGCGCATTGATGAGGCACTCCGGCGGCATCGGCTCGATCGCGGCGACTCGGCGGCCTTCGTCGACCGGCTCCTCGGGCTCGAGCTCGACCGTCACCACTACGACGAGGGCGTGGCATTCAGTCGCGGTGTCGTCGAGCGCGGCGGCATCGACCAGCTCAATCGCCTCTGGTCCGGCATCGAGATGATGCCGACCCGCAACGAGCTCGAAGCACCCGGCCTCTGGATCGCCCGCATCGACCTGTGAGCCGGCCTGCAACGGCGGCCGGTTCGTGTCGAGTCGTCACGCAGCGCGTGGTGACGGTCACACCACGGTCCCGCGGGACCGCCTCCGTTTCGAGAGAACGGCGGATCTATGCCGTCTATGCCGTCGGCAACCTGGGGCGGGCATGCTGAGCCGTTGGAAGCTGCAGCGGCGCGTCGCCGTAGGAATACACCTCGAGATCATGGATCCAGCCGTCGTACTCGAAGAGGAGTAGGCCGCCAATGAGCTCGCCGGCGTCGTCCAGGACGCCGCCCTCGACGATCACCGACGACGGTTCGGTGAGCGGGCCGGTCCCTCGTTCGGTCAGGAGGTAGATCGAGCCACATCCGCACGCGCAGCTCGGCGCCGCCCGGGCCGTCGCGCCTGTCGCAGCAGCTCGGACGCGCCGCGGAGACCAGCGTCAAGAAATGTCCCTCGAAGATTGGAGTGCCGCAGGGTCGGTGGGCGCACATTCGTGAGGGACGACTGGCAAGCTCAGCCGTGGTCGCTCAGGTACCGAGTTGCTCGTCGAGGTAGCGAGTGATCGGCCACGCTCCTTCCGAGGTGTTCGAGATGACCGTGTGCGTGATGCGTCGGTCGGGATCGTGGACCGTTCGGAACGAGACGCCGGCGTCGTAGCCCTTGAGCACCACGATGTCCTTCGACTCGTGGAGCCAGAACCCGAGGCCGTATCGAGTCGACTGCTCCGGATCTTCACTGCGAGCTCCGACCAAACGCGTCACCCAGCGCTCCGGAACGACCCGACCGGAGAACATGGCATCCCAGAGCGCGTGGACGTCGGCGGTCGTCGTGTAGATGCCACCGTCTCCACTTCCCCGTACCGGGAGATGGAAGACGTTGGTCCGGCCACCCTCGGAATCCAGATAGCCGACGGCCGCGCTCCGTGGGAGATCATCGGATTGCAGGAATTCGGTGGAACCCATCCCGGCGGGCGCGCACACGTGCTGTTCGACGAGCTTGTGGAACGGTGTACCGGTGACCCGCTCGACGATCAGCGCGAGCACGACGAAGCCCCCGTTGCAGTACGAGAACCGTTCATCGGGTGTGAACCTCTGCGGGTGACCTTCGAGAACTCGGAGGTACTGCTCGGTCGTCCTCAACTCGTGAACCGGGACGGGCATCATGTACTCGTCGATCTCGTAGTCCGTCTCTTCGTCGAGGTAGTCGCCGATCCCGGATCTGTGCGCGAGCAACTGCTCGACGGTGACGTCGTCGGCGATGAGCGGAAGGGCGGGGCCGAGCACCGAACGCGCCGTCGTCTCCAGATGCAGCTGTCCCTGTTCGATCAGGCTCACCACCGTGAGCGCGGTAAGCCCCTTGGTACCACTCGCAATGCCGACCTGGACGGCTTGCGTGTTGGGCACCGCGTACGCGCGGTTCGCGAAGCCGTAGGCCCCCGCGAATGCGACGTCGTCGCCGACGTCGACCCTCACAACCCCCGAGAAACGTGTCTCGGTCGCGATCTGATCGATCGCATCCATCTAGAACCAGCTGACCGTCGCGGGCGCGGGCGCGGTTGCGAACATCGCATCGGCCAACGCGATCGCCCCGGCGCTGTTCTCGTCGACCGCGCCTGCGGCGGCGAGGGTCGCCCACGAGGTGCCACCGAGCGACAGCGCGCCGAGCGTCGCGCGCGAGCACGAGAGATCGGGTGCCGCATTCGCCTGCTCGACACCGCGCGCGCCGTCAGGACCGCCGTCGAGCGCGATCTGCGAGCGCGAGCCGTCGGGATCGACGATCTCGATCACGAGCTTGCCCGCCGCGGAGTAGGCACGCGAGCCGAGCAATGCCGCGGCGTCGAGCGGCAGCACCCAGACCGCATCGATCAGGTAGTCGGTACGCATCGCCCGGTCGTCGGCGAGGAGGAACCGGAGCGGCTCGTCGGGCGGCAGATTCGTCGCCTTCACCGACAGGATCAGGTCGACGCCGAGCACGAACTCCCACAGCGCGGCGCGCGTCGTGGAGGAGAGCGCTTGGAGGTCCCACACGAGCAACTGCCGATCGGCGAAACCGTCGTGCCACTCGCCTTTGATCTCGTACGAGACGTAGCCGTCGGCGCGGCCGTGCTCGTCTTCGTGCACCACGTCGAAGAGTGCATGGCCGGGCTCGGTGATCCAGAACACCTCGGGCCACCAGAAGTCGGGGCGCGACACCGCACCGGCACAGGTGCGCCGGTACTCGTCGTACACGCGCTGGTAGACCACATCGGCCTCACC
>JBBQER010000102.1:0-12881 GCA_038320885.1 Acidimicrobiia bacterium
CACCCGGCCGCTGCACGAAGAGCACGAGCTGGCGCGCGGTCATCAGCGCGACGTCTCGTCCGAGGTCGTCGCTTACGAGCGCGAGCGCGAGGTCCATGCCCGCGGTCACGCCCGCCGACGTGAACACGTTGCCGTCGCGGACGAAAATCGGATCGGGATCGACCGTCACCGCGGGGTAGGCGCTCGCGAGAATGTCACACGCTCTCCAGTGCGTTGTGGCACGGAGACCGTCGAGCACCCCCGCGGCCGCGAGGAGGAACGCGCCGGTGCACACGGACGCGACCCGGCGGCTGCGACGGGCGGCGCGGCGGATCCAGGAGACCAGCTCGCGGTCGGTCGATGCTTCGTACGCTCCGTCCCCGCCGATCACCACTAGCGTGTCGATCGGCCCGCGGATCGAAGCGAGCGCCCGATCGGAGACCACGACGAGGCCCCGCGTCGTCGAGAGCGGTCCCGGAGTCACGCTCGCCACCTCGGCGCGATACGCGTCGGGCTCCCCACCCGTCCGCCGCGCGACCTGGGCCGCGGCCGTGAACACCTCGTGGGGTCCGACGAGGTCGAGCGCGGTGATGCCCGGGTAGGTGACGAAGACGATGCGCCGGCTCATCCGCCCATTGTGCGGCCGGACCGACGTGGCAGCAATGACCAGATACGGACGATTCCTGCCACACCTGGTCGCAGCTACGATCCCGGCGCCCATGGACCTCTCCGAAAGCGCCGCCGAACAGCAATTCCGCGCCGAGTGCCGGTCGTGGCTGGAGGCCCACGTGCCCCGGCCGGCGCTGCCGTCGGGCGACACCCGGGCCGGCTTCGCCGCGCACCTCGAGTGGGAGCGGACCCTGTTCGACGCCCGCTACGCCGTCGTGTCGTGGCCCCGCGAGTACGGCGGGCGGGAGGCGAGCTTGTGGGAATGGCTGATCTTCGAAGAGGAGTACTACGCCGCGGGTGCGCCGCAGCGCGTGACGCAGAACGGGATCTTCCTGCTCGCGCCCACCATCTTCGAGTTCGGTACGCAGGAGCAGAAGGACTATGTGCTGCCCAAGATGGCGGCCGGTGAGCACACGTGGTGCCAGGGCTGGTCCGAACCGAACGCGGGCAGCGACCTCGCCGGGATCCAGAGCCGGGCGACTCGAGACGAAGCCGGCGGCGGTTGGCGACTGTCGGGTCAGAAGACGTGGACGACGCGCGGCGCGTTCTGCACCCACCTCTTCGGCCTGTTCCGCAGCGATCCCGAAGCCGAACGCCACCGCGGCCTCACCTACTTCCTCGTCGCGCTCGATCAGCCCGGCATCACGGTGCGCCCGGTCGAACGCCTCGACGGCGACGAGGGATTCGCCGAGGTGTTCTTCGACGACGTGTTCGTTCCCGACGCCGACGTGCTCGGCGAGCCCAACGAAGGCTGGGCGGTCGCGATGGCGACGACCGGTTCGGAGCGCGGCCTCACGCTGCGATCGCCCGGACGGTTCATGGCAACCGCGCGCCGCCTCATCGAGCTCGCACGGACGCGCACCGACGAGCTCGACGAGACCCGCCGGGACCGGCTGGTCTCGGCCTGGATCGACGCGGAGGCGTATCGTTGGCAGACGTTCTGGACCGTCACCCGCGCCGCGCAAGGGATGAAATCCGGCGCCGAGTCGAGCATGGTGAAGGTCTTCTGGTCCGAGCTCGACATCGAGCTGCACGAGCTGGCCCTCGATCTGCTCGGACGCCACGCAGAATTGCTCGACGGCGACGACGCCGCGTGGATGAAGGGCTACGAGTTCGCCCTCGCGGGCCCGATCTACGCGGGCACCAACGAGATCCAACGCAACGTGATCGCCGAGCGCGTGCTCGGGCTGCCGAGGAAGTAGGACCGGGTGGGAAGCCGAGCGAGATTCTTTGCCGCCGGCACTCCCTGCGAGCGAACGCGGGCGGGATAGAGACGTGCACTTCGCGTTCACCGACGAGCAGCTCGCGTTGCGAGACGCGACGCGCGATCTGCTCACCAAGGAGTGCACGCCCGCGCACGTTCGGGACGCGTGGACGAACGCGGCCGGTCGGGTTCCCGGATTGTGGGAACAGCTCGACGCGATGGGAGTCGTGGGACTGCTCGCGCCCGAAGCCACGGGTGGGCTCGGGCTCGACTTCGTCGATCTCGTGCTCGTGCTCGAGGAAACCGGGCGGCACGCGGTGCCCGAGCCCATCGTCGAAACCGCGGCGTACGGCGCGCCGCTGGTCGGGCGGGCCGGCGTCACGATCGCCGCGAGCGAGTGGTACGTGCCGTGGGCCGACTCTGCAGACGTGATCTTCACCGCCGCGGGTCGCTTCGAGCGCGCCGGCGTGACCCTCGTGCCCCATCCCTCGGTCGACGGGGCCCGGCGGCTCTTCGAGGTGCAGGGAACGGCGACCGCGGTCGATGGCGACGGAGTGCTCGCGGCCTACGACCGTGGCGTATGCGGAATCGCAGCCCAACAATGCGGGTTGGCAGATCGCATGCTCCAGTTGACCGCCGACTACGTACGCGAGCGTCGCCAATTCGGAGTGCCCGTCGGCTCGTTCCAGGCCGTCAAGCACCATCTCGCCAACGCTCGCATCGCGCTCGAGTTCGCCCGCCCGCTCGTGTACCGGGCCGCGGCGTCGATCGCGGCGGAGCATCCCGACACCAGCGTCCACGTCTCGATGGCCAAGTCGAAAGCCGACGCCGCGGCGCTGCAGACGGCGAGAGTCGCCCTCCAGTGCCACGGAGCGATCGGTTATACGACCGAGTACGACCTGCACCTCTACCTGAAACGCTCATGGGCCCTCGCCCGCAGTTGGGGCGACGCTGCCTTTCATCGCGGTCGCGTCAGCCGCGCGATCCTGTAGCCAGCTCCTCGACGAAGGAATCCCGAATGCCCGAGGCATACATCATCGACGCGGTGCGCAGCCCGGTGGGCAAGCGCAACGGCGGGCTGGCGCAGATCCACCCGGCCGATCTCGGCGCCCACGCAATCGGCGCGCTCATGGGCAACGTCGACGTCGATCCCGCCGCAGTCGACGACGTGGTCTTCGGCTGCGTCGACACGATCGGTCCGCAGGCCGGCGACATCGCGCGCACGTGCTGGCTCGTCGCGGGACTGCCCGACGAGGTGCCGGGCACGACCGTCGACCGTCAGTGCGGTTCGTCGCAACAGGCGGTGCACTTCGCGGCCCAAGCGGTGATGTCGGGAACCGCCGACCTCGTGGTCGCGGGCGGCGTGCAGAACATGAGTGCGATCCCGATCAGCGCCGCGATGCTCGCGGGCGAGCAGTACGGCTTCGCGAACCCGTTCGCGGGCTCGCCCGGCTGGGAAGCGCGCTACGGAACGCAGGAGGTCTCGCAGTTCCGCTCGGCCGAGATGATTGCCGAGAAGTGGAACTTGTCGCGCGAGGAGATGGAGGCGTTCGCGGTCGAGTCGCACGAGCGCGCGCTCAGAGCCCGTACCGAAGGCCGATTCGACCGCGAGATCGTCCCGCTGGCCGGCGTCACCTTCGACGAAGGACCCCGCGAGCCCAACATCGACAAGATCCGTTCGCTCCCCACGCTGGTCGAAGGCGGCCGGCTCACCGCCGCGCTCTCGTCGCAGCTCTCGGACGCTTCGGCCGCGCTCCTGATCGCTTCGGAAGCCGCGGTCGCCGAACACGGCCTCACGCCGCGGGCGCGCATCCATCATCTCTCGGTCCGCGGGGCCGACCCTGTCTGGATGCTCACCGCCCCGATCCCCGCGACCGCACACGCGCTCGAGAAGACGGGCATGGGCATGGCCGACATCGACCTCGTCGAGATCAACGAGGCGTTCGCGTCGGTCGTGCTCGCGTGGCAGAAGGAGACGGGCGCCGATCTCGCGAAGGTCAACGTGAACGGCGGCGCGATCGCGCTCGGTCACCCGCTCGGCGCGACCGGCGCGCGGTTGATGACCACCCTGCTGCACGAGCTCGAACGCACCGGCGGCCGCTACGGCCTGCAAACGATGTGCGAAGGCGGCGGCCAGGCAAATGTGACGATCATCGAGCGCCTCTAGCGCAACGACGCGGGGAGCCGGCTGCGGATCTCGCCGCCGAGACGATCCATCTCGGCTTCGGTCACGCACTGCTCCGGCGGCAGTCCCAGCATCTGGAAGATCCGCGGGCCGCGGAGCTCCTCGGGCTGGTCGGCCATACGTGGCACAACGTGGAAGTGCACGTGGCTGAAGCCTTCGGCCTCCGCGAGCTGGATAACGTACGTCTTCACGCAGCCGACAACCTCGTGGAGCGCCTCGCTCAGGCCCCGCAACATCGGCCCGAGCTCGGCCGCGGCCGCCTCCGACAATTCGGCGATCGCCGTGATGTGCACAGTGGGCAGCAACACCAACCAGCCCGGCAAACCCGTGTTGAACGCGTGCGCGACGCGCCAGCTCTCGGTCTGCGTGATGCGTTCCCGGATCGGCAGGTCGAGCGTCGCCGTGTTCCGGCACGGAAGACAGTCGCCGGCGGCGCCGGCGGTTTCCGTCACGCGCGAGCGGCCGTCGCGCGTCGCAACCGGCGGTAACCGAATACCATGAACACCGGGCCGCCGACGAGCAGCTTCAACGCGACGATCGAGAACGTGATGTCCCGTCCCGCGCTGGACGCGCCCGTGATCACGTGCTCGGGATCGGCCGGGTCGTAGCGAATCGTCACGGTCGGGCCGAGCCCGCTGGGATCACCGTGCTGCTGCGGCTCGTCGGTTCGGATCCGCTCGCCGGTGCGCGTGACGAAGCTGACGATCGACGTGCCATTCGCATCGATGCGCGTGGCGGTCACGGGTATGAAGCGCGCGCGCAGCCGCGCGTCGTGCTGGTGCAGTGACCAGGTGAGGACTACGGCGCCGACTCCGAGCAGCGTCACCAGGGCGCCCGCGATGATCGCCGACCACGCCCGCCTCGCCGACCACGGCTTTCCCGACGCTTTCGACCCACGGACCGGCGCCGAGGCCCGAGCCCCGACGACCGGTGAGTGCCTTTCCGCGCGCACCCGGTCGTACTCCAGACGGGTCCGGCGGTCACCGAGCACCGCGTAGGCGGCGGCCACATCACGAAAGCGCTCGGCCGCGCCCTGGTCGGGCGCGGCATCGGGGTGCAACTGCTTCGCCAGCGCCCGAAACGCACGCGTGACCTCGTCGGCATCGGCATTCGCAGCGATGCCGAGCAGCGCGTAGTAGTCGACGGTGGCCCAGTCGCGTACGTGGGTGCCGGTCGTCGCCATCGACCCGCGACGTTAGTCAACGGTGGGGTCAGTCCTTCAGCGCCACCGCGTTGGGCGTCACGTGCATCGTCGGCTCGTATTCGGCTCCGGCAACCACCCGCGCCTCGCTGCGGTACTTCTCGCGTAGCTCGCCCGCGCACTTCGGGCACGGGCCCCGGAAGCGCATCGGTACAACCGCGTCGCAGCGCAGGCACGGCAACGGCTCGGCCGGATACTGATCGGGGTCGAAGTGAATGGCCGAGAGATCGGAAGGCATCCGGTCATCCTCGCGCGGCCGCGCTCGCGACGCGTGCCAGGAGGCCATCCGCGAGCCGGTGGGTCGCCTCTGCCGGCGCGAGGTCTAGCCACAAGCTCGGTTCGGTGACCTCGGCCTCGATCACGTGCCACTGGTCGCGCAGCGAGACCACGTCGATGCGGGCGTAGAGCGTCGGCGCCGGCAGCACGCCGGTCACCCGCTCCGCGAGCTCCACCAGGCCGGGCGTGGGATCGACGAGATCGGTCGTTCCGCCGTGATGCTCCTGCACGCGGTAGTCGCCCGCCGCGGGCCCTTTGCGCAGCGCGTGGCTGAAGCGGCCGTCGAACAGGACCACCGACGTCTCGCCGTCGCGTTCGACGGCGGCGACGAAGGGCTGCACGAGCACGTCGCCGCTCGCGAGGAGCGCATCGAGGTGCGCCTGCACGGAAGGGTCGCCGACCTCGCCCCGGTGGGCGCCGTCACTGCCGCTCGCGACGGCGGGTTTCACCACCACCGAGCTCCAGCCCTGTGCATCGCAGATCGCGTCGAGCGACGCCGCCGATCCCGCCAGGAGCACCACGGTGGGCACGATGGGCGCGCCGCGTGCCTGCAGGTCGAGGAGGTACGCCTTGTGCGTGTTCCAGCGCAGGAGCTCATAGGGGTTCCAGAGATCCGACACAGCATTGACGCGCTCGGCCCAACCGATGAACTCGTCGAGGTGGTGCACGTAGTCCCACGGCGACCGAATCATCGTGACCGCCGCGTTCGACCAGTCGACCGCGGCGTCCCGCCAATCGGCGACATCCACCCGCGCGCCGCTCGCGATCATCGCGTCGGCGAGGATCGGCGTGTCGAGATCGGGCGTCGGCAGGACCGCGCACGAGACGAAGCGGACGTCGAAGGCGTTCAGGAAGCGCGCCTCTACGTCGCGACGAGCGACGAGTACTCGTCGAGCATCGGCAGGACGCGATCGGCCCCGCCGCCCGGTAGCCGGAGCACGACCTCGGTAACCCCGATCGACTCGTAGTACTCGAGCTTCCCGGCATCGGGCACCGTGCCGAACGGCACGATCCGGAGTGTCGCCGGATCGCGGCCGGCCGTCTCGCACGCGCGGTGCAGGTCGGGTATCGCGGCGCGGATGCCGGCACCGCCGATCGGGATCCAGCCGTCGGCATACTCCGCGACGTGCGCGAACATCTTGGGCCCCGCGGCACCGCCGATGAGCACCGGCGGCCCTCCGGCGCGAACCGGCTTGGGCCACGACCACGTCGGCGGGATCTGCACGTGCTTCCCGGCGTAGGCGGCGACGTCGTCGCTCCACAGCGCGCGCATCGCGAGCACGTGCTCGCGCGCGACGTCACGCCGGTCGGCCATCGAAACGCCGTGGTCGGCAATCTCGTCGGCGTTCCAGCCGAATCCGATGCCGAGCACGAAGCGCCCGCCCGACATGTGGTCGAGGGTTGCGATCGCCTTCGCGGTCACGATCGGCTCGCGCTGGGCGACGAGGCAGATACCCGTGCCGACGACGAGTCGTTCGGTCGCGGCCGCGCACATCGCGAGGGCGACCAGCGGATCGAGCGTGCGTTTGTACTCGTCGCGCAACTCAGCGTCGCCGGTGGGCGGCGCGGTCATCCGGCTCGTCGGGATGTGCGTGTGCTCGGGCACGTACAGCGAGTGCAGGCCGCGTTCTTCGATCGCACGCGCGAGATCGACCGGCGGCATCGTCTGATCCGTCATGAACATGGTGACGCCATAACGCACGGTTGAAACCTACTGCTGGTCGAGACGTGGCCCTGTGGAGGCCATCCTCAGTTCAGACCGATAGTCGATGAATCGTCGCTGTCGCTCGTGCCAAGCTCCAGCTGTCGTCGACCGCTCGTGCCACGTCGGCCGCCTCGGTGAGAAGTACCAGGGCGTCGTCTGAACTACCAGCCTCAGCAGCCAGCTCGCCGAGGGTTCGCATGACCGCGGACAGGTACGCGCCGGGAACTGCACCGGCGCGCGCAACGCTACGGGCCTCCTCGAGCGCGGCCGACGCGGACGTGGTGTCGCCCACCGCCCTTTCGACGGCTGCAACCGCTTCGAGCGCGCACACGATCAGCAAGGGCCCGTCGAGCAGACGCGCAAGAGCGAGACTCTCGTCGGCCTGCTCGCGCGCCCGTTCGAGATCGCCGAGTCGCACCGAAGCGAGCGAAAGTAGCCACTGGAAATACGAAATGAACCACACGTCACCGATCGACCTGCAGACCTCGAGTCCTTCCTCGGCTGCGTCTCGAAGCGTCCCGAAGTCATCGTTACGGTACGCGGTGAGCGCTAGCCCGAACAGCGCTATACGGATTCCTTGCTCGTCCCGCGCGGCGCGGGAGATGGCCAACGCCTCGAGCGAGATCTTCTCGGCCAATTCGAGTTCGCCGACCAAGGGCAGGATCGATCCGAGCGTCCCCATCGCATCGGCGAGACACCATGTGTCGTCGCTCGACCGGGCCTCGACGATGCTTTCCTCGAGCAGCCGACGCGCAGACGGCAGCTCGTTACGGAAGAACGCGAGCAACCCGAGCAGATCGAGTGATCGGGCGATCAGACTTCGATCGTCGCTGCGTCTGGCCAGGTCGAGTGCTTCCTGGAGCAGCGATTGCGCAGTCTCATCCTCACCGAGCAGCGGGGCCAACATTCCGGCCGACCACAGCGCCTTCGCGCGCACGGCATCCGAGGCCGAGGCGATCGCCAGCAGCCCGACCGTCAGGTCGAGTCCCTCGCGGTAGAGCCCTCGAGTGAACCACAGTTGAGCAAGCGCCGCGGCGAGTCGTAGCCCGGGTTCGCTCCGCTCGGGCTGTTCGATCGACCATGCCAGTGCGGCGCGAAAGTTATCGAGATCCTGAGCGAGCCGGTCGAACCAATCCCGCTTCCGCGGTCCGAACAGTTGCGCCTCGGAGCGCTCCGCGTACTGGACGTAATGGTCGCAGTGGGTCATGCGAGTCGTCTCGAGCTCGCCCTCCGCGACCAGGAGCTCTGCGCCGAAGTGCCGGACAGACTCGAGCAGACGATATCGGGTGCGGCCGGACGCATCGTCGTTCTGAACAAGACTCTTCGCCGTGAGAGCAGTCACATGGTCGATCACCTCGGACGCTTCGATCGGCTCGCGACCACACACCGCCTCGGCGGCATCCATGTCGAAGCTTCCTGCGAACGCGGCGCATCGAGCCAGGGTGCGCTGCTCAGCCGCCGAGAGAAGGTCGTACGACCAGGCGATCAGGGCCCGCAGCGTCTGATGGCGCGGGAGCGCGGACCGAGCACCACGGGTAAGCAAACGGAAGCGTTCGTCGAGTTGTGCGCTCAGCTCGTCGAGTGTCATCGCACCCGCCCGCGCCGCCACGAGCTCGAGTGCCAACGGGATGCCATCGAGCCGCCGACAGATGTCGACGACTGCGGCCGCATTCGTCATGTCGAGCGAGAACTGCGGCTGCTGGGCGCGAACGCGATCGCAGAGGAGTTGGACTGACTCGGAGGCGATCAACAATGCCGGATCGCGAACGCGGGCGTCGGGCACCGTCAGCGACCGGAGCCAGTACACCGATTCACCATCGACGCCGAGCATTTCACGACTCGTTGCCAGGACCGTAACGCCGACGCACAAACGAAGCAGCGCGTTCACGAGTGCCGCGCAAGCGTCGAGCAAGTGCTCGCAGTTGTCGAGCACCAACACGACTTCGCGGTCACCCAGCGACTTGATCAACTCACCGATCACGTCTCCGGCAGCTTCGGTGCGCACGTCGAGTGCCGCCGCGACGGCGAAGGCCACAAGCTCCGGATCGCGCACCGAGGCCAGCTCGACGAGCCAGACACCGTCGCCGGAGCCACCAACGAGATGCTCTGCGACTCGCAACGCGAGGCGCGTCTTGCCGCATCCGCCCGCACCGGTCAGCGTGACGAGCCGCTCCTGCTCCAGCAGCGATTGCACCTCACGCGCCGCCCGTTCGCGGCCCACGAAGCTCGTGAGCTGTGCGGGCAGGTTGTGTCGCGGCCGCTCGACCGACCGAAGCGGGCGGCCGACGTCTTCGAGGCCATCGGCGCACAAACGGAACACTTGCTCCGGACGCCCGAGGTCTTTGAGCCTGTGCTCACCCAGGTCGCGCAGCCAGACACCTGACGGAACGTGCTCGCCGAGAGCGAGCCGTGCCGTGTCCGACACGAGCACTTGGCCCCCATGGCCGATTGCTAGCAACCTTGCGACACGATTGACAGTAGGACCGAAGAAGTCATCATCGCGTCTCGTGCACTCCCCCGTATGGATCGCCATCCGCGCGCGGATCGTCACGAGTGGCGGCCATGGCTCCTCTTGCAACGCCAGTTGTGCGGACGTAGCGGCGCGGACACAATCGGACACAGCGGCGAACGAAGCACAGAACGCATCGCCGACAGTCTTGAAGACGACCCCGCCACCACCTTCGATAGCGCGGCGCAGCAGCGCGTCGTGGCGAGCGAGCGCGACTTCCATCGCGTCAGGCTCGCGTTCCCACATCCGAGTGCTGCCCTCGATGTCCGTGAACAGGAACGTGACGACGGACCTGGTGGCCATCGCAAGAGTCTGCATCATCGGGTTCGCGGGCGCTGCTCGAGAACTCGTGCCGGGCGCTTCTACCACGGAGATTCTCGGACCCGAGGTTGGGTGACGGCGAGTTCGCTCGGCATGTGCGGCGGAGTGCAGCTACACGAGGTGTGTAAAGGCAAACATCGTGACTCCGTAACGCACGCTCGCGGCTCCCGACCTCCGGCTGGCGGCCGAAGCAACTCCTCCGTCGCGACCGCTTTCGAGGCCGCCAGACGCGTCTCCCGGACCGGCACATGGGGATGGCGACGCATTCGGCATGGCTGCCTTACAACGGTTTGCCGTTGACGCACCAAGCGTTGGCCGGCACGCCCGCGCAGGGGTTCGTCATGGACTGCAAGCCTCTTGGCAGTGGGTGCATGACGACACCTGTTGTCGTCGGGTAGATCGCGCCGGCAGGGCAGCTACCGAAGCCGGTGTCGCAGAGCACTTGACCGAGCAGTGGGCCGCCGGTGTTCGCCGCGGTCGAGAGTGGACCGCAGGTCGGCTGGAGTTTCTCCAGGTTGGGGGGTGCACTGCCGTCGGGTGCGGTGTTGCCGGCGAAGCAGTTCCGTGCTTGGTGCGCGGAGGTCGTGATCTGTCCGAAGTCGACGTTGCCCGGATTCCCGAAGAACCCGTTGTGTGAGAACTTGTTCCGTAGGAGGGCGTTGCCCTCAGGGTCGTACACACAGCCAAGACCGGCTTGCTGTACGCCGCCGGTACCGCTGCAGGTCTGGCCGAGATCGGGGTGCCCACTGTCGGGGTAGGGGACGAAGAGGACGCCCCACGCACCGTTGTTGGCGAACGTGTTTTCCATGACTGTGTCGTTGCGGCCACCGGCGATCGTCATTCCGGTTCCCACCGGGCCGGCGCTCGCGCTTCCCGCCGCCGGCGCGTTGGGGTTGTTGTTGTCGTGCACGTTGTTGTGCATGAAGACCCAGCAGGAATGGGTGTGGGTGATCGGGCTGATCGCGTTGCCTGGACACGCGCCATCCTGCGGCGCGGGTGGATCGCCCGCTATCTGCGTGTTGGTGTCGAGACCGTCTCGGTTGTTGTCGAACTGCGACCGCTCGATCACGATCGACCCACCTGAGTTGGTGCCCGAGTAGCCGAGCGCGCTGTATTCCATCCACGCGCGGTCGATCGTGATGTCGCAGACTTGGAGACACGCTCCCACGTACATTCCGGAGTCGTTGAAGTTGCTCGCGTAGATGTTCGTCCACGCGGCCGGACCCTGGGCGTGCGATGAGAAGATGCCGTATTGCGCCGCGGTGCTCTCGGCGCCGAAGAACGTCGATGTCGCGGTCAGATAGCTACCGGCGTATCCGCGCAAGCCGATCTTTCTCGAGTTGGCGCCGCCGTTCCACCAGATCTCATTGCCCGAAGGTTCAGTCCCGGCGAGGAAGTTGCATACCGTGAGATTCTCGACCGTCACGCCGTTGGCCTTCCACACGAGTACGCCGTTGCGGCCTTCGCGTTTGCCGTCCGAACTCGTGCGACCGTAAGTCTGCTGACTTGGGTTGGCGCTGCAGGCAGTGGCGCCGGGCTTGGTGCCGTCGACGATCACCGAGTTCCGGTTCATCCCGCGAACGTGAATGTTCGATTTCGTGATGTACACGGCGCCGAATCCACCAGACGACGCGTATTCAGACGCGGGACCCGTCGTGTCGGCGTTTTCGTGATAGTCACCGGGCGCGACGAGGATCCAGTCGCCGGCACGCGCCGCGTTCACGGCCGATTGGATCGTTTCGTATTGCCCGCGATGGCCCGAGAAGCTGCCGACGAGAAGCACGCGCGGATCCGTCGAGCGGATGGACCTCGGCAACGCCGATGTGTGCGAAGACGAGCTGCACGCTGTGAGCGCGGCGATCGCGAGCGCCGAGCACCAGAGGATTCCTCCCGAGCGCGCCGCCCGATTCGATCGGGAACAATCCATCGGCCAACCTTTCAAGTGCGAAGCCGGATCCTACGAGCTGGGCACGTCCCGAGCGGTGCCACGACCGGTTCGCGCAGTCGAGTACACACGCTGTCCCGCTGTCCGTCGCGCCGGAACCGGAACGCGCGTCGAACAACCCGCGGAAGCATCCATGGGTGATGTGAAAATCGAAACTGGTGACGCCGTAGTGCACCGAGCAAACCTATCGCCGGCTCGCAAAGTTCCCGGAAGCGTTACGTCTCGAGACCGAAGAGTTGCCAGTTTTCGGGCACTCCCTTCAGCTCGTACTCTCCGCGGTCGGCGAAGCGCAGTTCGGAGCCGACGACGAGATCCCGAACCGTCCGTGAAACCAAGACCTCTCCCGATGCCGCGAGCGCGGCGACGCGGGCGGCGATGTGCACCGTGAGTCCCGCCAGATCGTTTCCTCGCCGTTCGCACTCGCCGGTGTGCGCGCCCGCGCGCACCGCAATTCCACTTGCGGCCGACGACGTGACGATGGCGTTCGCGCAGCGCACGGCCTGCGTCGGGCTGTCGAATGAGGCCAAAAACCCGTCACCGGTGGTATTGACCTCGCGCCCGCCGTATCGCCGGAGCTCCGATCGAACAATGGCGTCATGCGAGTCGAGGTACGCGCGCCAGGACGCGTCGCCGAGCGCGGCGGCCCGACCGGTCGAGTCGACGATGTCGGTGAAGAGCACCGTTGCGAGCGTCCGTTCACCATCGCCCGAGCGCCGGCCCGTGAGGAACTCTTCGATCTCGTCGACGATCTCGTCGGCGCCACCGGTCCAGGGGGCATGATCCGCGCCCGGAAACTCGACGTAGCGGGCACCCGGAACATGGTCACCCAAGTAGCGCCCCAGGCCGACGGGACGGAAAACGTTGTCCGTCCGATGGATGACAAGGGT
>JBBQER010000103.1:0-12880 GCA_038320885.1 Acidimicrobiia bacterium
CGGCCGGCAACGTGATCTTCATCGGTTCGAGCTCCTTGGCGGCGAGCACGTCGCCGTCGTCGAGGCCCGGCGTCATGAAGAACGCCGAGACTCCCGGTCGCCCCCGCACGAGCAGCGACCAGAGCAGCACGTCGGCGCCGCGCACATGCGGAAGGAAGCCCGTGTGGACGTGAATCAGCCGGATTCCCGGGACCTCGAACACCGACGCGGGCACGATGCCGCCACCGGTGAACAGCACGGTCTCCGCGCCCGACTTCTCGAGCGCCGCCGCGAGCGCCGGATCGCGGTAGGAGTTGGCGCCGACGCGGACGAACTGTGATGCGTAGTCGCCGTATGCGAAGTCGTCGTACATCTCCGCGTAGAAGCCCATCGGGTCGTCGACGATCACCGCCATTGCATCGCCGATTGCAGCGACGAACTCCGGGGAGCTCTTGCGAATCGCATACGGGTGGAAGTTGTGCGACCGATCCTGGGCGCGTTCCGCACGTCCGCTCGGACGCGCGGCTGGACGGCCGCGTTTTTCGGCGCCCGGGTCTCGGACCATCAGGATCACGCGGTCGGGCTGCAACCCGGCGCGGCGCATGCGGACGAGGTAGGCGCGCGCCTGCGGTCCTTCCCACGCGAGGACCGTGAGCGGGAGCGTCCGGCTCAACGAGGATCCTCTCCATCGCGCATGCGGTCGAGCACGTCGATGGCCCAGACCCGCAGCTCGGACGCGTGGGGTGGGTGCTCGCGCAGCTCGAGCGCCTTCAACGCCGAGTTCGCGCACTTGAGGCCCCATCCGTCGTTGCGCGCGCCGTCGGGTCCGGGGGCGCCCACGCCCGCCGCGTTGGCGAGCAGCACCGCGACGAGGCCGCTGACGACCGGAGGAACGGCTGGAACTTCGGGATCGAGTCGCTTCCAATCCGACGCGTAGGCGGCCGATACCTTCTTGCGGACGTCGACTTGGCGGCACAGCGCGTCGAGACGCTCGCGGTCGTCGCCGGCGAAGACCGCCGGGCCGCGCGCGAGCCACTGCGCGACGAGCGCGGGCACAGATATCGGGGCGGTCTCCTCGACGGCGGGTTGCAACCGCGCGAGTGCGTCGAAGAGCTCGCGGCTGTCGCTGCTCATCGGGTGCCTCGCCGGGCGAGGTAGCCGTCGGCCTTCGCGCCGATCAACGCGGCGGCAACCCGCCCGCTCGTCCCCACGTTGAAGATGTTCCTCTCCCGCGTCTTGCGGATGCTGTCACCGAACTCGGACGCGCCCCCAACGAGCTCGTCGACCAAGGCGGGCACCTGGTCGAGCCGATCCGGCGCGACCAGGCGGCCGACCTGTTCGCGGATCGTGGCCTCGAACGGCTCGATCCCGAGTCGTTCGTACTCGGGGTTGTTGACCTTGCGGGGCACGTCGACGAAGAGGACCGGTCGAACGAGCCCGAAGGCATACTCGATCGCGGCGCCCGACCAGTCGCTCACCATCAGATGGGAACGGTGCAGCGAGTCCTGTCCCGCGATGCCGGTGTCGAGCGTGAACCGGGGATGGCCGGCGAACGCCTTGGTGAGCGCGGGGATCGCACCGGGTGTCTTTTTCATGGTCATCGGGTGCGGGCGGGCGACCACCTCGTAGCCCGCGTCGAGGAGCACTCGAACCAACTGCTCGCCGCACGTCTCGAAGATGCACGTCGGCCCCCACGACGGCGCGATCAGCACGATCGGCGGGTCGGAGGGGTGCTCACTGCGCCGGCGCGTCGCGGACTCGAGGATCGCGTCGAGCCGCCCGTAGCCGTGCTCGACCAGTTCCTTCGCCGGAAGGCCGTACTCCTGCTCGTGCCGGCGGATCTCGTCGATCATGTAGGGCCCGACGCAGCACACGGTGTCGTAGTGATCGAAGCCGTCGGGCTCGTAGATCATGTGCGTGCTCACCATCGAGTGAAACACGTAGACGTACGTCGTGCCGATCTCCGCCGCGCGGCGCGACCTCGGCAGCACCGAGATCCCGAGCTGCGGGACGGTCGCGACGAGCACGCCGACTTCCATCGTCTGGAAGAGATATGAGCGACCGATCCCTTCACCGATCTCGAACGAACGGATGCTCGGATCCGCGCGCTCGAGGACCGGGTCGTCGGCACTCGACGTGAGGTAGCAAATCTCGCGGCCCATGGCTCCGGTGAGCTCGCGGATGATCGGCTCGAAGTGGGGCCACGAGGTGTCGTCCTCGGCGTAGAAGGTGATCGCGCGCGCGTCCGGGTCGAGCTTCTCGAAAGCCTTGCGCCCGGTCTTCCGCCCGAACCGCGCCACGCCGGTCAGACCCCGGCGAGCACGCAGTAGCGATCGAGGCGGCCTTGATCGTGCAGCGACTCGTACGTCTCGAGATCGAGCGTCGTGTCGACCTCGAGCCAACCGCCGTCGACGACGACCGCGGCCACGGGTGTGACATGGTCGATGAGGTGCTGCAGGAAGGCCGTCATGTACATGTTGTCGCGGTCCCGCCCGTCGTAGCGTCCGGCGGGATCGAGCGCATCGTGGGCGTCCACGAACTCCCGGGCGAACCCGGCGCGCACTCCGATCAAGCCCATGTACTGTCCTTCGATCTCGTCGTAGCCCGAAGGCTTCCGACCGAGCTCCACCACGTCGCCATTATCGTTGATTCGTAGGGTCTCCGCATCCTGGAGCGGGTCGGCCATGCGGAGCGCCCAGAGGCTTCGCCAATCGCGGTCGACGGTCATCGCGACCGGCGCCGTGCACGCGGCGAGTGCCTCGATGTGCCGCGCTTCGTAGACGAGGTCGCCGTAGCAGATGGCGATGTCGTCGGACCCGTCGAGCAGCGCCCGCGCGCACATGACGCTCGCGACCATGTTGGTTTTCCGGAATCGGTCGTTGTACACCGTCGCGAAACCGAGCGCCGCAACCTGATCGGCGCGGTACCCGGTCACCACGGTGATGTCGCCGACCCCGGCTCGGCGCAACGCATCGGCTTGCCACGCGAGGAGCGGTCGGCCCGCGAGCGGCACCAGGCACTTGGGTCGGTCGAGTGTGTGCGGTCGCAGCCGCGTGCCCTCACCCGCGGCGAGAATGATTGCTCGCATGCGTCTCGTGTTCGAGGAGGGCGCGGATCAGGTCGATGTCAGCCGGGTCTTGCGGCGAGCGCTCGGGATGCCACATGACACACACTTGAGGGAGCGCGGGATGGCACGCAGCCTCGACAGTCCCGTCGGGCGCGACGGCGAGCGCGACGAGCGCACCGAGTGTGTCGGGGTCGGCTCCCCAGTCGTGAAACGAGTTGACGACGCGCTGATCGCGCAGCGGCCAGCCTCTGTCGTCGACCACCTCGATCGGGTGGGGCATCCGCACGTGACCGTCGACGCGTGTGAGCGTTCCCGCCGCGTGGGCGACCATCATTTGCATCCCGCGGCACGCGCCGAGCACCGGGAGCCTTCGCGTCGTCGCGTGGTCGAGGAGGCGCCCCTCGGTCGCGTCGCGCTCTGGCGCGGGGTTCGAAGCGCCGGGGAGGTGGGCGAGGTCGTTGCCGCCCGTGAGGACGATCAGGGCGAGGTCCATGGTGTCGACGAACTCGGCCGGATCGCGCAGGAGGTTCGGGATCGGGACGGGCGTAAGGGCGGCGTGATCAATCAGCGCCGCCCATTGTTGGTCGAGCGCATCGCGGCGCTCGTCGCGGTCGGGGAGGTGCTCGACCCGTTGCGTGAGCCCCACGCGCGGCCGGGTCATCGTCAGCGGACGGCCATGATCGTGCGGCTCGCACAATCGAGGCGGATGACGGTCGCGGGTTCGAGGTCTCGGTACAGCAGCTCGCCGACTCCGATCGCGGCGGGGATGCCGAGCTCGGCCGCGCGGACCGCCATGTGGGAGTTCGCGCCGCCGTACATGGTGATCAAGCCGCCGATGTCGCGGGCGAGGAGCCAGTCGTAGCCCGGGTCGGCGTTCGGGATCAGCACGATCGTGCCGTCGACCTCCCGGCTCGGGCCGAGGTCGAACGCGGCGACCGGCGCCTCGATCGTCCGTTGGGTTACGAAGTTCGGCTCGGCGGCCTGCTGTTCGAAGCACACGAGGTCAACGTCGGTGGCGATCTGACCCGGGAGGCAGACGCCCTGCGCGACGTTGTGGGCTTCCCGGCCTTCGAGCACGCGGCGCGCCAGGAAGCTCGCGGGATCGCTCATCGCGTCGCGGCACGCGAGCAGATCCAACATGCCGACGTGCGCGAGGTCGTCGCGCGTCAGCCCGTGCGACTCGCCGAACGCGGCCAGGCATTCGAGGGCCTCGCTCAGCGCCTTGGTGAAAACGAACTTCGCCTCCTCGCGCCCTGCGATCGCGCGGCGCGCGAACGACTCGAGCCGTTCGACGTCGTGGGGCAGAGATCCGCGCCGCAGGGCGGCGCGGATCGCCCGGCGCGTCGTGGTGCTCCAGCCTTCCCACGGCGCGCCGCCCGCGAGCTCGAGCGAACGTTCGACGACCGGCCGCAGGTACTCCTCCGGGGCCGAGCGATAGCGAGGCGAGGTGATGTCGTAGGTCCCCGGCCGCAGGTGACCGTAGCGATCGACGAATTCGTCCCAGCCCAGTTCGCCCGTCTTGACGCGTTGGCCGTCGGCCTGCATCCGGCCGAGCACCGTCTCGATCGATGCGAGGAAGGCGCCGCTCTCGGCCGCGCCGATCACGCCTTCGTTCTCGAGCGAGCGCAGCAGACTGGTTGCGACGAAGGCGGAGCGCGCGAGATGCGCGAAGACGAGCGTCCCGAACCGGCGGGCCGTCTCGAGGTGGTGGAATGCCCGGTCGAGAGGCGGTATGCGCGAGTCCTGTACGGCTTGCACGCGCGCTTCGAGGACGGGGAGCTGCGCGAGGTAGCCGTCGAGGCGATCGAAGCCGAGCCGAGTGATCGTTTGCAGCGACCCGCGCAGCTGATCGATCTCTCCGGCGGAGAAGCCCGCGTCGAGGAGACGCGTCGCTTGTTTGTCGAAGTCGACGGTCAGACAGGTGAAGACCACTTCGAACTCGACCTTGTCGTGCAGGCTCGGGCGCGCGGCCAGGTCCGCGAGGTAGTGCTCGACGAGCCGCGTCGCGAGATCGTCGGAGAGCGACGCGGGCGCGAACGAGTTGAACGAGGCGCGGACGTCGACGTACGGGTGGCCGACGATCTCGACGAGCAAGGGACATGGGCGCACGTCGCGGTAGCCATACTCGGCGCGCTGTTGCGCCCATACCTCGTCGGTGATGAGGTACCGATACAACGTCATCGCGAGGCGCTTCGGATTCGTGCCGACGATCTCGGCCGGGTTCCAGTCAGTCATGACGCTGTAGCGCGTCGTGCGCCCCACGAGGGTCGGCGAAGGAGCCGTGCGCTCGCCGAGGAAACGTTGGGCCTCGGACAACGCTCCCGCGATCTCGGCGTCGTCGATCGGCTGGGGAGTGCGGGTCACCGCGATCGGGCGAACCTGGAGGACGTGGACGCGCCCGGCGCCGGTCACGGCAAACTCGATGTCGAGTGAGTCGTGCCCGACCAGGCGCTCGATGTTCTGTACGACGGCGAGCACTGACGCCAGCTGAGGCGGAAGGTCGGCGCGCAGCGACGCACCGCGGTGGAGAAAGACCGAGCGCGCATCACCGCCGCCCGTCACCGTGTCGGTCCGGGCGGTGGTGTCGTCGAAGTTGAGCACGTAGTACGGCGCGCCAAGCGCGTGATGGCGCGTCATGACCACGCCGCTGAGCGCGACGCCCTCCAGCATCTCCTGCACGAGGACCTGGTTGCCGGCTTCGTCGCTTCCGTACGACGCGAAGACCTTGTCGACCGCACGACTGAGCGCGTCCGCGGTGCGAGCCACGTCGAGCACGCTGTCGTGGCGGCCGGCACGGGACTCGAACCAACTGTCCTCGAGGAGCGCGCTGCTCCGGACGATCAGGCGCTCGGCGGGGATCTCGGCGAAGACCCTGTCGATCACGCGGTCACGTTCGGCGCGCCAGTCGCCGAACGTGAACGACACGAGCGCGCCGATCTCGCCGCCGTGGTTCATCTTGCGCAGCCGCTCGAGCGACTCCGCTTTCGTGCCCAGGATGAAGCGGGCGAGGTCCTGTTTGGCGTCGAGCTCGGCCCAATCACCTTCGAGGTCGACCGCGCTGACCTCGAGGCCGCGTTCGAGGAGGTGGCGGATCAGGTCGGGGAGCGTCGCGTCGGGCGCCAGCTCGCCCGCGCGGATCGCGGCGAACGCAGTCTCCTTCCCTTCGCCGCTCAGGCGCAGCACACCTGCGAACTCGGCGTCGGCCGCATCCGTGTCGACGCGCGGCCCGATCTCGCGCACCGACCGGTCGGCGAGCCTGACCTTCTCGGCGTGCGCGAGATCGCGGCGGCTGCGCGCGTCGTAGCGGCCCCGCCACTTCGTATCGACGGCGACGACCACGTCACCGACGGTGTCGCGCAGCGCGGCAACCGCCGAGCGGCGGAACACCACGTCGGAGTAGCAGGCGTAGGTGTGGCGACTCGTGTCGTCGGGCACGAGCCCGAGCGACGACACCGGGCCGGTGTTGGCCCACTCGCGGTTGAAGACCGTACGGACTTGCGGATAGCGCTCGACGACCTCGTCGGCCTTGAAGCCGCCCACGAAGCACACCTGGAAATCGTCGAGAGCCGTGAACGCGTCGAGCAGCCAGTCCATGACGCGCGTGTGGTCGTCGATGTCGACGATCGCGGACGGAACGCTTCCCCGCACGGCGCGTCCGGCACCAAGGATCACGACCTGATCAGCGGATTGGTCGCGGTCGATCATTCTTCACGAGAGTAGTTGCCGATCTGACAGACACGCGAGAGAACAAGCAGCACCCGACGGCATGATTACTTCGGCTCCGACCCAAGATCAGCCGCCAATTCGAGGCGAGGCGGCGGGTGGTGCCAGAGGATCAGCGCGCGACCGACGAGGAAGCGGACGAGGCCGAGTCACGCGCCGACCTCTTCGCGCTCGTCTGCGTGATCTTCGCGCCGACAGGATGCCGGCCATCAAATCGTCGCTACCGACGGCGAGCAAGTATCCGCAGAGTCTCTTCACGCTGCTCGCCAATACCCACAAGAGGAACGCGCACGAGTTCTACGAACAGCCGTGCCCGGTGCCATGTGCGGCGGGCCGAGGTTCGAGAACCCGGTCAACGCCGTTCTGGACGCGATCTCGAAGGTGATGCACAACCTGATGGACCCGGATCGGTCCTCCTCGGACACCCACCCTGTTCCGGGCGGGCAGGAACGACGTCAGGGCATATCTCGTCACGGGGTTGCCGAGAACCCTCGCCTCGCCGCCCGCCGGCCCGACGTCCGACCGAACGACGAGCGGGCGGGCTATTGCTCGGCTCCCGGCTTGCTTCTAAACTACCGAACGTCGCCCGGATCTCACTCTAGGAGCGCAGGTGCGCACGATCGCATATCTCGACGCCAATTCGGGCAGCCTGATCGCGGGGGCGATTGCCGCGGGCGGTGCGGCTTTTGCCGTGTTCTTCAAGTCCGGGTTGCACCGTATGACGGGCGTCTTCAAGCGCAAGTCTCGGGGCCAGGAGGCGGCGCCGGCCGTCGTTACGCCTCCCGAGAAGGCATAACCCACGGCAGAGTGGCCCGAGCACGGCGTGACGCCCACCGGCCCGGCCGGGCTCGGACATGACGCTCGACCCGGTACAACCCAGCGTTGCGTCGGGTGGTCGCGCGCGCGGGCGATCTGATCGAGCGCGCGAGGAGTTCTCGGACTTCATAGAGCTGTTCGCCCTCACGGGACTGTTGATCGCGCAGCCGGTCCTCAACTTCCTAGGTAACGGCTCTCGCTACATGGTGGTTTCGTATCGCCTGACGACGCGCGACTTCATCGTGTTCGCGCTGCTGGTGCTGCTCGTGCCGGCAGTCGTCGCGTGGGCGGTCGGAGCGATCCTGGGCGTCGTGTGGCCCGGCGCGCGCCGCCGCACCCACGCCGTGATCTGCGGCGTGCTCCTCGGAGCCATCGGCGCGAACTTCGTGAAGGTCTCGACGCCGCTCCCGGCGGCCGTGTACCTCGTGCTCGCGGTGGGCGCCGCGATCCTCGGGATGCGACTCGTCCTCGGCTTTGCGGCCGTGCGGCAGTGGCTGCGGTTCTTGGCGGTCGCACCCCTCGTCTTCGCGTTGTTGTTCGTCACGGCGAGCCCGGCCAGCGTCCTCCTCGGCGACGGCGCCGCCCATCCGCTGCACGTGACGATCGCCCGGCCGGCGCGGGTCGTGATGATCGTCCTCGACGAGTTCCAGGAAGAGTCACTGCTCGACGGCAACGGCCATGTCGACGCCGCGCTGTTCCCGAACTTCGCCGCGCTCGCGAACACGTCGACGTGGTACCGCAACGAGACGACCGTCGCCGAGTACACGCTGCGGGCCGTACCCGCGATCCTCACCGGCGTGCTCCCGCCCCTGAACGCCCCGACGCCGACCGCCAGCAAATACCCGAAGAGCCTGTTCACGCTGCTCGGCGGCAAATACCGACTGAACGTGCACGAGACCGCCGAGACGGTGTGCCCCGACGTGTTATGCAGCGCTCTCCCCGTGGGGAACGCCGTCTCCGACTTGACGCACGACGGGCTCCTCGTGATGCGCAACCTGATGGACCTCGGCAAGTACTCGTGGGACCACCATGTCGGCTTCCGCATCGGCATCGAGCGCGGGCAGGAGTTCCAGGCCTTCTCCGCGGCACAGTCGTTCATCGACTCGCTCCGGCCGAGCACCGAACCGACGCTCGACTACCTGCATCTGCTGCTGCCTCACCAACCGTGGCGCTACCTCGGTGACGGGCGCGACGCGGGTGCACCGGCGGTGCCGCTCGAGTACCTGTTGAGCCAGCCGCCGGGCTCTCCGCGGGCGGCTCTCGGTCGCGAGATGTACCTGCTTCAACTCCAGGCCACGGACTGGCTGCTCGGCCAGACGATCGCCAAGCTCAAGGCGATCGGGGCGTGGGACCAGTCGCTGGTGGTCCTGACCGCCGACCACGGCGTCTCCTTTCCGTTCGAACGGTATGCCTCGGCTCACAACTTCGACCAGATCCTGTGGACTCCATTGTTCGTGAAGGCGCCGAGCCAAGCGACCGGCGCGATCGCCGACCGTCCTGCACTTTCGATCGACGTGTTGCCGACCATGGCCGACATCCTCGGGGTGAAGATCCCGTGGAAGGTCGACGGTCGGTCTCTGCGCGGCTCGCCGCGGACGGATGGCGAACGATCGTTCATGCACAACGACGCCGGCCTCGGGATCCAAACCAAGTTCCCCGGGCCGCTCGGTTTCGCGCGCGTGCTGCACGCGCGTGACGCGCCGCCCGGCGGCGATCCTCGTCTGCGCATCTACCGGATCGGCCCGTACGGCCGGTTGGTCGGCCAGTTGGTCGGGCCCTTGGTACGGAACCCGCCGCGACATCCGGTCGGCACGATCACGTCGCCGGGCGACTTCGAGCACGTCGATCCGGCGACAAGGGTCGTGCCGTGGACGCGTGTCGATGGCACCATTGCCGGACCGGGCGTTGCGGTCCGACGCACGGTCGCACTTGCCGTCAACGGCCGCATTGCCGGGTTGGCCATCGTGGACGAGCTCTCTCAGTACCACGGCTTGCTCGCCCCGCAGCTGTTCGCGTCGGGCCACAACAACGTGGTCGCATACCTCGTGGTGGGGCGTCGGAGCGCGGCCCACCTCGTCGCGGTGCAGCAGCCCGCGGGACGCGCCGCGGGCGCGGCGCCGGGCTCGTGACCGATCCGTCGCCCGCGCCGTCGGCCCCTTGGCGCTCCGACGCCGCCAGGCGCGCCGTGGGCGGCGCGATGATCCTGGCCTTCGGTTTGCGACTGGCATTGTTGGCGCAGCCGATCGCTCATCTCGACCGTGCGTTCATCCCCGACGACACGTACTACACGCTGTCGATCGCCCGTTCGATCGCGCACGGGCACGGCCCGACCGCCGACGGAACGACGCTGACGAGCGGCTTCCAGCCCCTGCTCGGCTTCTTGATGATCCCCGTCTACTGGCTCACCGACAACCTCGACTTGGCGCTACGCATCGACCTGTTTCTGCTCGTCGTCGTCGACACGCTGATCGTCGCGATCTTGGCGTGGGTCGCGTTTCGACTCGCCGGGCGCGTCGCCGCCGTCGTTGCGGCCGCGATCTGGGCGGTCTCGCCCGTCGCGACGACGATGGCGTTGGGCGGGCTCGAGACCTCACTCGCGTTGTTGTGCGAGATCGGGCTCGTGGCGGCGTGCATCTGGGCGAACGACCGGCCCAGCACCCGCCGATGGGCGGTGGTCGGCGTGATCGCGGGTCTCGCCGTGCTCGCCCGCGTCGATGCACTGCTGCTCGTTGGGCTGCTCACCCTCATCCAGTTCTGGCGGGGCCCGCGCCGGGTACTCATTCCCGCGTCGATCATGGGGGTCCTCACGCTCGCACCATGGTGGGGCTGGTGCGCGGTCGAGTTCGGTACACCCGTTCCGACGAGTGGCGCGGCGCTGCACCAGCTCGCTACGTACGCACCGTTCTCCCCGCACAACCTCGCCCTGGTCGCCGGCGCGGTGAGCGGCGGGCCGTTCGGCAATCCGACCGCGCTGCGCACCTGGCTCGACGATGCTCCCGCTCTGGGAACGATCCTGTTCGTCGCACTCGTCGCTGCACTCTTGGCGATCGCATTCGTATGGCTGCGTCGGGCTTTGCTCACCCGTGAGGCTCGGGAAGGCGGCGCCCGCTCCGTCGGTGGCGCGGACAGTGCCTACGCCGCCGCAGCCGCGTTGCCGGTGTTCGCGGCCGGCTTACTGTTCTTCTACGCGTGGTTCGGCGTGTGGTACTTCAACACGCGATACCTGGCTCCGGTCCAACTGGGGCTCGTACTTGCGATCTCGGTGTTTGTCAGCCGGCTCGTACCCGAGCGTCGCCGACCGGCCGGGATCAGGTTCTTCGTGCTGGCCGGCGCATTTGGGATCGCGATGAGCGCGGCCGTCGTGAGCGACGCCGCAATGCTGTGGGGCGACGCGCCGAGCTCGCACCTGTCTCTCGACGCGGCAACCGGTTTCCGCCTCGCCGCGCGCAAGGTGACCGGCATCGCGCCGGAGGGCAGCGTCGTCGCGGCGTACCAGAGCGGCGCACTGGGCTACTTCGGCAGCGGGCGCATCACGGTGATCAATCTCGACGGCGTCGTCGACCCCAACGCGCCGTCGCCGTACGTCCCGGGGCGCGCAATGACAGCGGAGCAGCAACGTCGCGTCGCGGACACCCTCCGCTACATGCAGCGCCGCAACGTTGGATGGCTCGCGGAATGGGACGTCCTCGTCCGCCCCTTCCTGAGCATCGACCCTCGTTGGGACATCGCGGTGTCAGGCCACGAGGTCACCCGGTTCAAACAACTCCCCTACGTCGTCTATCGCCTTCTGCAATTGACCCACTATGGGCACCCGCAGGCACGGGCACCGGCCGCGGCGCCACCCGGCTGAACGAGAGTGCTCGGGCTACACACTCAGAGGCCGGCAACGTTCGTGGGCAGGAGCCGGTTCGTGGTGGTGTTGTCACCCAACTGTCCCGACGTGTTGTTGCCCCAGCACTGAACCGACGCTCCCGCTGACGCGCACGTGTGAAACCCGCCTCGGGCGATCGTCACGTAACTCAAGACACCGCTGACTTTCGTGGGCACGTGCCGGTTCGTGGTGGTGCCGTCGCCCAACTGTCCCGAGCTATTGAGTCCCCAGCAGTACAGCGCGCCCGACACTGCCAACCCACAGCTGTGCGAGAAGCCGACCGCGATGGCGGTCACATTGGTCAAGAAGGAAGCCTTGTGCGCGAGATTCCGGTCGGTCGTGCCGTTGTCACCCAACTGCCCGTAGCCGTCGTTCCCCCAGCACCGCACCGGCCGCTCTTGCCCCGGGAGCGCGCCAAAATCGTACGCGCCCAGCGCACAGGAGTGTGCCGAGCCCAGGGACAGCGCGATGACGTTGTGGAGAATCTCGGTGTTCGCGGGACCCGTCGGACCGTCTTCCCAGGGTTCGTCGGTGAACACGGCCGTCCCCGGTGCACTCCGATTCGTGCTGGTGTAGTCACCCAACTGTCCCGACGCGTTGTTCCCCCAGCAATGCACGGTGCCGAATGACAGCGCGCACGTGTGGGTGGAGCCGGTCGCGATCGCGGTCACGTTGTAAAGCCCGGGCACCCTCGTGGGCACGTGTCGGTTCGTGGTGGTGTTGTCACCCAACTGTCCCGACGTGTTGTTGCCCCAGCACAGCACGACACCGGTCACCTGCAACGCGCACGTGTAGGAACCGCCAGCCGCGATCGCCTTGACGCCGCCGAGATTGGGGACGGTCGTGGGCACGCGCCGGTTCGTCGTGGTGTTGTCACCCAGCTGCCCCGACGAATTGAGTCCCCAACAACTCACGCTTCCCCTGCGCAACGCACAGGTGTGGCAGGCGCCCAGGGCGATCGCGTTGTCGCCCCCGAGTTTGGGGACGGTCGTGGGCACGCGCCGGTTCGTCGTGGTGTTGTCACCCAGCTGCCCGGACGCATTGAGTCCCCAGCACTTCACGGTGCCCGTCGCGTTCAAGGCGCAGGTGTGGAAGTTGCCACCCCCGATTGCGGTCACACCCGTGAGCGTGGTGATCAACGTCGGCAGGGGCCGGTTGATGCGCGAGTTGTCGCCGATCTGCCCCGAGCCGTTGTTTCCCCAGCACCTCACTGCACCGTCGAGTGCCAACGCGCATGTGTGCGTGCCCCCGCCCGTGATGGCGGCCGAGGCCGGCAGGCCGCCGACCAGGGTCGGCACGAGCCGATTCGTCGTGGTGTTGTCACCCAGCTGCCCGAACGCGTTCGCGCCCCAGCACGACGCGACACCGTTTGCCGCGAACGCGCACGTGTGGGAACCGCCACTGGTAATCGCCCTCGCGTAGCC
>JBBQER010000104.1:0-12776 GCA_038320885.1 Acidimicrobiia bacterium
CTGGTGACACCGGTGCGCAGGGCGCGAAGGGTGACACCGGCGATGTTGGTGCCACTGGCGCGCAGGGTGTGAAGGGTGACACCGGCGATGTTGGTGCCACCGGCGCTCAGGGCGCGCAGGGTGTGAAGGGTGACACCGGCGATGTTGGTGCCACGGGTGCGCAGGGCGTGAAGGGTGACACCGGCGATGTTGGTGCCACCGGCGCGCAGGGTCCGCAAGGTGTGCAGGGTCCGCAAGGTGACGTTGGTCCCCAGGGCGCGAAGGGCGACACTGGTGACACCGGTGCGCAGGGCGCGCAGGGTGTGAAGGGTGACACCGGCGATGTTGGTGCCACCGGCGCGCAGGGTCCGCAGGGTGTGCAGGGTCCGCAAGGTGCGGTGGGTCCGCAGGGGGCGACTGGTAACACGGGTGCGACCGGTGCCACCGGATCCAACGGCACCAACGGTGCGACTGGCGCCACGGGTGCTACCGGATCCCAGGGCATCCAGGGCATCCAGGGTGTTCAGGGCAACACGGGCAGCACCGGTGCGCAAGGTCCGGCTGGTCCGGCCGGCTCGAACGGCAACACCGTGCTCAACGGCGCGGGTGCGCCTTCGGCCGGCACGGGAGTCAACGGCGACTTCTACATCGACACGACCGCGAAGGCCATGTACGGCCCGAAGACCGCCGGCGCATGGGGATCGGCAACGTCTCTCGTCGGTCCGCAGGGAACGCAGGGCATTCAAGGCATCCAAGGAGTTCAGGGCAACACCGGTCCGACCGGTCCGACGGGCAACGCCGGATCGAATGGCACCGGCGCACTGGGTGCTCCCGGTACCGCCACCAGCAACGCTGCCTGCACGTTCACCGGGACCAGCTACACGACGACGGCGACGGGAACGGGCTGCACGACGGCCCTGTCCACGACGGTGACGACGGGTACGAGGGTCTTGGTCATCGTGACCGGGTCGGTCGAGGCGACGGGTGCACAGGTGGACGCGATCAGCTTCAGCGTGAGCGGCGCTACGACCGTTGCCGTGAGCGACGCGAACGCCGTCAACGCCTCGGCGTCGGGCGGCAAGGCAGTGACCGTGCAGGCCAGCACGAGTACCTACCTGACGGTCACCAGCGGGTCCAACACGTTCACGCTGAACTACAAGGGATCGGCCGGTAACAGCCTCACGAACCGGACGATCAGCGTCATTCCGCTGAACTAGCAAGTCTGCATCTCAGGGGCGACACCACGCGGGTTAGGTCCGCCCGACGAGACAGAAAGTGAGGGGGTCCTTCGGGGCCCCCTCTTCAATTCTCGTCGCGCTCGTGGTGTTCGACGCGCGAGAGCCGTTCCTCGAGCAGCGCGTTTGCCTCGCTGAGCTCGCGGATCGCTTCTTGATGGCCCGACAGCGAGATCGACAGCTGCAAGGTGATCAGCAACAGGAACGCGAGGCCGACCGCTGAGATCAGGCCGGTCGGCGTGAACGGCAACGACTTGCCGACGCCGCCGACGAGCGCGATGACGATCGCGGCGAGCAGGAGCAGCATCGACACGGCCATCCAGCCCAGCGCATATCGAAGCGAGAGCAGCCCGCGGCGCGACAAGGCGAACACGATCGAGAACATGAAAACCGCGCCCACGGCCACGAGCAACGACTGCGTCGAGGTGTCTGTCATTGCCTACCGCGTCCGCGCACTCCGACCATGATGGTCGACCGTGATCGGTGGCGGGTGGACGGAACCCCGCGAACAACAAATCCGCGTCAAGCGTTGGCGCCGGCCGCGCGCTTGGCGCGTGCCAGCGCGTCTTGGTGCACGCGGCGCAGTTGCGGCGCTCCGGGCCAGTGCACGACCAGACGGCTCGATCCGCGGGTCCAGCGATCGGGTTCGTCCCATGCGATCTCGAGCAGCTCGCGCGGGAGCACGCCGGTCTTCACGATCAGCTCGGTCGACGCGGGGAGCAGTTCCCGCAACGGACCAAGGCTCGATTCGGTCGTCGTGCCGAGAGCGACGATGGCGTCGAGCTGCGGCGAGAGTGCGGGCAGGTGCGGGACGAGCCGCGAGCTCGCGTTGGCCTCGATGCCGACTCGCGCGTTGGCGCAATGCGAGCGCAGATCGTCGAGTGCGGCGTTGATCACGTGGACCATTCCCGTCGCAGTGGCGAGGTCGACGAGGTAGGCATCCACCACGAGCGTCCCGCGGTAGGTGCGCGGCAGGAGACACAGCTCCGCGCGCAGCAGGACCAACAGTGCTTCCCACGGCCGGCCCGCGGCCGACGCCGCGCCGATGGGCGAAACGCCGAACGCGGCCCGACCGAGTCGCGTGATGCCGAGCTCGCGTACGAGCGTCGCCGCTCCGTGGTTGGTGAGCGTGCGGAAGTGACCCGGCGCGTCGGGGAGCGCGACGATCAGGTCGTCGCCGGTCCCGGCGAAGCCTTCGGTGCCGACGAGCGCGGGACCCGTCCAGAGCCGCACGACACCAGCGGGCGCGCCGCGCAGGTCGGGGATCGTGCTCGTCGTTGCGGGGTTGTTGCGCGCCGGCGCCGTGGACCGCGAGACCTCGAGTGGCGGCGGAGCGGTCCGTTCGGCCGTTCGGTACACGGCGGAGATCAGGTTCTCGATGCGACCGGAGAGCTCGAGTGAGTTGGATCCGGGCTCGCGCCGCGCGAGGAGATCCTGTTCGTTCCAGAACGCGCCGCCCGCATCCATGGGTGCGAGATCGAAACCCGTGTCGGCGTCGACCTGGTGTACGAACCGGAGCTCGTCGTCGCCCACGAACGCAGCGCACGACGTGGTGCAGACCAGATAGCCGCGATCCGTGTCGATCCGCAAGCGGTTCTCGGGCATGTCGAAACCGGGAAGGTGCCACGCGGTTGTGAACGTCCCCGTGATGCCGCCGGCCCGCATCCGGAGCGTCGCCGCGTCTTCGGTCGAGCGGTTGGGTTGCGCGACGAGCACTGCGTGCTCGACCTCCGCCGCTCCCAGCAGGACGTCGATCATCGCCAGGGCGTGCACGCCGAGGTTCACGAGCGCGCCGCCGCCGCTGACGCTGGGATCGAGCTCCCACATGTCACGGTCCTCGGCCACGCCGGCCTCCACGCGGGAAACGAACGCGTGAGCGTCGAATGCCGTCGGCGTGCCGAATGCGCCGTCACGAAAGTCGGCCGCGAGCGCCGCGAGGTGGGGGAGCAACGGGGCGAGGTAGCCCGTGCCGAGATAGCGGTCGGGATACTCGGATACGGCGGCCGAGAGCGCCTCGCGGTCTTCGTCGGATGCGGCAACCGGCTTCTCGACCAGCACGTCGACTCCGGCTGCGAGCAGCTTGCGCGCGAGCGGGACGTGGCTCGACGGCGGTGTACAGATGATCGCGGCGTCGGGTCGAACGGTTCTGATCGCCTCGTCGAGATCGGTGAACATCGCGAGCGCCGGGCCGGCGAACGACGCGAGGCGGGCCATCGCGGCCTTGTCGAGGTCGACGATGCCCGCGAGCACCATCCGCTGATGGTGCGCCGCGGTGAGCGCGTGCACGAGGCCTATGCGCCCGGCGCCGACGAGGATCAACCGGCGGGGTTCCACCACGTCGACAGGGCGCAACCGGGGCGTCGCGGCGAGTTGCTTCACGAGTGCTTCGTCGGCCGCGGTGTCCATCGGCGCGAACGCGGCGATGCCGTCGAGGTTGGCTTCGCTGATGGGCGACGGCAGGTGGAGCTTCGACACCGCCCGCACGCCGAGACGCGCGAGGCCGAGCGGTACGGGGATCGCGAGCGGGCTGACGCCGAAGCGAGCCTTCGCTTGGCTCCGAATGAACTCGCCGAGCGGGCGCGCGGGATCGCCGAGGCTCACCAAGCGCGGGGGTTCGCTCGTGGTGGCGAGCGTGATCAACGCGTCCGCGAGGTCGTTGACGCGAATTGGCTGGGCGCGCGCCGCCTTGCCGCCGATCACGGGAAACGCACGGAGCTTCGCCGCCGTTTTCGTCGCGCGGCCCATGAGCCCGTCGTCCGAATCGCCGTAGACCATGCCGGGCCGGACGATCACGACGTCCGGCTCGTCGGCGAGCAGCTTCTCGATCGCGTACTTCGATTGGCCGTACGCCGACGACACGCCGTCGTGCGCCGACTGCGACGAGACGAAGATGAAGCGCCCGACCAGCGCGCGTTGCGCCATCTCGAAGAGGCGCTCGGTCCCCAGGCGGTTGACGGCATCGGTGACGCTGGGATCGGCGTTCTGGGGCGCGATCGCGAGGTGCACGACCACGTCGACGTTGGCGAGCACCGATGCGTCGGGCCAGGCCGGCAGCTCGAGGAAGTGCCGGTCGGCCAGCGGGACGAACGGCTCCCCGCTCCACGGGCGGCGGCTGAACGCCGTCACGTCGTGCCCCGATTGGAGCGCGCGGGTCGCGACGTGCCTTCCGATGAAGCCGGTTACACCCGTGATCGCGATTCTCACGAAGGCTCGCGCTCCCATTGGGTGAGACTCACGACGCGCCGACCGGTCGGCCGGTAGCGCTGAAGCCAGACGGCGGCGACCACGCGTAGGAGATACCACGCCGACGAGACCGACGACGCAGTGGACACGCCGACCTCTCGGGCTCGCATCTCGACGGGCACCTCCACCACGCGGTACCCGGCCCGGCCGGCCCGGGCGAGCGCCTCGATCGTATCGCCGAGGTATTCGGTCGGGTATGTCGAAGCGAACGCGCCGAGCAAGTTGTCGCCGATGGCGCGGAACCCCGACGTCGCGTCGGTGATCGTGACGCCGGTTCGACGCGATGCCATCCGCGCCAATCGGCGCATGACGAGGCGGCGGCCGCGGCCCGCCTCGTAGTGACCCGAGCCGGGCGCGAATCGCGAACCCACCACGAGCTGCGCGTCGTGTTGCGTCATCGCGTCGAGCAGCGTCGAGATCTGCGCCGGGTCGTGCTGGCCGTCGGCGTCACATTGCACGACCACCCGATAACCATGTTTCACGGCATAGCGAAAGCCGCAACGGAGGGCGCCGCCGACGCCGAGATTCACCGGCAGCCGGAGCACGACGGCGCCCGCGGCACGGGCAGAGTCAGACGTGCGGTCGAGTGAGCCGTCGTCGACGACGAGCGCGGGATACCCGAGCTCCCGCACCGCGGCGACGACGGCCCCGACCGATCGCTCCTCGTTGAACGCGGGGAGCACGACAAGAACGTCGCCGTCGCGGCCGTTTGCGGATCCCGCGCCCCGCTCGGTCACGACTCGGTCCCCACGGTGGGCGGCGGTTGTGGGCGCCGCGCCTTGGCCCGGGCCGCGAAGCGCGGGGCCAGCGCCAGCACGATCAGTGTCAGCCCGCCGATCGTCAGGAGCACCCAGTAGTAGTGGTACGGCACGTATTCGAACTCGATGCGATGGGTGCCGGGTTCCACCGCGACTCCCACGAAGCTCGGCGCGAGCATCTGCGTGGTTGCGGGCCGGCCGTCGACCGTCACGTGCCAGCGCGGGTCGTAGGTCGCCTTCAGCATCACGACCGATCGCCGGTTGACCGTGACCGTGCCGCCGAAGACGCCGTCGTCAGGCTGCGAATGTTGAACGGTGACCGCACCGGCCGGCGTTGAATGCTGCGCAGAGGTCGGGTCAGTCGGAGTGGCGCCCTTTCCACCGGCGAATGCGATCACCGGGATCTGACCTCGCGCGGGGAGCGTCGAGCCCAGGAACGACGCCGTGCGCAGGCCGATGTTGGTGCGATCGGCCTCGATCGCCGGCGTCGTGTCGACTACTTGGAGATAGCCCGTGGTCGGAACCGACCACAGCCGCCAGCGCCCCTGCGCTCGCACCGGGGTCGCCGCAACCGTGGGTTGCGTACCGACCGGCAGAATGAGCCATCGGATGTTGAAGAGGTTGAACTGCGCGGCGTTGGCATCGTCGAAGCGCGTCTCCACATCTGAGCTCAGCGACAGTGTTCGCAGTCCGAACCCGACCGCGTCGACATCGTCGTCGAGCAGGTACACGTACGTGGGCACGTCACCGATGCGCGCCTGCACGGTCGAAGCGGGCGCGCCGGCATAGACCCTGCCCCCGCCGGCGTCCGAAGCCTCGGCGGCGAGCGAGGTGAAATCCCTCCCGTCGATCGTGTCGGCCGCGCGTTGCAAGTCGATCCAATGCGCGTCGAGCGCGTTGTAGCGCGCGCGTTCGCGCCAGGCCGGAGCGAGCACGACCAGCCCGAGCACGAGCAGCACTGCGACGGCGGGCACGGCTCGCACCCAGGAGAGGTTACGGACGGAATGCGTGTACGCGGCGTGCGCGAGGAACGATGCACCCACTCCCGCGAGCACGATGCCGCCGAAATGCACACCGATGATGAATCGGTGCATCAGCAGGTCCTTGCCGCCGGGCAGCACGTGGTCGATGATCGGCCCGATCGTCCCCCGGCCGCAGAACAGCAACAGTCCGGTGAGCGTGAAGGCGACGATCACCCTCGACCGTTCCTCGCGCCAGCGCCACATGCACACGAGCGCGCCGATCGCGACGAGGACCGAGAGCACCGGCCAGCGGCCGTAGTCGAACAGCTCGCCAGAGAACAGCCAGCCCATGACCTTCTTGCCGCCGTAGGAGTCGGACCAGAAGGTATTGGCGTTGGCCTCCGTTCGGGCCGAGTATTTGCTGTCGGCGAGCAGGGGCACGAGCACCCACGCGGCAACGAGTGCGCTGCCGACGCCGACGATCGCGGCCCGGCCCGCGCGGCGCACGATCTCGCGCGGCTTCACGAGCACCCACACGCCGAGCGCGAGCATCGCCAGGTACCCGGTCAGGAAATGCGCGGTGATGGTGGCGCCCAGAAAGAGCGCGGCGAGCGCGTAGCCCTTTCCGCTCGCGACTGCGCGCCACGTGAATCCGAGCGCGAGCGGCAGGAGCCACATGCCCCACAGCGCGGTCCAGATGCCGTTGCCACGCCACTGGAAGCTGCCGTGCTCGAATCCGTAGAGGGTCACCGACGAGACGAGCGGCGAGATCAACGCCGTGATGCCCGCGGTCCAGCGGTCGAAGCGGAACAGCCGCACCGAGGAGTAGACGCACAGCGGCCACAGGCAGACGAGCAGGTAGTTGGACCAGGCGACGGTGCGAGCGGCACCGATGGCGAGCGCGATCGCACCACCGACGATGGGCGCGAGGCTCTGGTAGCGGTGGAACTGTGCGACACCGAACGAGACGCGCGGATACCAGCCGTCGAAAACCAGGTGCCCGTTCGCGAGGCGGTTCTCCGCCCAGCGCACCATCGAGATGTGCACGCTGACGTCGTTCGGGGGGGCGACGGAGCGCAGCTCGGCGCGAAAGACGAAGAGGTTGAAGCCGATCGCAATCGCGACGAGCCCGAGCGGCGCGAGCGTTGGCGCGTGCGTCGTGATCCGTGCGCGCGCGTCTCTCGTATCGCGCGCGCTCATACGGGCAATGCCGCTTCCACCGTTACGGGCCGGTGAGAGGTACTCCCTGAGCCGTCGCCTTCGCCTTCAGTGACGGATCGAGGCCCACTGCGGTCTGGACTTCTTGGTTGCCCTCCGCGGTGTTGCCCTGCTTGCGCAGGAGCAAACCGAGGTTGAAGTGCGCATTGGCGTCCTTGGCGTTCGCCTCGATGGACTGCCGGTAGAGCATGACGGCGCCCGCAGTGTCCTTGGCGAGTGTGCGCAGGATCGCGAGGTTGTAGAGCGCCGGGCCGAACTTGGCGTCGATCGAAAGCGCCAGGCGGTACTGGTTTTCGCTGTCGGAGTTCTTGGCCTGGGTCTGGTAGATGAGGCCGAGGTCGTAGAACGCGAATTTGTTCTGCGGATCCCGGCTGATGACTTCTTTGAAGTCCTTTTCGGCGTTCACCAGATCGCCTGCGACCTGCTCCTGGAGCCCCCGCTGCAGGATGGCAGCCGTGGTCTTGGCGACGGTCGAGCTGGTGCTGCCCGTGGTGCCCGGCTTGGCGCTCGAGCTGCAGGCTCCGAAGGCCAGCGAGGCGACGACGACGACGGCGGCAGCCGCGGCGCGCCGGGAGATTCGCGCGGGGGGGAACATCATGGATTCGAGGCCTTCCGTCTCTGCCCGGCCACTGGCACCTGGGCAGTTGCCACCTGGCTGGACGCGCGTCTGATCGGCCGGCCGGCATCAAATCTGAAATTCTAACCATGGGAACCTCGGATCCCGCGCATAAGAGGCAAAACGGCCCATTGAGGCGTCTCGGTCTGCTGGCCTACGGTCAGGACGTGATCGTCGGCGCAGGAGTCGTAACCGTGATGGTGCTGGCATGGCTGCTCTTTCGTCGCGAAGCCAGTCACTGACCCAGCCGGTCAACGTCTGCGCCCGGCGTGGATCAACGTGCTCATCTTGTCCGTAAGTGCTGAAAAGCAATTGACCGGATATAAGCGTTGACAAGGGTCAAAGCCGAACGGCATAGTCCATGCGTCCGTGAACCACATGCGGGGGTGGTTCACGGACGCATCACTTCTTCATTGATCGAGCGTGATCGGTACCGGGGTACGCGCGTTCAGGGCGCGAACCTCGCCGTCGGGGATTCGATCGGGATCCGCGCCGCGTAGGCGGATCGTACGCGTGGCACCCGGAGCCAGGTGGAACCACGAATCGGCGGGCGCGTAGCCGCGCGCGTCGACCGCGACCCACTGCGCGAGGAGCTTGCTCGAGATCGTGAGTGCCCACTCGTTCGGCGCCGCGCGCGCGGCTCTCGCCGTCAGCCCGATGTCGCGAAGGCGGGGCCGGGCGCGGCCGAGCGGGAAGTAGAAGCTGTCGCGCTCGGGGCCACCTTCGGCGGACGTGAGCGTCGCGACGACGACATCGTGCGCGGGCAGGCCGAAGCGATACGCGCGCGTGAGGTCGCGGAAGCCGCCGAGCAGCGCGCTGGCCGACACCGAGATCGCACTGTGTCCGTCGACTTCGATCGTCGGCCGCGCGTCCTCGACGCGCAGCCCGTCTTCGGCGTAGGCCGCGAGCCGGAGCTCGCCGCGGAAGGCGTGCGGACGATCGTTCACGACGTGGATCATGAGGCCGGACAGGCCCTCGTCGACGAGGAGTACCGCGACCGGGTCGAGCACGCGTCGCAGCGCGTACCAAGGCGCCTTCGGTTGGCCGGAGCTGTCGAGGAGTCCCCAACCGGCGCCCGGCCACAAGTCTTGCCACGCGAGCACGAGACCGCCCGCGCATCGCGAACCCGGTTGGCGCCACTCGCTCATGACCGCGCTCATGGCCTCCGCTACCGCGGCGCGCCCGAGGTCGAGCGCAAAGCTCGCGTCGGCATTGCGCGCCTGCATCGGATCGATGTCGAACAGCGAACGAACGTAGAAGTCCCGCACGTCTTCGAAGTCCCACGTGGCTCCGGGATCGCGAGGAACCCCCGCCTTCGCGTCCGCGGTCTCGTCGACACTCACCCGTTCGGGCGGAATCGCGAACGCCAGGCACTCGGCGGCGAAGCGCACGCCCGCCCGGCGGGCATCCGACAGCGGTCGCTGGTACGCACCTACCCCGAAGTAGTGAGCGACGCCGACGGCCGGCTCGAACGGCAGGACTCCCCCGATGGGGCTCGACGATATGTATGTCGTTCCGGGCAGCACGCGGTCGACGACGGCCGGGATCGTCTGCTCGAGCACGGTGCTCTCCCACGATCCGGGTTCGAGCCCGAACATCGCCGCGCGCTGGTAGGTCTCACTGCTCCCGCAGATCAACGCGAGCGCGGGCCGCCCCTGTAGCGGCGTCAGTATCTGCGTCATCTCTGCTTCGAGCGCCTGCGCGAAGTCGGGGTCGTCGGGCGGATCGAACGCGGCAAGCATGCAGTCCTGCCACACCATCACGCCGAGGTCGTCGCAGAGATCCCAGAAGTGCGCATCCTCGTAGACGCTGTGCCCGGCGACGCGCACCATGTTCATTCCCGCCTCGCGCAGGTGTTCGAGCGACGCGCGGACCGTGTCGCGGTCGGCCGCCAGCGACACGATGTCGGGCGGAACCCAAACCGCGCCGCGGCAGAAGATCGGCGTGTCGTTCACGACGAATTGGAAGCCGCCGTCGCTGCGGTCGATTTCGACGGTGCGGAACCCGACGGTTCCCAGCTCGATCGTCGTGTCTCCGATCTCGAGCGCGACCGGATAACGCGGCTGCGCGCCGTGCGTGTGCGGCCACCAACGCTCGACGTCGGCCAGCTGCAGCGTTCCTTCGACGGTGAGTCGCGCGCCGCTCGCGGACCACAAGAGTGCCGCGACTTGATCGCCGACGCACACGTGCGCGACCACGGGTTGGTCATCGGGACGCTCGAGTGTCGCGCGTACGTGGACCGATCCACCCGGTCCGTCGCAGTTCGCGTCGATCGTCGATGACACGACGCGCACGGCCGCGCCACGCGAGACGAGCTCGACTGGACGCCACGCGCCGACGGGCGCCGCCCATGCCGACCAACCGTCCATTCGGCCGAGCAACGTGGTGCGAACCCATCGCAGGTTCGGACGGCGCGCCAACGCGGTCTTCCAACGCGGTCGCGGTCGCTTTCCCGCGATCGCGGGATCGAGTGCCGCGCACCGGATGTAGAGCTCGTTCTCGGGTTCCAGATGATCGACCGCGCAGGTGTGTTCGAGAAACATGTTCTCGCTGTGCAACAGGTGCACGCCGTTCAACCAGACGTCGGCGAACGTCGCCAGTCCTCCGAGGAGCAACGTCCACGGGCCGACCCCGGGATCAGGGAACCGGCAGCGGAACCACCAATCCTGGCCGTCGAAGATCTCGGCGTCGTCCGTACCCGGTTGCCAGGTGCCGTGCGCGCGCAGGGCGCTCGCCGCGGTTCCGGGAACCTCGGCGGCGATCCATGTGAGGGCGGACGAACCGAGTTGGGTGGGGTGGGCGGCTACCCCGGGAGAGGTAGCCGCACACTCCCATACCCAACGGTCACTGGTTCCGGACGGCAGACGCTCAACTCGTTCCGACCGCGCGGTCGTCCGAATACACGGAGACGCTGGCGTTGAAGCCGTTGGCCACGACGATGTTCCCGCCCGCGAGGTCGATCGCGATGCCGTTCGGCTTGCGTCCGTGCGTGGTCACGTGTGCACCGTTGAGGGTGTTCCCGTTGATGACGAGGTAGCCGCCGCCGTTCGTCGTCGCGAAGACCTGGTTGCGACCGGCGTCCACCGCGATGCCTCGCGTGCGGGCCCCGCCTGCGATTCGGTGCACGACTCCACCCGAACGACCGTCGAGCATCGTGATGTTGCGGGCACCGGTGACGAACACGTTGTTCGTGACCGCGTTGACGGCAACACCGCCGGGTTCTCCGCCGACTGCCGCCGAGCGCACGATGGCGTTGTTCGCGCCATTGAGCGTGTAGACGTGCCCGTCGAGCGGATTCGACGCGTACACCATGTTCGTGTCGGCGTTCACGGCGATGCCGAACGGATTGTCGTAGTAGTCGCCGTAGGGACCGATCGGCACCGTCGTGATCAGCTTCCCGGACAAGCCGTTGATCACGGCGATGGCCAGGTCGCTATCGGTTCCGGTCTGCTCGGTGACGTAGATGCGATGCGTCCTCGGGTTGACGGCGATCGCCTTCGGTCCCGGCCCGGTGGTGATGGAGTGGATGATCTTTCCTGTCCGCCCGTCGATCACCTTCACCGCGCCGTGCACGTCGAACGGCGTGTACACCGCAGAGGTGACGTACACCAGATGCGTCACCGGATCGACTGCGATCGAGCTCGCGCCCGCGGTCGGGCTGATCGCGAGCTCGCCGAGCGGCTTCCACGTCCGGGAGTCGAAGATCGTGACCGCGGTGCCCGCCTTGTGGCCCTTGCGGGCATTGTGCGTGACGTACGCGCGGTGCAGCCGGCTGTCGATCGCGACTGCGACCGGCGTCGAGCCACCGACCACGCCCTCACGGGACGCACCGAGCCGGCTCAGCGCGACGAGTCGGGCGGAGACTCCGGAGCCCTGGACGAGCGCGACGAGCGACGTCGTGCCGGTGTTGTAGTGGTTGGCCACCTGCGCGGCGCTGAGCACCGCCGGGTACACGGCGACCTCGTCGATCGTGCCCTTGAAGAACTCGTTGCTGCCGCTCCACGATGCGATGACGAACGGGTTGGTGTTGGCGGTGATCGCACCGGTGAGCGCGACCGACACAGCTTGCGCACCGTTGATGTAGAGGCGCTGGGTCGTGCCGTTGTACGTGCCGACGATGTGATACGTGTTTCCGGCCACGATAGCGCCGGCCGGTGCCTGGAGCCGCTTACGCGTCCCGCCCTGCATGATCGTGAACTCCAGCTTCGGCCCGTTGAACTGCAACGAGTACGACTCGGCCTTGGTCACGACCGATGCGAACGCGCCCGCGGCGGGAATTGCCGTCGGCTTGATCCACGCCTCGACCGCGACGGCGGCCGTTGGCGACAGCGCCGGCGCTGACGCGACGGTCACCGCCGAGTTGGTCCCGCTGAACGTCGCCGAGGTGTCGCTCGGGGCGGCGAGCAGTCCGGGCGCACCGAGCGTCGCGTTCTTATAGGTGCCCGGGCTGGTTCCCTTGCTGTCGGCCGCGGTCGTTCCCGACGTCTCGTCGAGTCGCCAGTAACTCGAGGGAGAGTCGCCGATGACCGCCTGCGAGTAGGAGCCCCCGCCCGACGGCGTGAACGCCGCGGTAACCGTGGTGTCGGCGTTGAGGGTGAGTGTGCAGGTTCCGGTGCCGCTGCATCCGCCGCCGGTCCAGCCGGTGAACGTCGAGCCGCTCGCGGCTGCGGCGGTGAGCGTGACGCTCGTTCCGGGCGCGAACGATTGGGAGCAGGTTGCGCCGCAGTCGATCCCGGCGGGTGACGATGTCACGGTGCCGGTTCCG
>JBBQER010000105.1:0-12773 GCA_038320885.1 Acidimicrobiia bacterium
CCGCGCAAGGGCGGCCCGTTGCTGTTCAAAGCATGGAACCGTGTGCACTCGGAGTGTCCGGAGGCCGTCCTCGCGCTCGCGGGCCCGGTCGGCATGGCGGGCTACTCCCAGGATCGCGGCGAGAAGCTGTTCGGTCAGCTCGACGTCGTCAAGGATCCTCGCGCCCGCGCGCAGATCGAGTTCTGGGGCCCGGGCGACAAGGACGGTCTCCCCCGCTGGTACTCCGAAGCCGCCGTGACGGTGCTCCCGTCGGTCGAAGAGGCATTCGGCATGGTGCTCGTCGAGAGCCTCGCGTGCGGAACGCCGGTCGTGGCGAGCTCGTTCGACGGCCCGGGAGAGATCATCACGGATCCGCGCGTCGGCGCGACCGTCGCGCTGCGGGACTGGTCCGACCTCAACAACACGAAGCTCGTCGACGACGTCGCGGTCGCGATCCTGACCGCAATCGATCTCTCTCGCCGTCCGGAAACGACAGACGCATGCCGCACGCACGCGGAGCAATGGAGTCTCGAGACCATCGGCGCCCGTGCCGAGTCGATGTTGTCATCGCTGGTCGGGGCCCGTCGCGCCCGCCGAAAGCGTTCGGCATGACGGCGGTGGACACCCGCGTGCTCGACGTCCTCGACGAGCTGTCGGTGACCGACACCGTCTTTCACGACCTCGCTCACACGCGCCCCCTCACTGCCCGTCTTCTCGACGCAGTCAACGAGCGGCCGCGACGCGATCGCGTCTTGCTCGTCGGCCCGAACGTCGCACTCGCGCAAGCACTGGTCGATCAGGGGAGGCCGGTCGAGATCTGGCACGTACCCGGCGTCGCCATCACCGAGAACCTGCGCGAGCAGGTAACGCGCGTCGACGGCCTCGACGCGCTGTTCGAGGCGCTTCCGTCCGATGCTCTGTTCGATGTAATTGTGCTCCCGTTCGTGCTCGACTCGGCCGCCGACGATCCGGCGACCTTGCTCGCGGCGGTGCGGAACATCTGCGCGCCCGAGGGCGTCGTGGTCGTAGCGCTGCGTCGCGCCGGCTCGCTCGATGCCCGACTCCGGGCCGTGGCGGGCCGGTCGACGCTTTCCGCCGGCGCCGACCGCCGGCACTCCTGGAGCTGGCCGAGCGCGACCCCACGCCGACTGCTCGACAACGACGAGTTGCGTGCCGCAGCCCGCGCCGCCGGTTTCCGGATGGCCGCGGCCGAGGCGGTGCTCGACACCTGCCCGACCGCCGGCGTCGACGCGCTGCCCTTCACCCGCTGGCTCAAGCTTCACGCGGCCAACGCCGCCAAGCGGGCCGTGCCCGCCCTGCGCGACACACTGGTGGCGACCCTCACGCCGTTCGGTTCCGGCCGCGCCCGGATCGGCTTCGTGTCGCTGCCGATGGTGACCGTCATCGTCGTCGGCGACGATTCGGATCGCGCGCTTCGCATCGTCGGTGACCTCGGGGAACAGACGTACCCGCGTGAGCAAATCGAGGTGTTGTTCGCAGCTCCCGGCGCGGCCGCTGCGAACGCGGCGTTGAACACGGCCCGCGGCGAGATTCTCGCGTTCACCGACGACTGGTCGCGCCCGCCCGCCGGGTGGGTCGAAAGCGGTGTGCGCGCGATGGGCGACTACACGGCCGCGCTCGCCGGAGGTGTCCTCGCCGAACAGGGCAGTGCGGCGCAGTTCCTCGCCCTCCCCGACCGCAAGCTGCGAGCTGGGGGTAAGGGTCTCTACCTCGTCGCGAACTCCTTCTACGTGCGTGAAGCCTTGCTGTCGGTCGGCGGTTTCGACGAGAGCGTCGGCCGGGCATGGGGCTGGGACAGCACGGCGGCCGTTCGCTTGCGCGCGGCCGGATACCCGATCTCCGAGGACGAATCTGCATTCGTGTTCCGGACCTATCCGTTCCCTCCCGACCGCTCCTGGATCCGCGAGGAGTTCGAGCGAACGCGCGATCTCCCGTTCGCAGTACGACGTGATCCGACGTTGCGCCATCGAGCTCTTGATCATCGTTTCTTCGCGTCGGCGCGAACTCGCGCGTTCGACGTCGCGCTCGTCGGCTTCGGAGTGGCGATTGCACGCCGGCGGCCGGCGTACGCCGTCGTCGCCTCGCTGCCGTGGGCCGTGTCCGTCGTGGAGTACGTCGACCTGTGGCCGCCCGCGGAGTGGCGAACGTCGGTGCGCAACCTGCGCGGCATCGCGCTGCGCAACGCGATCTGGCTGGCGGGCCTGACTGCGGGCTCCGCCCGTGCCCGGCGGTTGGTGCTGTGAAGGCCGTAGACGTTCGCGACGTGCGGAAGTCGTTCCGCCGTGTTCGCGGCTTACGCGACACGTTCCGGAGCTCGGTATTCGACGTCGCCTTGGCCGGGATCAACCTTTCGGTCGAGGAAGGCGAGATCTTCGGACTCCTCGGGCCGAACGGGGCGGGCAAGACAACCCTGATCAAGATCCTGTGCGGCCTCATCATTCCCGATCAGGGCGAGGTTCGGATCGCCGGACTCGACGTCACGGAATCGATGGCGGCGCGGCGTGCGATCGGCGTCGTATATGGCGACGAGCGCAGCTTTCACTGGCGGCTGTCGGTGCGCGAGAACCTCCGGTTCTTCGCCAGCCTCTACCGCATCCCGCCGCGCGTCGCCGATACGCGTATCAACGACTTGATCGGGCTGGTCGGGTTGGAGCACGCGGCCGATCGCAAGATGCTCGGCTTCTCGTCGGGCATGAAGCAGCGAGCTTCCATCGCGCGCGGCCTGCTCCATGATCCGGCCGTCGTGCTCATGGACGAACCGACGCGGATGCTCGATCCGATCGGTGCCTTCGAACTGCACTCCCTCATCCGCGAACGGATTGCCGAAGAAGGCCGCACGGTGCTGGTAGCGACCAACCTGATGGCCGAGGCCGAGACCCTGTGCAACCGGCTCTTGCTGATTGACCGTGGTCGCCCGATGCTCACCGGGACCGTCAGCGAATTCCGGGCGGCGTTCCGGCCCGAAACCGTGTACCGATTCCTGGTCGAAGGACCGCTCGGCGACGCACTGGCTGCATTGCGTTTGCTGCCTGGCGTGCACGAGGTGCGGACGGAACACCGAAGTGCCGATGCAGCCGAGCTCGTCGTGACGTTCGACGGCGATGTCAGCGCGCTCCCCGCGATCATCCGGCTACTCGTCGACGCGAACCTCGAGATCGCGAGCTGCCTCAAGGAAGAGGTATCGCTCGATCAGGTGTTCCGTGCCGTGGTCAGCGCTCGACCGGAGCCCGCATGCGTACCGTGACCGCGGCGTACCTGCGCCGGGACTGGCTCGTGTGGTCGAGCTATCGCTTCGCCGCGCTCTTCCAGATCATGACCGTGGCCGTCGTCGTCATCGGCGTGGCCTTTGCGGGCGATTCGCTCATCACGAAGGTCAGCGAGTTCAACGGCTCACAGGACTTCGCCTCGTTCGTGCTCGCCGGCCTCGCGTTCACCGATGCGTTGTTCTCCGCTCTGACCGGTCCGTCGCGCGCCGTTCGCGACGGCCAAACCTCCGGAACGCTCGAACCGGTTCTGCTGACCCCGATCCGTACCGGGCAGTTCATCATCGCATCGAGCGTCTTCCAGATCGTGCTGTCGTTCGTACGAGCGACGCTGATCGTGACCTCGGCGGTTGTGTTCCTCGGCTATTGGCACCACGCCGACGTCCTCGCCGCGGTACTGGTGTTCGTGCCGGGCTTCCTCACGCTTCTCGGCATCGGCCTGCTCTCATCGGCGTTCACGATCGTCGTCAAGCAGGGCGACCCAGTAGTCGCCGGGTATCTCGCGATCTCGGGCCTGCTCGGCGGAACGCTGATCCCGGTCTCGGTGCTGCCCGCGTGGCTACGGAGCGTCGCGGAGTTGCTGCCGCTCACGCACGCGCTGCGGGGACTGCGCGTGGCACTCGACGGTGGCGGGATCGACGCGGTCGCCGGTTCGGTTGCGGTCCTCACCATCATGGCCTTGGTCTCGCTGCCCTTGGGGATCTATGCCGCGACCGCGGCGACGCGACGCGCTCGTCGGGAGGGGTCCCTTGTCGTCTACTGAACTTCCGCTCGTGTCGGTCGTCGTTCCGACGTATCAACGGGCAAAGTATCTCCCGCATCTCTTCGCCGCGCTCGGCGCGCAGGTGTATCCCGCCGACCGTCTGGAACTGATCGTGGTCGACAATTCGTCGGCCGACAACACCGAGGCGGTCGTCGCCGAGTGGGCCGGCGCGTTGCCCTTTCCCGTTCGCTTCCACCGCAAGGAGAACAACGGTCCGGCCGCGTCGCGCAACGTCGGCGGACGCCTCGCGCGCGGCGAGGTTCTCGCGTACACCGACAGCGACTGCATTCCCGACCCGCGGTGGGTCGCGAACGCGGTGCGGACTCTGCAGACGGGCGCCGACTTCGTAGGCGGGCCCATGATCGGGTTGCGCCGCGCCTCCGACGGTCTGATCCAAAGCAAGCAGATCTTCCACGACGACGGCACCTATCCGACCGGCAACGTCTTCATGTGGCGACGCTGGTTCGACGCGGTCGGCGGCTTCGACGAGCAGTTCGGCATCTACCGGTGGGGCGGGCTCGTCGCCGGAGAGGACACCGACTTCGCGTGGCGGGCGCGACGCGCCGGTGCGAATCTGCGCTGGGCCTACGACGTGCGCGTCGGTCACCAGCCCGCACCGGAACCGACGGCGACCCAACTCCTGCTGCGCCCGGTCATTCTGCAGATCTTCCCGCGCCTGCTGCGCTCGATTCCGGAGCTACGCGACACGCGACTGTGGCACCGGTACTTCGTCGACGAGGAACACTTCCGGTTCGATGTGGCGGCGATCGGCGTCGCAGCTGCGGCGCTCACGAAGCGCAAGTCGCCGCTCGCGCTGACCGTGCCGTGGATGCTCTCGCTCGTCCCGACCCTGAAGTGGGAGTGGCGGCGCGGCGGTACCCGGGCGAGCGCGGTCTACGTCGCAACCAAGGTCCACGCCGGGATCGGCGACGCACTCGTCTTGTCGTTCGCGAGCATCCGCTACCGCCGGGTTGTGCTGTGACACCTGCCCTCGCGCTCGATGTCTCGGTCAATGCGTCGGCCGACGCGCCGACGGTCTCCGTCGTCGTCTCGACGCGCAACCACGCGCGATACCTCGGCGCGACGTTGGCGGCGTTCGCCGCGCAATCTCGCGACGACGCGGAGCTCATCGTCGTCGACAACGCATCCACCGATCACACCGAGCCGATCGTGCGTGCGTTCCTCGAGCAGACGACGCGACCGGTCACGTACCTCCGGTTCGTGTCCGACCAGGGTGCAGCGGTCGGCCGCAGCGTTGCATTGGACCGAGTGCGCGGCCAGTTCGTTGCGTTCACGGATTCCGACTGCGTACCCAGCGAGCAATGGCTGCAAGCCACGATCGACGCGTTCGCCGCCGACGAGATCGGGATCGTCCAAGGGCGCACCGAGTGCCTCTCCGCGTCGGCGCCGATGTTCAGCCACTTCATCGAGACCCACCGTTTCGATTCGTCGTTCTCGACGTCGAACGTGACGTACCGCCGCACGGCGCTCAACGGTCACCGCTTCGACCGGGACTGCGTCTACTGGGAAGACACCGATCTCGGTTTCCGGGTACGCGCCGACGGCTGGCGTGCCACGTTCGCCGCCGACGCGGTCGTGTACCACCAGGTGGTGCCGCAGTCGCCGCTGCGTTGGGTGCTGTGGCCGCGTCGGTACCGAAACTGGCCGTCGAAGGCCGCTCGGTACCCCGAGTTCCGGCGGACGCTGTTTCTCGGCATTTGGGTGCAACCGCTGCACGCGTGCTTCGACCTCGCGCTCATCGGCGCGGCGATTGCCGCGGGCGGGCGGCGACGCATGGGGGCGACGCTCGCTGTCCCCTACCTCGTCGCGTTTGCGCGGTCACGCGGATTGCGCGGCCGGGCGCCCGTAGCGAAGGCCGCGCTCTACGTGACCCGCGACGCAGTGGCGTTCTGCTCCCTTCTCGTCGGCAGTGTTCGCAATCGAACGGTGGTGCTCTGATGGATATGAAGACGTTCAAAGCCGCTCTGCGACGCTCCTGGATCCTTGCGATCGTGCTGTTCGTGGCGTCGATCTTCGGTGCGTCCATCTACACACAGAAGCGCGTCCCGCCGACGGCCAAAGCGTCGGTTGCGGTCCGAGATGCGCTGACGATCAACCCGAGCCAGTACACCGGGGCTCAGGTCTCGTTCGACGCGGTCGTCAAGAGCGATCGGCTGGCCGAGAACGTACAGAAGGCGTTGGGACCGGGCGCGCCGAGCATACGCGGCACGCTGTCGGTCGAAGCGTTGATCCCGTCGAACGGGATAAACATCAGCCCGCTCTACATCGTGCGCGCCAAGAACCCCGATGCCCATGAGGCGCTCACGATCGTGAAGACCGCGGTGATCGAGGCGCGCAAGCTGTACCTCCAGTTGAACAAGATCGACCTCGGCTCGGTCGCGTCCGTCGACGCGCAGCGCACGCAGGCCCTGGCACAGCTCAAGCGGGCGACGCGGGCATTCAACGACTTCAACACGGTCAACTTCGGAAGCGTCGGCACCCGGCTCAGCACACTGCGAGCCCTCATAGGACCACTGAGTGACCGATTGTCACAGGCCGAGGGCGATCTGGCGGCCCTTCAGCGGGTCAACGACCCCGCGAGCCGGAACGCAACGGCCGCACGCGTCAGCGACTACCGCGACCAACTCAACGACGCCACCGCGCGGCTCAGGCGACTCGAGACACTCGAGCCGCAATACCAGAACCTCGCGTCGGATCTCTCGCAGGCGCGGTCTTCGGTACAGCAGCTAACGGCCGTGCGGCAGTCGCTCGTCGCGAATGCGTCACTTCCGGTCGACGACCAGATCAAGGTGCTCGACGACGCGGCGATGGACAGCAACTCACTCATGAAGATCATGGTGTACGCGCTCGGGATCATCCTCGGGCTGTTGTTCGCGATGGGTGCGGTGTACGCCGAAGCGGCACGCCTCCGGAGTCGAGAGAGTGTCCAAAGCGTCATCGCAGTCCTCGGTGCACCTGCGCTCGGCCGAATACCGCGCCGAGCCTTTGTGGAGGTCAACTGATGAGCCACACAATGGAGACCAACGGCGGCACAGGTCGCTCCGACCCGGGGTCGACGATCGTCGGGACGCTGAAGAACTATGACCCATTCGCCGACGTCTTCGCTGACGCTCGTCCGCGCCCGTCGACCGCGACCATCGACGCCTTCCGAACGCTGGCACTCAGCGTCGACCGGTTGCTACGCGGGTTGGATCTGCTGTCGCTCGCGGTAATGAGCAGCCACGCGGGCGACGGCCGATCGGTGACCGCCGAGTTGCTCGCCCGCGCCCTCAGCGAGATCCGGCCTCCCGTGCGACTCCTGGATGCCGATCCGTTTGCCGGAACCGTCAAAGACGCCGTCCTCGCGCTCGACGTCGTCGACGATCCGAGTTCGGGTCCGGCCTATGCCGAGCTGACGCTCGGTCGCGAGCTCTTCGCGAACCAGCGCGACTTCCTGAGTGCAGCGAAGACGTTGATGCATCGGGCCAATGTCGGGGGAGCGACGGTGATCATCGACCTCCCGGCGTGCCAGTCGAGCAGCATCGGGTTCGCGGTCGCGGCGATGGCCGAGGCCGCCATCTACGTCGCGCGCACGAACGGCGCGATCTCACCTGCGCACGCGGAGATCCGCGCTCAGCTCGACTTGCTGGGCGTGCATCTCCTGGGCGTGGTCTTCAACGAGCGATGACCTCGTGCTCGCCGTCGTCATCGTCAACTGGAACGATACGGACGCCAGCATCCGAGCGCTGCGCTCGGTGGGTGCGTCCGAACCTGCGATTGCGATCCTCGTTGACAATCACTCGCACGACGATCCCACCGCGGCCGTCGTCGCATCGTGTCCCGACGCCGCCGTCGAGCGCCTGGGCGAGAACACCGGGTACGCCGCCGCATGCAACCACGGCATCCGAATCGCCGCCGCTCGCGGGGCGGATCGAGTACTCGTGATGAACAACGACGCGGAGCTGGCATCCGACGCGCTCGATCGGCTGACTGCCGCGGATCGGTCGCGTCCCGGCTGCATCCTCGCGCCCTTGATCGTGTATTCCGATGCGCCGAACGAGGTGTGGTCGGCGGGCGGCTACCTCGAGCCTCCGTGCGTCCGCAACCATCACCTCGGGATCGGCGAACCCCGAGCCGCGCACTCGTTGCCGCGCCGGGTCGAGTGGGCCACGGGTTGCGCGTTGCATTTCTCGATCGACACATACCGGCGTGTCGGCGACTTCGACGAGGCGTTCTTCCTCTACCTCGAAGATGTCGACTGGTGTCTACGCGCCCGCCGTCTCGGCATCGAGACATGGGTGATTCCCGATGCCGTCGTGCGTCACGAGGTTTCACGCACCACGGGAGAACTCCCACCGGAGAGCATCCGGTACTACGCATACCGGAATCATTTCCGCCTCGCGTTTCGGCACGCGCTCGGATGGAGGCGCGCGGCCGTCGCGGCCGAGCTCGGGTGGACGCTCGCAAAGATCGGCCTTCGTACGGCCGCGTTTCCCGCCTTTCGCCACGACAGCTGGTACCACGCGCGCACGCGCGCTATCCGCGACTTCCTGTTCGGCCGATGGGGCGCGGCCCGGGTCGTGTCGTGACCTCTACTTTCGCGCTTCCGCGCGCACGGTCGCGCGCACGATCCGTAGTCGGCGGCGGGGCCTCGGCCCTCTTCATCGTCGCGGCCATGAGCACGGCTGGAGCAGTCTTCGCCGTGCTCGTGCTGATGGGCGTCGCCGCCGTGCTCACCTGGCGGTTCCCGGCGTGGGCCACGGTCGCCCTGGTCGCGCTGGTACCCGTCAATCGGTTCGTCATCCTCCTGGTTTTCCATTTCGGCCACTCGCGGTCGATCACGACACTCACGCAGTTGTGGAAAGACCTGTTGCTTGCCGTGCTGTTCGTGCGCGCGATCGACGAGATCGTCATGCGCCGCCGGCCCAAGCTGCACTACGTAGACATCATGGTGATCGCGTTCATGGTGATCAGCGTTCTCTACCTCTTCTACCCGGGAAACACCGGCCGGGTCGGCGTCACGAACCGGCTGCTGGGATTCCGCGCCGACAGCTACTTCATGCTCGCCTACTTCGTCGGCCGCTTCATCATCTTCGATCGCCGCCACGTGCGATGGCTGCTGTTGTCGCTGCTTCCCGGCACCGCGCTCGTCGGCGTGATCGCGGGAGCCCAGTTCGCGGCTGCCGACTGGTTCAATCGCCTGTTCGAACGGCTCAGCTTCTCGGCGTTCATCAACGGTCAGGGCGGATTCGGCGAGGTCGAGGTGATCCGTGACCGCGGCATTTCCGGTGTGAGCCTGCCGCGAGCGAGCTCCTTGCTCCTCGGCGACCTCGCGCTCGCGTTCTTCTCGATCATGGCGCTCGCGGTCGCGGCAGCAGTGTTGTTGACCGCCCGATCGAGACGCGGCCGGCTCGCCGGCTACACCGTCACGATCCTCGCGATCGCGTCGATCGGCTTCACGATCACCCGCAGCGCCGCGCTCGCGGCAGCCGCGACGTTGATCGTCATGGTGCTCGTCACCCGGCGCCCCGCGCCGATTGGCGCGGTTGTGCTCATCCTTACGACGAGCGCGATCCTCGCGCTGGTCAGCGGTGTCGTGCCGTTGCGTGCCATTGAGGCGCTGACCAACCCACACGAGGCATCGGTCCAGGCGCACGGCAGTGCGATCAGCCACGGCCTGGAGATCGTCGACGAAGATCCGATCGGCCGCGGGCTCGGGACCGTCGGCACGATCGGGCAGCGGGTGTTTCGCAACTCGTCCGTGACCACCGAGAACTGGTTCCTGCAGATCGCGGCCGAAATGGGGCTCGTCCAGGGCTTGCTGTTCCTCGCGATATCGATCGTGGTCGCGATCGAAGCGCTCACGTCTTTCTGGCGGGTGCGTGATCTCGCGCTCTCGCGGCTGTGCCTCGCCGCGGCTGGCGGGAGCGTCGGCTTCATCGTGCTCGGCAACATGCTCCACGTCTGGGAGGTTCTCGTCGTGGCGATGGCGTTCTGGTTGCTCGCCGGCGTCGCGGTGGGAGCACGCGAGACCGACACCGATCCCGACTACGCGAGGTCGGCATGAAGATCGCCGTGTTCCACAACCAGCCGGGTGGCGGCGCGCGCCGGGCCCTGCACGGATTCGTGTCCGAGCTGCGTCAGCGCCACACGATCGATGTTTTCACGCTCACGAGCGCCGACAATGTCTTCCTGCGGGACGAAGACATTGCGAGCCGGGTCGTCCGCGAGCACTACGTGACGCGGCGCCCGGTGCGCCTCGGTCTCTACCTCAACGACATCCGGCGAGCCCGCGACCTGGACGACCTCGTCGCCTTGAACGCTCGGGTGGCGGCGCGAATCGACGCGGGCGGGTACGACGTCGCGTACGTCGACGCGTGCCGGTACACACTGTTCCCACCTCTCGCGGCGACGCTCTGGACGCCCGCGGTGTATTACGCACACGATCCGCCGGCCCGCGCCCGGACGGAGCAGTGGCAACCCGCGCGCACCCCCTGGGAACGCCTCCGAGACAGCTGGCACAAGCCGTTTCTCGATCGGAACGCCGAACGCATCGCCGCCATCCAACGGCGATCGCTGCACGCGGCCACCGCCGTCGCGGCCAACTCGCGGCACACCGCGCGGAGATGTCACGATGCGTTCGGCGTAGCGGCGCACGTGTGCCCACCCGGCGTCGCCGTCCACCAGGCGGCCCCGACGCCGCTGCGAGGCGGAGAGGTCCTTTCGGTCGGCGAACTCGAGCCGCACAAGGGCTATCCCTTCCTCGTCGATGCCATGGCGCGCCTCGACCGAAGCGATCGACCGGTATTGCGGATCGTGGCCAACCGGGTCAACCCGCTCGAGCGGCAGCGCCTCGAACGCCGGGCAGCACGCGCCGGCGTGCTGCTCGAGATCGAGGTCGGCGTGCCGGAAACCAGGTTGCGACGGGCTTACACCGAAGCTGCGGTGTTCGCATTCGCTGCCCACGAGGAGCCGCTCGGTCTCGCCCCCCTCGAGGCCATGGCGCGGGCGACTCCCGTGGTCGCCGTCGGCGAAGGTGGAGTGCTCGAGACTGTGGTCGACGGCGTCACGGGCTATGTGACCCCGCGCGACGTCGACGCGTTCGCCTCCCGGCTCGACGCGCTGCTGCACGACACGAACCAGGCGCGACAACTCGGTGCGAACGCCCGGGAGCACGTCGCACGCCATTGGAACTGGCCGAGGCGCGCCGCGTCATTGGAGCGCGCGCTCGTCGAAGCCGCCGAACACGCCGGAGCGAGGGTCTCGTGAGAGTCGCGCTGATGGGTCGATCGTTGCGGGGTCGCATGTCCGGCGTCGTCCGCTACACCCACGAGCTGGTGAACGCGCTCGCTCCCCGTCTTGGTGAAGACCTCTCGGTCTTCGTCACGAGGGCCGAGGACGGACTAGACGGCCTCCCGATCCGGCGGATTCGCGCGCCATTCCGAACTCGCACGGAGTACGCCCGCGCGTGCTGGGAGCAGACAGTCGTGCCCGTCGAGGTGGCCCGCCTCGCGCCGGCCGTGTACCACTCGCCGAACTACATCCTGCCACTTGCAATCCGGTGCCCATCGGTCGTGACGGTGCACGATCTGGCGTTTCTCGACGCGTCGCTCCACCGGATGCGCTCGCATCTCTATCTCTCGACGCTCACCACGCTGGCCGTCCGGCGCGCGGCGAGGATCATCTGCGTTTCGCAACACACGTACGACCAGTTCGTAGAGCACTTCCCGCGCGCCGCGGGCCGGGCCCGGATCGTCACCGAAGGTGTCGGCGCGTCATTTACCCACCAGCCTGCGCACATTGTCGAGCAATTTCGCGCCCGGCACGGCCTGCCCGAGCGGTACATCCTGTTCGTGGGAACGTTCGAGCCCCGCAAGAACCTGGCCCGGCTCGTGGACGCATTCGAGAAGGCAGCCCGCTCGACGGACGCGCCCGACCACCTCGTGCTCTGTGGAGGGACCGGGTGGAAGAACGAAGACGTCTTCGCGCGGATCGAGGCGTCACCAATGCGTGACCGCATCCGCGTGCTCGGCTATCTCGCCGACGACGAGCTGGCCGCGGCGTACTCGGGCTGCTCACTTTTCGCCTACCCGTCGACCTCGGAGGGTTTCGGCCTTCCGCCCGTCGAGGCGATGGCGTGCGGCGCGCCCGTGCTGACTTCTCATACCGGCGCGTTACCGGAGACCGTTGGTGAGAGTGCGTTGACGGTGGATCCGTTCGCCACGGACGCCATCGCCGACGGTCTCATCCGCCTCCTCACCGACGAAGACCTCCGCGCCCGGCTCATCGTCGCCGGGAGGGCCCGCGCGCGCGAGCTCAGCTGGGACGCGGTTGCCGAGCGCACGCTCGAGATCTACCAGGAGATCGCATGAACGTCGCCCTCTACTACCCGTGGATCTATCTCAAGGGCGGCGCCGAGCGCGCGCTGTGCGAGACGGTGATGCGGAGCCGGCACGACTGGACGATCTACACGAACCATTTCGAATCCGATTCGACGTTTCCCGAGTTCGGAGATCTCAACGTTGTGGAGTGCGCGGACGTCTCGGTCCACCGCAGCGTGAGATCAGTGGCGTCCGCCGCGATCACCGTCGCGCGGCAGCGGATCGACGTCTCGAGTCACGAGCGAGCGGTAACGTTCAGCGAGGGACTGGGCAATCTCGTCGCACGCCGGCTCCGGATCCCGACGACCTGCGTGTGCCTGACGCCGCTCAAGGTCGCGTACGACAGCGTGACAAACGAGCGCTTCT
>JBBQER010000106.1:0-12755 GCA_038320885.1 Acidimicrobiia bacterium
CCAATCCTCAGGCGCATGGTGTCGGCCGAGCGCCTGGGCCGGAAGTCCCGCGTCGGCTTCTACGACTACCGCAAGTAGCCGTCACAATGGTGTGGTGACACAGCGAGATCGGCCCTGGCTGATCCGGACCTACTCCGGGCACTCTTCCGCGCGCGCCTCGAACGAGCTGTACCGAAACAATCTCTCGAAGGGCCAGACCGGTCTCTCCGTCGCCTTCGACCTGCCGACCCAAACCGGCTACGACCCGGACAACGCGCTCGCACGCGGCGAGGTCGGCAAGGTCGGCGTTCCGGTCCCGCATCTCGGTGAGATGCGCACGCTGTTCGCCGGCATCCCCCTCGACGAGATGAACACCTCGATGACGATCAACGCGACCGCGATGTGGTTGCTCGGCATGTATCTCGCGCTCGCCGACGAGCAGGAAGTCCCCTACGGAGACCTTTCGGGCACGACGCAGAACGACATCCTCAAGGAGTACCTGTCGCGCGGGACCTACATCTTCCCGCCGGAGGCGTCGAAGCGGCTGACCGTCGACCTGATCGCGTACACCGTCAAGAACGTTCCCGACTGGAACCCGATCAACGTATGCCCGTACCACCTGCAGGAAGCCGGCGCGTCGCCGGTACAGGAGCTCGCGTACGGGCTCGCCAACGCGATCGCGGTGCTCGACGCCGTGCGCGATTCGGGCCAGATCCCACCCGACGAGTTCCACGAGGTGGTCGGGCGCACCTCGTTCTTCATCGACGCGGGTGTCCGCTTCGTCGAGGAGATGTGCAAGATGCGCGCCTTCACCGAGATGTGGGACGACATCTGCCGCGACCGGTACGGCGTCACCGACCCGAAGCTCCGCCGCTTCCGCTACGGCATGCAGGTGAACTCGCTCGGCCTCACCGAAGAGCAGCCCGAGAACAACGTGCAGCGCATCGTGCTCGAGATGCTCGGCGTGACCCTCTCCAAGGGTGCGCGGGCGCGCGCCGTGCAGTTGCCGTGTTGGAACGAAGCACTCGGCCTCCCGACTCCGTGGGACCAGCAGTGGTCGCTCCGCATCCAGCAGGTCCTCGCCTACGAATCCGATCTGCTCGAGTACGAAGATTTGTTCGACGGTTCGAAGGTCGTGGCGGAGAAGGTCGCCACGCTGCGGGCCGCGGCCCAGGAAGAGCTCGATTGGGTCATCGAGGGCGGCGGGTCGTTCGCGATGATCGACCAGATGAAGGGGCGGCTCGTTCAGAGTCACGCCGAACGCGTCCGGCGGATCGAGTCGGGCGAGCTGGCAGTGGTCGGCGTCAACACGTTCACCGAGACGGAACCGTCGCCGCTCGCCGAGAGCGCGCAACGCGGCGGCATCGTGACGATCGATCCCGAGGTCGAGCACGAACACGTCGAAGAGATCCAGAAGTGGCGCGCCGACCGCGACACTAACGCCGTCGACGCCGCGCTCGCGCGATTGCGGGCGGCCGCGGCGACTACCGAGAACCTCGTGCCCACGACGATCGAGCTCGCGCGTGCCGGCGGAACGGTCGGTGAGTGGGCGCAGACCCTGCGAGACGTGTTCGGCGAGTACCGCGCGCCCACCGGAGTCGGCGGGGTCGCCGCACCGGCAGGCGAGGAGATGCAGGAAGTGCGGGCGCGGGTCCGGGAGATCGCGGAGGCGACGGGCGGCCCGATCCGGCTCCTCGTGGGCAAGCCCGGCCTCGACGGGCACTCCAACGGTGCCGAGCAGATCGCGGTCGCGGCGCGCGACGCCGGGATGGAGGTCGTCTATCAGGGCATCCGCCTCTCGCCGGTGGAGATCGCGGCCGCCGCCCGCGACGAGGACGTGGATGTGGTGGGGCTCTCGATCCTCTCCGGGTCGCACCTGGCCCTCGTTCCCGAAACGCTGGAGGCGCTCCGGGCCGCCGGGGTGGACGCCCCGGTGGTGGTCGGTGGCATCATCCCCGACGCCGACAGCGCGGAGCTGAAGGACATGGGCGTGGCTCGCGTATACACACCGAAGGACTTCCGGCTGGCCCGGATCATGGGCGACATCGCGGAACTTGCCCGAATTCGCCGGACAGCGAGTCCTCAGGCCGGGGCTACCACCCGCCGATGAGAACCTCCATGGAGGATCCGCGGCTGGTTGTCGCCGTTTCGGGCGGCTTGGCGGCGCTCGCCGCCGGCGCGGTGGGCGTTGCGGCGAGCATGCCCGCGCTCGCCATCGTGTCCGGCGCCGCGGGCGTGATCGCGGCTGTCGCCGGCGTCGCGCTCGGCGCCGAAGCGCGCCGCAACGGCGACCAGCTCGGCGCGGCCGAGAGCGAGCTCGCCACGATGCGTCGCGAGCTTGCTTCGATCAATGCGGTCCTGCAAGAAGAGTCGAGCCGTCGCGCGGCCGAGCAGGAGCTCGGCCCCCCGATCGCGACCCACGATCGCAACGAGCATGCGTTCGACCCGGCAACCGGTCTGTACGACGAGCGTTATTTCGCCGTACTCGTACAGCAGCAGGTGGCCGCGGCGCGACGATCCCTGCGACCCGTCTCGGTCGTCATCTTCGAGATCGACAGCATGGGCGAAGCCGACGCGGACACACGCCAGCAGGCGCTCGGTGTCGTCGGCGACGTGGTGCGGCGCACGCTGCGCGAGAGCGACGCCGCGTGCCGTCTCGGTGACCTGATGGTCGGTGCGATCCTCGAGGACACTCCCGAAGCCGGCGCGGTATGGGCCGCAGAGCGCGTGCGCGGCACGTTGCTCGCCAGCCCGATCGGCGACGCGCTCACCTTGTCGGCCGGCGTTGCGTGCTACCCGACGCACGCGCTCGGTGCGGCCGAGCTCGTGCACCAGGCCAGTGTCGCGCTCGACGAGGCCCGGTCGCGCGGTCGCGACCGCGTGGAGCTCGCACCCGAAGCGAGCTAAACCCGCGTACCTGCGTCACTGTGGCAGCCGTGAGCTACCAGAGCGACGCCGGTTCACCGGGTTGTGGCAACGAGGAGCGAGTCGGCCACTGTCTCAGGTTCGGTCAACAGCGCGAGATGGTGCAGGTCGAGGACGAACGTCGGCCAGCCGAGCGCGCGAGCCGCGGCCGTCTCCGACTCGTACGTCGTGCTGAGCTGCACGTACACCGACGGCGGATCGGGAACCTCAGGCATCACCTCGTGGATCTCCGCGACGTTCACCGAGGGACAGGTGGCGACGAACTGGTCGCGAAGCGCCTCGTCGGGAAGCAGCGTGCGCATCGCCGCTTCGCCCCACCACTCGGGCCACGGTGGCAGCCGCCCGCCAACCGCCTGCGACTCGAGGCGCGCGACAAAATCCGCCGGAACTGTCTGGGCCCAACTCCGGCCGGGGTGCGGCAACAGCGCGTCGACGTACATTGCGCGTTCCACACCGCCGAGGTCGCTCGCGATCGCGGGCAGGCGCGATCCGGCACCGCTGTGACCTGCCAACACGAAGGGCGGCTCGATCGGCTCGTCGACGCCCTGCACCGCGACTCGCAATCCGCGGCCGCGTAAGACGTCGGCGACGCGACTCCACGCGAACGGCCCGGTGAACGGGCTGGCGACGAGAAGAAAGCCGGCGTCGGCCATCGGCGCGCTATTGGAGCTCGTCGAGCACGGCCTCGGTGTCGGCGCCGAGCTCCCGGCCGACGAACCGCACTTCACCCGGCGTACGCACCAACCGAGCCGCCGGGCCCTGCATGACGACGCCGTCGACCTCCACGAACACGGCGCGCGCAATCACGTGCGGATCGGCGAGCAGATCGTGCATCGAGTACACCGGCCCGATCGCGGCTTCCACCGCGTCGAACGCGGCCAGCACCTCGGCGCTCGAGCGCGCACCGACCCACTCGCCGACGATCAGGTCGAGCTCCTCGCGGTGCCCGGCGCGCAACTCGAACGTGGCGAAGCGCGGATCGTCGCCGTGACCGAGCAACGTGAGCACGCGGTGCGCGACCGTTTCGGCCGACGTGGATATCGCGACCCACTTGCGGTCGGCGCACTGATAGGTGCCGCGCGGCACGGAATACGGGATGCCCGACCCGAGGCGAGGCTGCTCGTAGTCGAGGTGCGCGGCCGCCGACGGCAACGCCGACATCATCTGGAGCATCGACTCGAGCAGGTTCACGTCGACGACCTGGCCCTCGCCGCTGCGATCACGTTCGCGGAGCGCGACCATCACCGCGAACGCGCCCGCGAGCGCGGCCACCTCGTCGGTGAGCGCGATCGGAGGCAGCAACGGCGCGCCGTCGGGTTCACCGTTGATCGCGGCGAACCCACTCATCGCCTCGGCGATGGTCGCGAAGCCCGGCTTGGCCGCGTAGGGGCCGTCCTGGCCGAATCCGGTGACGCGCAGCACCACGAGGCGCGGGTTGCGCGCGAACAGCACGTCGGGTCCGAGGCCGAGCCGCTCGAGGGTGCCGGGCCGGAAGTTCTCCACCAGCACGTCGGCGGTGTCGGCCAACCGCAGCAACGCGTCGCGGCCGCTCTCGGCCTTCAAGTCGAGCACGATCGTGCGCTTGTTCCGCCCGAGCAGCTTCCACGTGTACGAGTCGCCGCCCTCGGGCGGGAACCAGCCCATGCGCCGCACGCCGTCGCCGCTCGGTGATTCGACCTTCACCACGTCGGCGCCGAAATCGGCGAGGTGGCGGGCCGCGCCCGGTCCCGCGAACACCGTCGCCATGTCGATCACGCGCAGTCCGTCTAACGCTTGCACGGTCGGACGCTTTACCACAGCTGCGTGAAGCACCTGTCGGTCTGGGCGCCCAGGGCGTAGTCGCGGTACAGGCCCGCGAACATGCCGCGCGTCTTCTCGGTCCACGCCATCGGCGCCGGCGACGAGATGCGCCGCACGAGTTGCGTGTAGCCGCCCTCGTGGATCCGGTACTCGGCCCACGCGCCCGGATAGTCCTTGACGCAGGCGACCTCCACGATCGGCACGCGTCGCGCCGCGTCGAACCGCCGGACGCGGTTGCGGTGCGTGTGACCCGCGAAGTAGCCGGCAATCGCGTCGCAACGGTCGATCACCGCGCAGAGCGCCTCGCTGTCGTCGGGGTTGATCCCGAAGTAGTCGTCGTTGCGTTCGGTCGCGCTCGGGTCCCACGGATGGTGATGGCCGAACACGAGCACGGGCTTGGTCGATTCGCGCGCGAGCTCCTCGAGCCACTCGAGCTGGTTGTTCGCGATGCGTCCGTGCTCGCTGCGGGGCCGCACGGTGTCGAGCGTCGCGAGCGTGACCCCGTCGAGCTCGATCGTGAACGGACCCGTCGCCGCGATCGTGTCGGAGATCATCGCGTCGTGGTTGCCACGTATGTGACGCATGCGCGCGCCGAGCTTGGTGTACGCCTGCACGAACTGGTCGTACTGCTCGTCGGAGCCGATGTCGGTGAGATCGCCCTTGACGACGACCGCGTCGGGATCGAGTGCTTCGATCTCGGCGATCGCGCCTGCGTTCATCACGCTCGGATACGGCGGCTCGCCCGGCTCCGAGTGCAGGATCGGGCCGAGCTCCTCGGGCGTTCCGAGCCGGCCGCACTCGAACTCGCCGAAGTGCACGTCGTTGACAGTCGCCAGGGTGGCAAGTTGGCGGCCCGGCGGCCGGGGAAGCGTCGTCACGCGGCCCGGGAGCAGCGCGGTCGCCTCGGCGCCGTCGACCGCAAGCGCGTAGTCGGTCTCGGGCTCCAAGCCGGCGATCCGGGCGGAGTGAAACGGACCGGCGGTCGTGACCGCGTGATCGCCGACGGTCGTGGTGACCGAACTCGCATCATCGGTACGGAAGGTCACGACGATCTCGTCGGGCCCGATAGTGAAGAGCTCGGCGTTTTGGATCACCGCCTCACACTACGGCGAGAATGGCAGGCATGACGACGATCGAACGCACCGACCCTCCGTACGAAGCCGACGAACGCACCATGCTCACCACCTGGCTCGACTACCACCGCGCCACGCTGGCGTTCAAGTGCGAGGGGCTCACCGACGACCAACTTCGAATGCGGTCAGTGCCGCCGTCGGCGCTGTCGCTCCTCGGGCTCGTTCGCCACATGGCCGAAGTCGAGAACAATTGGTTCCGCTTCTGGCTCGGCGGCGAGGGACCGATCGCCCGCTACGAAGGCGACGAAGACTTCGAGGTCGACGGGGTCGACGTCGCAGACGCGTTCGATTATTGGCGTTCCGAGTGTGAACACGCTCGCGAAGTCGTCGCGACGTTCGACTCGCTCGACGCCGTCGGCGCGGGCCAGGAGCTCGGCGCGGGTATCTCGGTGCGGTGGACCCTCGTGCACATGATCGAGGAGTACGCGCGCCACAACGGCCACGCCGACCTCCTCCGCGAGCTCATCGACGGTTCGACGGGCGACTAACCCCCGAACCGGCGTGACTTGGCTACCCATACGGTTGCGAACTCACGCCGGTTCGCTGGTTTGCTAGACGCGGGTACGTTTTCCGAGGCGGCCGCTCAGGCGCCAGGGGCCGCGCTGCATGCCCGCGCGTTGCGCGGACCGGCGCGACGCTTCCACCCACATGCTGATCGGCTCCGGCGCGTCGGCGGCGCGGGCCGCGGCCATGCGCTCGGCCTCGATCACCGACAGCGCGGCGACGATCGCGGCGACCTGCTCCGGCGTGGGGTTCCCGCCGACGATCTCGGCGCGCATCAGAGGGGCGTGTTGCCGTGCTTGCGCGCCGGCAGCTGCTCGCGCTTCGTGCGCAGCATCGAGAGCGCGCTCGAGAGCATCTTCCGGGTGTCACGTGGATCGATCACGTCGTCCACGTAGCCCCGCTCGGCGGCCTGGTACGGGTTGAGGAAGCGGTCCTCGTACTCGAGCATGAGCTCCGCCCGGCGGGCCTCCGGATCGGCCGCGACCTCGATCTCGCGCCGGAAGATGATGTTCACGCCACCCGAGGCGCCCATCACCGCGATCTCCGCTGACGCCCACGCGTAGGCGATGTCGGCGCCGATCGACTTCGAATTCATGACGACGTACGCGCCGCCGTAGCCCTTGCGGGTGATGATCTGCACCCGCGGGACGGTCGCCTCGCAGTACGCGTAGAGCAGCTTGGCGCCGTGGCGGATGATCCCGCCGTACTCCTGGTCGGTACCGGGGAGGAAGCCGGGAACATCCACGAACGTCACCAGCGAGATGTTGAACGCGTCGCACGTGCGCACGAATCGCGCCGCTTTCTCCGAGGCGTCGATGTCGAGGCTGCCGGCGAGAACCTGCGGCTGGTTGCCGACGATGCCGACCACATGCCCGTCGATACGCGCGAACCCGCACACGATGTTCATCGCCCAGAGCGGGAACACCTCGAAGAAGTCGCCGTCGTCGACGATGTCGGCGATCACCTTCTTCATGTCGTACGGCTTGTTGGTCGAATCGGGAACGAGGTCGACGACGTTCTCGCAGGGACGGTCGGCCGGGTCGCTCGCTTCGAAGTGCGGCGGGTCCTCGAGGTTGTTCGACGGCAGGAACGACATCAGGTAGCGAACCTGCTCGATGCACGACTGCTCGTCGTCGGCGACGAACGTGGCGACGCCCGACTTGGTGGCGTGCGTCATCGCACCGCCGAGCTCTTCCTGGGTGACGTCTTCACCGGTGACCGTCTTCACGACGTCGGGGCCGGTGATGAACATGTTCGACACGCCCTTCACCATGAAGATGAAGTCGGTCATCGCGGGCGAGTAGACCGCGCCGCCGGCGCACGGCCCGAGCACCACGCTGATCTGCGGGATCACGCCCGACGACTTGACGTTGCGGAGGAAGATGCCGCCGTACGACGCCAGCGACACGACGCCCTCTTGGATGCGGGCGCCACCGCCGTCGTTCAGACCGATGAGCGGCGCGCCCACGGACTCCGCCAGGTCCATGACCTTGTGGATCTTCTCGGCGTAGACCTCGCCGAGTGCACCACCGAAGATCGTGAAGTCCTGCGAGAACAGGAACACCTTGCGGCCGTCGATCTCGCCCCAACCGGTGACCACTCCGTCGGTGAGCGGCCGGTTCGCCTCGATGCCGAACCCGTGGGCGCGGTGGCGGGCGAGCATGTCGAGCTCGACGAAGGTGCCGGGGTCGAGCAGCAGATCGATGCGTTCGCGGGCGGTGAGCTTGCCCCGCTCGTGCTGGCGCCGCACCGACGCTTCGGGGCCCGCGTGCAGCGCCTCTTCCTTCAGCTTGGCGAGCTGCTCGAGCCGGTCGGACATGGGGCGGGGCGCCGGCGGAAGTTGGGCGCCGCTCGTGTCATCAGCCATGCGAATGAGGCTAGTAGGAGCTTTGCTTCCGGCATCGCTCCGGCATCATGAGCGGGTGAAGCTCCGATCCGCAGGTTGGTGCGTCGTAGCGGTTGCCGTCGTTTGCATCGGCTGCAGCAGCGACCACGCGACCGGCTCCCCGCCGTCCCGCGCGCCCGCGGCATCACCGACCACCTCTGCCTCGTCCACGACCACGACCCCGTCCGAACCGAACGGATCGGCGCGGTCCAAATCGCTCTGCGCAGCTCTCAACGCACATCTCGCGGGCGCGACCGCCTCGTCACCGTCGGGCTCGTTTCAGGGCCACCGGGTCGTGTTTGCCGATCGCGACGTGACCGCTGAGCTCCTCACCGCACACGACGCCTTCTCCCGCCAGCTGTCACCGTTGAACCGGCAGATTCTCGCGATCTCCGAGGCACCGATCGACAATGCTGCCCTCCACGCGAAGTTGAAGGCGTCAGCCCTCGACTGGACACCGAGCGAGATCCAAGCTCTACGAAGGTCGCTCAGGCAGGCCGACCAGGCCGCAACGGCTGCGCACGTCATCTACCGACTGCCGCCGACGATCCACCTGGCGAAGGAATCCGCCGCCATCTATTCCGGCAGTCCCTACACGCGCTGCTCGGCCGTGTTTCTTCCCGCCCCTCCAACAGCTGCAGTTCTGATCCACGAGCTGTACCACGTCATGAGCAGATACAACCCGGAGATCCGTGCGGCGCTGTACGCACTCGTCGGCTATCGACCGTGCCGCGTGAGCTTGTCCTCCCTGGGCGCCGACCTCGAGAACATCGTGATCACGAACCCCGATACCGACGCGTTCGGCGAGACCTGCATCACGCTTCCCGAGGCGGGCAAGCCGGTCACCTACGTGCCGCTTCTGATCGGCAACGGTCGCTACGACGGAACCCTGGACGGTTGGAACAGCATCCTCGACCCGATCCTCGTCGTAGTCCACGGGAATCGAGTCGTCGTGATCAACGGCAAGACCGAGTACCGCGAGATGATGTCGGCTGACTACCTACGGGCGGTCGGGTCGAACGGCAGCACTGAACCGTTCCATCCCGAAGAGCTCATTGCACGCAATCTTCAACAGGCACTCACGCCCGACTCGCAAGCCGCGGGCGACTTCCCCAACCTTCAGCTTCTCCGCACGGTCAGAGAGAAGTTCGCGTCCCTCTAACACCGCGTCGATCCGAACGTTGTCTCCCTATGCTTCGCGGATGCGGACCCGGCCCGAGGACCTCCCGGACGCGGTCTTGCTCGGCGCGCTCTTCGATGACTGGGACCTCGATGTCGTGGCGCTGGACTACCTACCGGTCGGCTTCGGGAGCCATCACTGGTGCGCGACCGACGGCAGCGGTGGTCGATGGTTCGTCACGGTCGATGATCTCGACGCGAAGCGCACGTCGACTGACGAGCTACCGGAGACCAAGTTCGAACGGCTTCGAATGGCGCTGGCCACCGCCCGGGCCGTGAGAGAGGCCGGATCCGCCTTCGTCGTCTCGCCGATACCGACTCGTGACGGCGCCGTCGTGCGCAGCGTCTCGACGCGATTCGCGCTCGCGCTGTACCCGTACGTCGACGGTCAATCGCGGTCAGGTGGATACGAGTCGGCCTCCGATCGCCTGGCCGTGCTCGACCTGATCGTGAGCCTTCACGCCTCGTCCGACCCACTCACACGCGATGCGTCAGTGGACGACTTCGTCATCGCGGCGCGCGACGAATTGATGCGCGCGCTCGGCGACCGGGCCGAGCCCTGGGACCAGGGCCCGTATTCGGAGCGAGCGCGCGTACTGCTCGCCCGTCGCGCGGCGGAGGTCACCCGGCGCCTCGCGCAGTACGACCGGCTCGCGGACGAGGCCCGGCAGCAACCTTCCCGAATGGTGTTGACGCACGGCGAACCGCACATCCAAAACGTCATCTTCACCGCGACCGGGCCGATGCTCGTCGACTGGGACACCACGATGGTCGCGCCGCCCGAGCGCGACCTTTGGATGCTCGAAGCGGGCGACGGTGAGGTCATCGCGAGCTACACGAAGGTGACCAGTACGCCGGTGCTGCCGTCGATGCTCGACCTGTACCGCCTCCGGTGGGACCTCACGGAGGTGGCTATCTATACCGCGCTCTTCCGGCAGCCTCACACCGACGACGCCGACGCCCGCGAGTCGTGGAAGGACCTGAACTCCTATTTGGGTGTCGCGCCGTAAGAGTCGTAGACGCGACCCTCCGCCTCCGCCTTTCGCCGTCCGGCCTCGTACTGGTACGGAGAGATGCCGCCGGCTTCCCACGGCCCGACCGAACCGGCTTCGAGCGCGGCGTCCGACTTCGGGACGAGACCCAACTCCGCTCGGACGTCGTCGATGGGGAGATGCGCACGCTCGAACCAGTCGATGCGCAGGAGGTCGGGGCCGCCCGCGTGCCCGCCGACCAACGCTCCGCGCCGCAGCGCGTCGGCGAGACGCACGGCCATGCCTTCGTGCGACAGGTGACCGCGGTCGTACTCGAACAAGCCCGCACCCGTCGCCAGGTACCCGGTCTCGAACAGGCTGATCACCATCGCCAGCAACGAGAAGGCGCGCGGATCGTCGTTGGCACGCGAGATGAACCCGAATACCTCGAGCTCGGCCTCGACCGTGGAGCCGTAGTGCCCGAGCACGTGCATCCAATCATGCTGCGCGAGCAGGGGCGGCGCGCTTCCCGGCCGCCCGGGGAACTCGAAGCCGCGCGCGTCGTAGAACTGCAGGACGGCACGTCCTAGCGTGCCCTCCTTCAGGTCGCGCAGCTGCTCCCACCGGCGCGCGAGCTCCGGGTCACTGGAACACTGCTCCCAAGCTTCCGAGAGCGCGCCCGACGTGTGCAGCGCTTCGGTGTGATCGGCGTCCCACGTCTCCATGTACCCGCTGCGCTGGAAGTCGACCAGCGCGAGGCCCAGGCTCCCGCGCGAGTACTTCTGCGCGATACGAAGCATCGCGTCGTCGGCGTTCAGCTCACGGGCGTACGACTCGACGCGTGCGACGACTTCCTCCGGGAGGGGATTCAGCACCAGCGCGCACAGGAGCATGAAGTCCAACATGCGGGCGCGGAAACCCGCGTCCCGATCGGCGAGCGCGCGGGCGAACTGCTGCGCGTCGAGCCGGGGAACGGTCCGGCCCGGCACCACGAATCCGGTCATGGCGTCGGTGACGGCCTCGATGAGCATTCGTTGCAAGCTCGTGAGCTCGCCACCCGGCGCGACCGCCGCTGCGACACCACCCGCGATCACGCGGGCTGCGGCGGCGTCGGGCGGCGTCAGCTTGGTGGCAGCCGGGCTGGGGAGGGGAACGGGCATAGCAACGTCGAACCGTGCCGCGGCCGGGTTCTATTCCTGGACGAGCTCGATCAGCGTGCCGAACGCGGTCTTGGGGTGCACGAACGCGACGGTGGTTCCCCGGCTGCCCGGACGCGGTACCTCGTCGATCACGCGATGACCGTTGGCTTTCACCGCGGCCAGGGCGACGGCGCAGTCGTCGACCCGGTATCCCACGTGGTGAATGCCTTCACCCTTCGTTTCGAGATACTTGGCGACCGTCGAGTCGGGCCGGCTCGGCGTGAGGAGCTGGATGTAGGAGTCGGCGACCTTCAAGAGCACTTCTTCGACGCCGTCCTTCTCGACAATCTCGCGTTGCTCGACCTCACAGCCGAACGTGGTTCGGTAGTAATCGATCGCGGCTTCGAGGTCGCGTACGGCAATGGCGACGTGATCGATCTCGGTGAGCAACATCAGGCGTACCGCCGGAAGAGCGTGATCTGGTCGAGGTGCTGCGCGCGGGTTTCGTCGTCGGTGACGCCGAGGCCGCCTTCCGGCGCCAGGCACAACACGCCGACCTTGCCCTCGGCGAGGTTGCGGTGCACCTGGTACGCCGCCTCGCCGGTGTCGTCAAGTGAGTACACCTTCGAAAGCGTCGGATGAACCCGCGCTTCGCACACCATGCGGTTCGCCTCCCACGCCTCGCGGTAATTCGCGAAGTGACATCCCTTGAGCGTCTTGAGGTTCATCCAGAGGTAGCGGTTGTCGTACTCGATCTTGAACCCCGATGTCGCCGCGCACGTGATGACCATGCCTCCGCGCTTGGCGACGAAGACCGACGCACCCATCGTCGACCGGCCCGGGTGCTCGAACACGATGTCGACGTCACGGCCGATCAAGCTGCGGATCTTCTTTCCGAACCGCAGCCACTCCGCCGGATCCTGCTCGGTCTCGTCGGCGTTCCAGAACTGGTAGTTCTCGGCCCGCCGGTCGATCACCGCGTTGCACCCGAGCTCACGCAACAGGTCGGCGCGCTTCTCCGACGACACGACACCCACCGGCGTTCCGCCGCCGTTCTTCACGTACTGCACCGCGTACGCGCCGATGCCTCCCGTCGCGCCCCACACCAACACTCCTTGGCCCTGGGTCATCTGCGAGCCGTTCGGGCTCACGATCATGCGGTAGCTGGTGGAGTTGCACAGCGCGTTGCAGGCCGACTCCTCCCACGTGAGGTGCGCGGGCTTCGGCATGAGTTGGTTGG
>JBBQER010000107.1:0-12559 GCA_038320885.1 Acidimicrobiia bacterium
GGCCCGGTGGCCTCGACCTTGGTGGAGCATTGGAACGGGACGAGTTGGGCGGTCGTTGCCAGCCCCACTCCGGGTAGCGGCGCCACCTTGCGCGGAATTTCGTGCCCGAGCGCAACGGATTGCTACGCCGTCGGAGCCGGCTCGAACGGCTCCCCCAACTACAGCTTCGCCGAGCAATGGAACGGTACGAGCTGGGCGATCGTCTCGACGCCGAACCCGGCCTCGACGACCGGCGCGTTCCTAGCTGGGGTGACGTGCCCGGCCCCGACGACCTGTTTCGCCGTCGGCGACTACACGACGAATGTCGGCGCCTACACACTCGTCGAGAAGTACGCGTAACGAATCCGCCCTACGGGATCTCAGCCCGATGCCGTGAGCAACCGGTCGCGCCATTCCGAAGCGGACGGGGTCGACGGCGACGTCGTTTGCATGAAGTCGACGAGGACCCTGCAAAAGCGCTCGGGATCTTCGCAGTGGGGGAAGTGACCGGCGCCTTCGAAGATCTCGAGTCGGCTGCCGGGCATCGCTTCGTGCGACGAATAGCCCTGCGAGACCGGGATGATGCGATCGTGGTCGCCCCACATGATCAGCGTCGGCATCGCGGCCGCGAGGTAGAGACGATCCGATGCGCTCACTCGCTGACCGCCGACGTCGACAACGGAACGCAAGGTGTGCATGAAGGCGATGCGCGTCTGGGCATCGGCCAGTGATCCGTAGCCCTCCCACACCTGCTCGACATGCCGCCCGGTGTGAACTCCGATGCGGGCGAGCCAACCCGCGACCGTCACGCCGGCATCGTGCACCCAGTCGTTGCATCCCACCTGGAGCACGAGCTCCGCGCCCGGCAACACGAGCAGGCGCAGCAGCAGGTTGACCTCCTCGCCCAGCCCGCCACTCGAGACCAGCACCAACCGAACGCTTCGCTCCGGGAACTGATATGCGAACTGCATCGCGACGCCGCCGCCGAGCGACTGGCCGACCAGCGTCGCGCGTTCGTGACCCAACGCGAGCATGAGATCACGGACACCGCTCGCGAACGCGCCGAGCGAGTAGTCGCCGCGCGGTTTCTCCGAATCGCCATGGCCGACGAGGTCGGGCGCAACGACCGTGAAGTGCTCCGCCAGCACGGGGAGCACGTAGCGCCAGGTCGCCGAGCTTCCCGCCATCCCGTGAATCAGGACGACCACGGGGCCCGAACCGCCAGTGCGATAACCGATCCGGTGGCCGTGGATCTCGATGTGCCGGAGTTCGAGCTCGGACGTCACAGCCCGCATCGTAGGTTGGCGGGCCCGAATTGTTGTGCCCCGCTCGAGTCCCAAAATCCGGCGAATCCGCCCCCAGGCTCCCTTGAGCAGGCCGGGGACCCTGCCGATGGAGCACTGATGGACCAACTCCTCGAATCCTCACCCGGCGTCGTTGCCCTCCTGCTCGACGATCTCGCTCCCCCGCGCCTCGGCACGCTGTTGCGGGCCGCCCGCAAGCAGACCGGTTCGACCCGCCGGGAGGTCGCTCAACGCATCGGGGCGACTCCGGGTGATCTGCGCCGCTACGAACGCGGCGAGACCCCGGTACCTCCGCGTCTCATCCCGGCGCTCGCGGAGTGCTACGGCGAGGAGCTCACTGCGCAGATGGCGACCCGCGCGCCGATCCAACTCGACGATCGCCGGCTCGTCGTCGGCACCGAGTCCCGCGCGCTCGAGTCGGACGATTCCGACGAGATGCTCGCGCAGTACGTCGCGATCGTTTCTCGCCTGCGCCAGTCGCAGCCCGGCGAGCCGCTGGCGTTACGCGCCGACGACCTCGTCGCACTTTCCAACGCGCTCGGGCAGGACAGCGCGCGCGTCGAGGCCCGCATCGTCGACCTCCTCGGTTGCACGCCGTTCGAGGCGCACTCGCTCCACTCGGAGATGCTGCGCCGCAAGCTGGTGATGCCCCTTGCGGGTCTCGTCGCGGGTCTGACGATGTTCTCGGGCGCGGGCATGGCGCACGCGTCGACCGCGTCGCACACACCGGCGCGCGACGCGGCCGGTCACGTCGCGGCCGCGCACATCGCGGCCGGCCACATCGCGGCCGGTCACGTCGTGACCGCGGTCGTCGCGCCGGCACCGACGACGGTCGTCGTCACGCCGCCGACGACCACACCGGTGCCCGAGGCCGTTGATGCTCTCGAAGCCGATGCTCAGGCGACACCGCCGGCGCCGGTGATCGAGCCCGACGACACGCCGATGGGCATCCCCGCCAACGAGAGCGTGACGATCATCCAGCCGTAGCTCGGGCCGGAGCTACGGGAACAGGTGCCAGGCCTTCTCCTTCACGAAGGTCCGCACGCCCGACTCCGACATCGACGTGCCCAGCCCGGAGTGCCGGCGACCGGCCCACGGCAGCCGCACGCACGAACGGTCGGCCGTGTTCCAATACGCGTTGCCGACATCGAGACGAGCGAGCAATCGCTCGGCCCGATCGCGATCGCGTGTGAACACCGATGCGCCCAGACCGAACTCGGTGTCGTTCATGCGGGCGACCGCCTCGTTGTCGTTCGCGACCCGCGCCACGCCGATCACGGGACCGAAGCTCTCCTGCGCCATCAGCGTCGCGGCATCGGGTACGTCGACCACGACCGTCGGCTCGAACCAGTTCCCGGGTTGGTCGATCCGGTGTCCCCCGCACAGGACCTTGGCGCCGCGGCCACTCGCGTCGGCGAGTTGCGCGTCGAGCACGTCGAGTTGCTCGGCGCGCGCCAGCGGACCGACATCGGTGGTGTCGTCGGTGGGATCTCCGACCTGGTAGGCGCTCACGACGTCGACCAGCGTGGCGACGAACGCGTCGGCAATCGCTTCGTGCACGTACACCCGCTCGGTGGCGCTGCAGGATTGCCCGCCGTTGTAGAACGCGCCTTCGGCGACCGCGAGCGCGGCCTCGTCGACATCGACGTCGTCGCACACGTACGCGGCGTCCTTGCCGCCGAGCTCGAGCTGCAACCGAACGAGCCGATCGGCCAGAGAGCGCGCTACCCGTTGGCCGGATGCGTACGAGCCGGTAAAGCACACCATGTCGACGTCGGCATCGACCAACGCCGCACCGGTGGGCCCGGCGCCGACGATCGCGTGCACGAGATCGACGGGTACACCCGCCCGGTGCATCAGATCGACGAGGCGGAGCCCGGTCAGCGTCGCGTGTTCCGACGGCTTGTAACACACCGCGTTGCCGGCGAGTAGTGCGGGCACGATCGAGTTGAGCCCGACGAAGTAGGGATAATTCCAGGCACTCACGTGGGCGAGCACTCCGACGGGCTCGTAGGTGATGCGTTCCTCGCGGCCCCCATTGCCCGTACTGGCGCGGCTGGTGACGGTGCGGGGCGCGATCACCTCGCCCACGTGCGCGATGTTCCAGTCGATCCGCTCGAGAACCGCGCGCACCTCGTTGCGGGACTGGCGAATCGGCTTGCCGACCTCACTCGTCGTGAGCTGCGCGCACTCTTCGGCCTCGCGTTCGAGCAGATCGCGAAACGCACCGAGCAACTCCTTGCGCTCGACCATCGGACGCGCACTCCACGTCGCCTGGGCCTGACGCGCACGCGCCACCTTCTGGTCGACCTCGCTCGGATCGGTGACGGCCACGGATCGGATCACCACGCCGGTCGCCGGGTTGCGGACTTCGAGCGAATGCGGTTGCGCCGGTGCGATCTCCTCGGGCTCGCGACTCGCGTCGGCGTCGACGGCCGGCGCGACGCCCGCCGGGCTCCGATCCGGAGCTGAGCGATCGCCGATCGCGCCGTCGACGGTCGACTCCGGAGGCGAGAGGAGCTGCATCCAGCGCGCTTCCTTCTGGCCGGGCCGGCGGGCGAGCTGCTGCACCAGCTCCGCCGCGGCCAGGCGGTGCAGCGCGTCTTCCACGTCGGCGAGTGATCGGAAGCCGTGCCACCGCTCCGACCGCTGCTTGAGCTCGCCCGGCGTCTGCGCGCCGCGCAGCAGGAGCACACCGAGCAGCGCCGACTCCGGGCGGTCGAGGCCGAGCGCCTCTTCCGCGACGTGACGGTGCTTGATCACGCGCTGGCCGGCCGCCTTCACGCGACGCGTCAGCGTCTTCTCGCGCAAGCTGTCGAGCGCGCGGTCGACGGTCTCCTCGCTGTAGCGGACGATCGGATCGCGGTTCGTCGATTGATTGCACGCGATCATCACCGCATTCAGCGACAACGGGTAGTTGTCGGGCGTCGTGACCGCCTTCTCCATGAGGCACCCGAGAACGCGCGCCTCCTCGGGAGTGAGCGGGATCACGGGCATCGCGACGGCAGGCGCTATCCGAGCACGAGGTCGGCGATCATCCCGAGCTGTTCGGGCGGGCCGGAGACGATCATCGTGGTGACCGCCGAGTCCCGCCACCGCTCGAGATCATCACGGATCTTTTCCTTGGGCCCTACGAGCGCGACATCCTCCACGAGCCGAAGCGGTACGGCGGCCGCGGCTTCTTCCTTCTTGCCCTCGAGGTAGAGGTCTTGAATGTGCTTCGCCTCGTCGAGGTATCCCATGCGCGCGAACACGTCGTTGTGGAAGTTGACCTCGCGCGCGCCCATGCCGCCGATGTAGAGGGCGAGTGCCGGCCGGTAGAAGGCGGCCGCGGCTTCCACGTCGTCGCCGACGATGATCGGCACGTGACACGCCACCTCGAACTCGTCGGGCTGGCGCCGCGCGCCCGGTCGGGCGAAGCCTTCGGCCAGCGCATCGCGGTAGAAGCCGTCGGAACGGGGCGCGTAGAACATCGGGAGCCACCCGTCGGCAATCTCGGCCGCGAGCGCCACGTTCTTCGGGCCTTCGGCCGCGAGGTAGATCGGCAGATCGGCGCGCAACGGGTGCACGATCGACTTGAGCGGCTTCCCGAAACCCGAACCGTGCGGATTCGGGAGTTGGTAGCGCTCGCCCTGGAACTCGACCGGCTTCTCGCGCGCCAACACCTGCCGCACGATCTCGACGTACTCGCGCGTGCGCGCGAGCGGGCGGCGATAGTCGTCGCCGTACCAACCCTCCACGACCTGCGGACCCGACGCGCCCAGCCCGAGCACGAACCGGCCGCCGGAAAGATGATCGAGCGTGAGCGCGGCCATCGCCATCGCGGTCGGTGTGCGAGCCGACAGCTGGCAGATCGACGTGCCCAGCTTGATGCGCTCGGTCGCGGCGCCCCACCACGCGAGCGGCGTCAGCGCGTCGGAGCCGTACGCCTCGGCCGTCCAACACGAGTCGAAGCCGAGTCGCTCGGCGGTGGCGAGTGCAGCCGGCACGCCGGCCGGCGGACCGGCACCCCAATATCCGATCATGTATCCGAGCTTCATGAGCCCGCACCGTAGCCTCGGCGGATGAGCCCGACCCCGGAAGAGGGCATACGCCAGCACCGTTTCACGGCTCCACCCGGCGCGACGACAGTGCTCGTGGTTCGCCACGGCGAGTCGGCGGCCGAGGTGCCCGGGCAGCCGTTCGAGCTGCGAGACGGGCACGGCGATCCCGAGCTGCATCCCGTTGGCGAACGCCAGGCCGAGCTGCTCGCCGACCGGCTGGAGAACGAGCAGATCGACGCGATCTACGTCACGACACTGCGGCGCACGTACCAGACCGCGGCGCCGCTCGCGCGCCGGCTCGGCATCACGCCGGTGGAGGAACCCGATCTGCGCGAGGTCTTTCTCGGCGACTGGGAAGGCGGCCTCTTCCGCGAGCGCGCCGTCGCGGAAGATCCGGTGTTCATGGAGATCTTCCGCCAGGAACGGTGGGACGTCATTCCCGGTGCCGAGCCGCTCGAGGCATTCGACGCGCGCGTCTGGGCCGCGTTCCAACGGATCGTCGCCGACCATCCCGACCAGACGGTGATGGTGGTCGCGCACGGCGGCGTGATCGCGCATCTCCTCCACCGCGTGAGCGAGTCACGCCGGTTCGCGTTCTCGGTGACCGACAACGCGTCGATCAGCGAGGTCGTCGCCTCACCCGATCGCATCGTGCTCCGCCGCTACAACGACGTCGCGCACCTTTCATCCCTTTCGTGATGCATCACCCTTCGAGGGCAGCGGAGGCGAGGGTGCTGACGAGGGCGGCGCAGTCGCTGCCGGGCTTGCGGACCCGGGGCGGCAGCTCGATCTGCACGCCGCCGGCGCGGGCCCGGTTGACGGGATTGTCGGGATGGATTCCCCGCAAATGCTGGGGGATGCGGTCGAGATCGTCGAGCCACACGTACCCCGGCAACGCGGCGCGCAGCGCGCTCCCCAACCGCGTCGCGAGCGTTCGATTCGACCCGCCGAGCAGTCCGGTGATCCAACGGTCGTCGTCGCCACGCAGGCCGCCGAACCCGTGCACCGACACGATCACGTCGACGTGCTCGAGGAACGCGACGAGCGCGTCGGACTGCATCGGATCGAAGCGGTGCGACGGCACGTGCCACCGCACGTCCTCGGGCTGGACGACCGCGTAGATCGACGCGTTCGACGCGACCGCCGCCGCCTGCGCGATCTCCGCGGTGCCGGCTTCGAGCCCGCCGTGCAACGCGAGGAAGCCGAACGCAGATCCGAGGCCGCAGCGCTCCTGCACTCCCGGCGTCGCGAGCAACTGGTCGAGCATCGGCAACCCCGGCGCGATCAGCTGTTGACGAGCAGATCGCGGAACGGCGTGTCCTTCTGCGGGCCGGGCTCCTTCGGCAGACCGAGCACCCGCTCCCCGATGATGTTGCGCTGCACCTGGTCGGTACCGCCGTAGATGGAGGGGCCGGGCGAGAAGAGCGTGAGCTCCTGCACCGTTCCACCGCCGGGCGTGTCGGTCCCCATGATCATCCCGTGCGCGCCGACGATTTCGTTGCCGACATCGCGCTGGAGCCGCAGCAGGTCGCTCATCATCAGCTTGGCAATGTTCGGCTCGGCGCCGGTGCGCTGCGACGGCGACTTGGCCCGCAACGCGGAGTACTTGCCGATCTGTTGCAGCGTGTAGAGCTTCGCGAGCTTCTGGCGGATCGGGCGCTCACCGTTACGGCCGAGCTCCTTCGCCAGCGTGACCAACTTCGACGCGGCCGCGATGCCACCGCCACCGGTGCCGCCGGTGCGGATCTGGCCGACGTGATCGCCGACCCGGTCTTCGAGCTGGCCGGCCATCGGTCCCGGGAACGCGTTTCCGGCGGCGCCGCTTCCGCCGGTGCCGAGCCCGGCGCGCTCCGACATGAGCGTGGTGTTCGCGGCGGCCCAACCGTTGTTGAGCCCGCCGATCATGTCGTCGTCGTGCACGATCGCGTTGTCGAGGAACACCTCGTTGAACATCGCGCGACCGGTCATCTCGCGCAGCGGACGGATCTCCACTCCGGGCTGGGTCATGTCGAACTTGAAGTACGTGATGCCCTTGTGCTTGGGAAGATCGGGATCGGTGCGCGCGATCAACATTCCGACGTTGCTGATCTGGGCGGTCGACGTCCACACCTTCTGCCCGGTGACGTGCCACTCGTCGCCGTCCTTGACCGCCTTCGTGGTCAGGCTCGCGAGGTCGGAGCCGGCGCCGGGCTCGGAGAACAGCTGGCACCACGCGTCTTGCCCGTTGAGGATGCGCAGCAGGTCTTCCTGGTGCTGACGCTCGTTGCCGTGCGCGACGATCGTCGGTGCGGCGAGCAGGTAGCCGAGGCCGGCGGGCGGCCCGACCGCGCCGTTTTGCGTGATCGTCTCACTGACGGCCATACAGAGATCGCGCGGCCAGCCCTTGCCCCAGCAGTCTTCGGGAAAGTGCGGCGCGGCGTAACCGGAACGGGCGAGGATGCCCCACCACTCGGCGACGGTGAGATCGGGATTCCAGTTCTCCTCGAGCCACTTCTTCACTTCGATGCGGACGTCTTCGACGCTCGGCAGGGCCACGGCAACACTCCTGGTCACGCGCTACGTATGCGCCGGGCAGCGTACCTTCGGCACCCGCGGTGATCAGGAGTGCTTGCGGAGAAACGCCGCGAGCGGGCCGTTGAGCGCGTCCGGGTGGCTCAGGTTCGACGCGTGGCCGGCGCCGGGGATGCGGACGAGCTCTTCGCAGTTCGGAAGCTCCGCGAGGAGCTGCTCGGCGCGCTCCATCGGAATCGCCGCGTCGGCCTCTCCGTGGAACACGATCGCGGGCGCGGTGATCTCAGCCAGGCGATCGGAGATGTCCTCACGCGCGGTCAACGCTCGGAACGGTGTGCCGATGAACCCCTTCGGCTTGGCTTGCCACTTGGCGATCCACGGCGCGTGGTCGTAGCCCGGGCTCATGATGATGCTCGCGACTCCGCCCGCCAAGTCTTCGGATAGACCTTTGGTGACCCACTCGTCGGTCATCGCTTCGTAGACCGGAAGTGCTTCGGCGGGCTCGGGACCGGATTGCGTGTCGATCAGCCCCAGACCGAGCACGCGTTCGGGCGCTCGCAGCGCGGCGCGCATCGAGAGGAAGCCACCCTGCGACATGCCAACGAAGAACGCCTTCTCGATGCCGAGATGCGTCAACAGCGCGAGCGCGTCGTCGGCGGAATCCCAATAGGTGAAGTCGGCCGTCGCCTCGGTCTGCCCGAAGCCTCGCTCGTCCCACGTGATGCACCGAAATTCACCGGAGAGCGCGGCTACCTGATGCACGAACATCTCGTGGTCCATCAGGAACCCGTGACTGAAGAGCACGGCCGGTCCGTCGCCGCCGGAGTCCTCGAAATAGATGTGTTGACCGTTGACGTCCGCGAACGACATGGCGTTCTTCCCCCCGTTGTCTTGCAGAGCTCAGTCGAGCAGATCCAGCACCTTCTCCGACGGCCGGGCGATCACGGCGCGGTCGCCGACGAACACGACCGGGCGTTGCATCACCTCCGGGTGCGCGACCAGCACGTCGGCTACCTGCTCGCGCGTCACGACATCCGACTTGGCGATGCCCAGGGCCTTGAACTTGGCGTCGTCGGTGCGGACCAACGCTTGGGGCTCGTCGGGAATCGCGTCGAGGATGCGCTCGATCGTGGCTCGGTCGGGCGGCGTGTCGAGGTAGCGCACGACGTCGTGGCTCACCCCTCGCTCCTCGAGGATCTGTAGCGCACCGCGCGACTTCGAGCACGACTGGTTGTGAAAGATCGTGATGTCACTCATGTTCCGACCTTACCGAGCTACTGCCGCCGCGAGCCTGCGCAGGTATTCGGACCGGCTCACATCCACCGCGCCGAGCGTCCGCAGGTGCGGAGTCGTCCACTGGACGTCGAAGAGCGCCACGCCGTCGATCCGTAGGAGCTCGACCGTCGCCCAGCACGCGACTTTCGACGCGTCACGCACGCGATGGAACATCGACTCCCCCGCGAAGAGACCGCCGACGCGCAGCCCATAGAGACCGCCGACGAGCTCCCCGTCTCGCCACGTCTCCACGCTGTGCGCCCAGCCCAACTCGTGCAACCGGCAATACGCGGCGACAAACGACTCGTCGATCCACCCGTGTTCGCGCGCCGCGTCGCCGCAAGCGCGCATCACCGCCTCGAACGCGGTATTCACCCGTATCTCGAAGCGCCGGATCGCGCCGCGCAATGAACGGCTGCGGTGGAAGCCGTCGAGCGGGATCACACCGCGCGGGTCCGGTGACCACCAGGCGAGCGTGCCCTCGACGCGCATCGGGAACAACCCGCGTCGATACGCGGCGAGCACGGTGCCCGGCTCGAGGTCGCCGCCGACCGCCACGATGTCTTCGGGGCCCGCCGCGGCGGGATCCGGCAGCTCCCAGCGCGACGGTGCCGGCTCGACTGGCCCGCTCATCGGATGAGACGTCAGGCGAGGAGCGCTCGCGCGATCTGGCCGACCTGGATCTCGTCGGTGCCGGCGTAGATCTGGAGCACCTTGGCGTCCCGCGCGAGCTGCTCCACCTCGTACTCCGCCATATAGCCGTTCCCGCCGAAGAGCTGCACGGCTTCGAGCGCGACCTCGGTCGCCGCGCCCGCGGCGTAGAGCTTCATCGCGGAGGCCTCCGACAAGCTCATCGGCTTGCCCGCTTGCGAGGATTCGAGGACGCGGAACACGAGGTTCTCGATATTGAGGCGCGCGACCTCCATCTTGGCGAGCTTCAGCTGGATGAGCTGGAACTCGCCGATCGGACGACCGAACTGCACGCGCTCCTTGGCGTATTTCACCGAGAGCTCGAGGCACCGTTCGACGATGCCGAGCGCCATCGCCGCGACGCCCGACCGTTCGATCACGAACGTCGCCTTCGACGCTTCCCGGCCCTTGCCGCCGCCGAAGGCCTCCTCGCTCTCGCCGAGCAGACGGTCCCGGCCGACGCGCACGTCGTCGAGGAACAACATCCCGGTCGGCGACGAGTGCAGGCCCATCTTGCGCAACGGCTTCGACTGCTCGAGTCCGGGCATTCCCTTGTCGAGCACGAACTGCACGACCTTGCGGTCGGAGATCTCGTTGCCTTCGTCGAGCTTGCAGATGAACACGATCGTGTCCGCGTACGGACCGTTCGTGATGAACGTCTTCGAGCCGTTCAGCAGGTACTCGTCACCATCTCTTCGTGCGGTCGACGCCATCTGCCCGAATGCGTCGGAACCCGAATTGGGCTCGGTGATCGCCCAGGCGCCGATCTTGTCCATCGTCAACAGGTCGAGCGCCCAGCGCTCCTTCTGCGCGATCGTGCCTTTGCCCATGATGGCTGCCGACGTGAGCCCGACCGACACCCCCATCGCGGTGACCATCCCCGGCGAGCACTTACACAGCTCGATGATCGGCAGCAAGGTAAAGCCACCACCACCGCGGGACTCGGAATCGGCGGCCGCGGGCGCCTTACCGCTCGCTTCGAGCTTCTCGGCTTCGATGCGCTTCTTGAACGAGTCACGGGCGAGCTGATCCATCCCGAAGGTGCTGTACAGCTTGCGCAGCAGGTCGTAGGGCGGGAGATCGCCGTGCTCGAGCTCCTCGCGGTGCGGACGGATCTCGGTGTCGACGAAGGTGCGGACCGCGTCCCGCACCATCTTCAGCTCTTCGGACCACTCGAACATCGGATTCTCCCCGGTCGGCGCTGCTGCATCGTAGGGCCCGAGCGGCCTGGCAGCGCTTGGGGGTTCAGTCGACCGGCGCGGCGGCCGATGCATTTGGCGCACGGACAGCACGGAGCAAAAGGGGTGTGGGATGGATGCGGGCGGCATCTCTGTAGCGCGATCTCTTCCGATCGACGCGGCGCTGGTCCCCAAGGTGCTCAACCGGCTCCGCCGCGACGTTCCCGGCGGCGCGGCCCGGTGGACGCTGGGCGGCCGCGGCGCGGCCGAGATCGACGTCGACTTCTTCCCGATCGTCTCGGACCCGGGCGCCGACGCGACCACGCCGGCCTGGAGCTCGACCGCCCGGCTCTGGGGTCGCGACGGCATCGCCATGCTGACGGCCGTGGTCGAGATTCGCACCGAGGCCATCGATACCTGCGGGCTCACGCTCCGTCCGGCGACGGAGCTCGCTCCGTGGTGGTCGGCCCGCGTCCCGGCGCTGCTGGATCTGGCCCACGCGGCCCTCGACGAGCTTGGCGAGGAACTGCTCTGGCACGCATCCCGCGACGACGTCGCCACGCACAGCGACTTGTAGGGCGAGGTTCCGCTCCCGGCCCGAGGCGGGCGCGAGTTCACAGGACCGACACACGGCCGCCGCGGTCCGGCAACACCGCACCCGCATGCTGGGTTCCGGACAGAGCGGCGTTGCAGGCCCCCCGCCAACATCGACGTGAGTCCGACGGGTCACTCGCAACCCCCCTCCGGGTGCCCAGCGTGCAGATGGGAGGGAGCACCGATGCTCCCCCCCACCGCCCGCGTCATGCCCAGTGCGTCAGCGCATCGGGACGGCGGCGGGTGTGATCGGCGCGGGCAACAAGGTGTGGCCCATGAGGAACTCGTCGACCGCGGCCGCACACGCGCGCCCTTCGGCGATCGCCCAGACGATCAGGCTCTGACCGCGGCCCATGTCGCCGGCAACGAACACATTGTCGAGGTTCGTCCGGAACTTCGCGTCGCGAGTGACGTTGCCCCGCTCGTTCAGCTCCACGCCGAGCTGCTCGAGCAGACCCTCGCGCTGGGGTCCGACGAAGCCCATCGCGAGCATCACGATCTCGCACGGCAGCTCGAAATCCGTGCCTTCGATCTTCTCGAACGTCATGCGGCCGTCGATGAACTTCTGCTCGACCTCGTGGGCCCGCAGCGCGCGCACGTTGCCGTCGTCGTCGCCGAGGAAGCGCTCCGTGTTCACCGCGTAGACGCGTTCGCCGCCCTCTTCGTGCGCGGAAGAGACGCGGTAGATCATCGGATAGGTCGGCCACGGCATCGCCTCGACGCGCGCGTCGGGCGGCCGGGGCAGGATCTCGAATTGGTGGATCGTCGCCGCGCCCTGGCGGATCGCCGTGCCCAAACAGTCGGCGCCGGTGTCGCCGCCGCCGATGATCACTGCGTGCTTGCCCTGCGCGCTGATCGGCGACTCGGCGAGATCACCTTCCTGCACCCGGTTCGACGGAGGCAAGAACTCCATCGCCTGGTAGATACCTGCGAGCTCGCGTCCGGGAACGGGGAGATCCCGCCACGCAGTCGCGCCGCCGGCGAG
>JBBQER010000108.1:0-12373 GCA_038320885.1 Acidimicrobiia bacterium
TCCGACATGTTGAAGGGCAAGCAGGGCCGGTTCCGCCAGAACCTGCTCGGCAAGCGCGTCGACTACTCGGGCCGTTCGGTGATCGTCGTCGGGCCGCAGCTCCGCCTCCAGCAGTGCGGGCTCCCGAAGCAGATGGCGCTCGAGCTGTTCAAGCCGTTCGTGATGAAGCGGCTCGTCGACCTCGAGTACGCGCAGAACATCAAGTCGGCCAAGCGCATGGTCGAGCGCGCGCGCCCGCAGGTGTGGGACGTGCTCGAAGAGGTCATCAAGGAGCACCCGGTGTTCCTCAACCGGGCGCCAACGCTTCACCGTCTGGGAATCCAGGCGTTCGAGCCGGTGCTGGTCGAGGGCAAGGCCATCCAGATCCACCCGCTCGTGTGCGCGGCGTTCAACGCCGACTTCGACGGTGACCAGATGGCCGTGCACCTGCCGCTCTCGGCGGAGGCGCAGGCCGAAGCGCGCATGCTGATGCTCTCCGCGCACAACATCCTGTCGCCGGCGTCGGGTCGCCCGATCGCGGTCCCGAGCCAGGACATGATCATCGGCGTCTACTACCTCACCGAGCAGGTCGACGGGGCCGGAACCGGTCGCGTCTTCTCGTCGCTCAACGAGGCGGTCGCCGCGTACGAGGAGCGCTACTCCGCCGCGGGCGAGACCGTCTCGCTCCACACCAAGATCAAGGTGCGGATGCCGGCCGGCAAGTTCCCGGTCGAGACGTTCGAGCGCCCGTCGGAGGACGGCACGCCGAAGAGCATCGTGTTGCGCGAGTACGGCAGCAACGGGACGAGTCAGGTACTCGTCGAGTCTTCGCTCGGCCGGTTCCTGCTCAACTCGGCGTTCCCCGACGACTTCCCGTTCGCGGACCACACGATGAAGAAGCGCGACATCACCGAGGTCGTGGGTCAGCTCGTCGTGCTCTACGACAAGGCGGTTGTCGCCGACAGCCTCGATCGGCTCAAGGCCCTCGGCTACGAGTGGTCGACCCGCGCCGGGCTCACCATCTCGATCTCCGACGTCACGACACCGCCGGCCAAGGCGGGGCTCCTCGAGAAGTTCGAGGGCGAGGCGACCAAGGTCGAGAACCAGTACGACCGCGGCATCATCACCGACGACGAGCGGCGCCAGCAGGAGATCGAGATCTGGACCGACGCCACCAACCAGGTGACGCGGGCCATGCAGGATCTCATGTCCTCCACGCCGTTCAACCCGATCGACATGATGGTCGGTTCGGGCGCCCGAGGAAACGTCATGCAGGTGCGTCAGATCGCCGGTATGCGTGGCCTCGTCGCCAACCCGAAGGGCGAGATCATTCCCCGCCCGATCAAGAGCAACTTCCGCGAGGGCCTGTCGGTGCTCGAGTACTTCATCTCGACCCACGGCGCGCGCAAGGGACTCGCCGACACCGCGTTGCGTACCGCCGACTCCGGTTACCTCACGCGTCGCCTCGTCGACGTCGCGCAGGAGTTGATCGTGCGCGAGGTCGCGTGCGACACGGTGCGCGGCATCTGGGTGGAAGACGTGCTCCCCGGAGTGGAGAGCTGGCGCCTGCTCGAGACGAGCCTGCTCGGTCGCTGCCTGGCCGAAGACGTCACGCTCGCCGACGGCACGGTCGTCGCTCGCAACACCGAGGTCGACGACGACGTCATGCGCCTGCTCGCCGACGACCCGGGCATCACCCGCCTGCGGGTGCGCTCGGTGCTCACGTGCGAGACGGTGTCGGGTGTGTGCTCGGCCTGCTACGGCCGGATGCTCGCAACCGGCAAGATCTCCGATCTCGGCGAGGCGATCGGTATCGTCGCCGCCCAGTCGATCGGTGAGCCGGGCACGCAGCTCACCATGCGTACGTTCCACACCGGCGGTGTCGCCGGTGAGGACATCACGCACGGTCTGCCGCGCGTCGTCGAGCTGTTCGAGGCCCGTACCCCCAAGAGCGCGTCGCTCATGGCCGACGTCTCCGGCGTCGCTCGGATCGGCGAGAACGACAAGGGCGAGAAGGTCATCACGATCGTCGCCGACGACGGGACGGAGTTCGAGTACGCGGTCTCGCGTCGTGCGCACATCGGGGTTCGTGAGGGCCAGGAGGTCCAGGCCGGCGACCGGTTGGTCGGTGACGACAAGAGCCCGCTCGACCCGAAGAAGCTGCTCGAGATCAAGGGCGTGCGCGAGACCCAGCAATACCTCGTCGACGAGGTGCAGCGCGTGTACCGCGACCAGGGTGTGTCGATCCACGACAAGCACATCGAGGTGATCGTTCGCCAGATGCTGCGACGGGTGACCGTCTCGGAGCCGGGTGACAGCGCATTCCTGCCCGGCGAGAAGGTCGACGCCCGTCGGTACGCCGAGGAGAACCGTCAGCTCGTCGAGTCGAACCAGCGTCCCGCCGAAGGTCGCCCCGAGCTCATGGGGATCACCAAGGCGTCGCTCGCAACCGACTCGTGGTTGTCGGCTGCGTCGTTCCAGGAGACGACCCGGGTGCTCACCGAGGCCGCGATCGAGGGTCGTTCCGACGGCCTCGAAGGCCTCAAGGAGAACGTGATCATCGGCAAGCTCATCCCGGCCGGCACCGGTATGCCGCTCTACCGCGACATCAAGACCGTTGCCCCCGACTACGAGCCGCTGCCGTTCTACACGTCCGAGGCCGAAGAGGAGATGGATCTCGCAACCTGGTTGCGCGAAGCGAGCACCCCTCGCGAGACCGCACCCGACTTCGGGATCCTCGCCGACGCACCCGCTGCCGAACCGGCGGCGGAGACCGCGGCTCCGCCCGCCGAGAACGGCGAGCTCACCGACGCGATCAACGCGCTCGAGAACCTCGACCTCGGCGACGGCAACCAGCCCGGAGAAGCCACCGCCGGCGAGTAACCGACAACGTCAGAGCGTAAGAGGGCCGGCCCCATTGGCCGGCCCTTTTCGCGCCCCGGGTCGCGTCACGTTTTCTCATCAAACGCGAATACCTCACGCTTAACGGCACTTTTCATTCATCAAAGTCGCGGGGAACCGCTGGACGCGCCGGGTCAGCCGATGCGGCGGACGTGGATGTGGTCGACGATCTCGGGCGTTCCGGCGTCCTCGACCACGCGGACGGGGCCCTCCGAGGAGTAGATGGCGACGCCGTTGAGCGAGATGTCGGCTAGGGGGCCCTTCGTGAGATGCATCGGGGCGCGCGGATCGAGCACGAGATATCCGCCGGCGGTCTCGTGGACCGCGAACAACGACGCGATGCGGGCGATCCTCGCCCGACACATCGGTGGCCATGATCGTCAGGTACCAGTCTCCGTACTTGCCTTCGAGCCATTGCTCACCATCCACACCGCGTACGCCGACGAGTTGGTTTCCGTCGGCGGTGGCGTTCGTCTCCCGGCGCTCACGCGTCGCGATGCTTTCGGACCGGTCGACGGAGATGACCAACGGCCAAGTCGTCGTGAGGCCGTCGACCACGAGCGTGCTCTGCGCGAAGAAGCGATCGAGAACGGTCGTCGGACCGGTGATCTCGAACGACTTCCCGTCCAGGGTGGTTACGTTCTTGGTGACGTTGTCGACCGCGCGATCTGCCTCGGTGTATTCGACACGCAGACCGCGGATGGCGTCGTCGACGAGCGCGGGGTCGCCGACTCTGATACGGACGTGCTGATCGGGATCGCACCACCAGGTGCCGTTGACGCGTGAGACGGGCCAACCCTGCGGGGTGCGCGGTTGCGTCTCGGCGGCGGTTGGGCAGCCGGACGGATATGTCCTCGGTCCGAAGAACGCGAACTCCGCGCGGCCGCCGAGCTGAACATCGGGGGAGTCGGGCGCGCCGAGTTTCCAACCGGGCTCGAGCGGCGTGAACACGAGGAAACCGTCGGCCGTCGGGCGGGCATGCAACGCACTCGCGAACGTCGACCAATCGGTCGGGTCGTGATTCCAGGGTGCAACCAGCGCCCAGGCGGGGTAGCGCACCACTCCAAAAACTCCGTACCCGCTCGCGTAGACGACGAGCTCGTGCCCGTCTCCGGTCGGGTAGCGAGAGAGCTCCGCTCCCAGCAGCTCGTCGGGAGCCGACCGCTGGACGGTGAACGAATGTCCGACGGGGACGACATTGGGGACGTTCGGCATGTCGAGCTGCGAGTTGAAGGCCGGAACGAGCTTCGTGAGCCCGAGAGACTTGGGGCCCCTGATCTCGAGCTGGGATCCGTCGAGCAGGGTCATGCGCACTGACTCGGTTGGCGGGCGCTCGAGGATCACCTTCCGATGGTGAGTCGGGCGGAGCGCGATCGCGCCGGCGACTCCGATCACGACGACGAGGGCCGCCGCGATCGCAGTGCCGTACCGGCGTGCGCGCCCCTGCCGGGCGCGGCGCGTGACGGTCGCGACCTCCGGAGGTGCCGGCGCCTGCTCGACGAGCTGGGCGAGCGCTTCTTCCAGATCGATCATGCCCTGTCCTCCTCGGGAGCGAGCATCGAGTGCAGATGCGCGCGGGCGTCGTGCAGCCCGCGCGCGACGGTTCCGTTGGCGATGCCGAGCGTCGCCGCGATCTCGGGTTCGGTCAGTCAGGCGACGTAGCGCAGCGCGACGAGCTCGCGTTCGCGTTTCGGGAGCGACCGAACCGTCTCCCACAACGCCACGTCGATTTCAGGTGTCGTGCCCGCACCGACCTCGCTCGCGCTCTCACGCGCCGAACGCCGGGCGGCCCACCGCAACAAATTGCGGGCGACGGTGAACGTCCAGCCGACCGGAGATGCCATCGTGCGCACGCGAAGCCAGCGCTCCAACGCCCGTGCGAACGCCTCGTCGACCGCGTCGGCCGTCGCCGCTCGGTTGCCCGAGACCACGAGCACCGACGCGAAGACGCGCCGGTAGTGCTCTCCGTACCAGTCCTCGAATTCATCGACGTCCACTGTGAAACAGAGTCCCACGGGGGGAATCCCTTGTATCGGTAGCCTCGGAACGTGCTCGATCGCGACGAGATCTTGGGTTTCATAGAGACCGAGAGTGCGGCGGCCGGGGCAACGATCTCGACGCCGGCGCTCGACGCTCGCGTGCCGTCGTGCCCCGACTGGTCGCTCACCGAGTTGATCTGGCACCTCGGTCGGGTGCAGCGATTCTGGGGCGCGGCCGTGAACGCGAACGGCAAGATGCCCTCGCTCATCGAGGGTATGCCCGGTCCGACGCAAGATCGCGCGCTCGACCTGTGGTTCGGTTTCTCGACGCGCGAGCTGCTCGACGCGCTCCAAACCGTGCCTTGGGACACGCCCGCGTGGACGTGGTGGAAGGAAGATCGCACGGTCGGCGCGATCGCGCGCCACCAGGTGCAGGAAGCAGCCGTGCACCGATGGGACGCGCAGCTCGCCGCGCGCGGCACGCCCGATCCGTTGCCGGCGAAGCTCGCCGAAGACGGTGTCGACGAGTTCTGCTGGATCACCCGCCAGCTGCGCGGCAGTCAGCCGATCGCGTTTCACGCGACCGATACCGGCACCACCGTCACGGCGGGAGATGACGAGCCGGTCGTGACTGCATCCGCGCCCGCGTCCGACCTCGTGCTCTTGCTCTACTCGCGGGTGAGCGCCGACGCGGTGGATGTCGACGGTGACCGCGCCGCGCTCGACCAGTTCCTCGTTCCCATCGCCTAGCGCCCATTCGCATGAGCGGGGCCGAGGAAGTCCGACGGTGGTGCTACGACTGCGGCGCGCGGTGTACCGGAACGTCCGACGGCGTGCCGGTATGCCCGAGCTGTGGACCGCGCTGGAAGCTGATTCGCAGCGCGCCGTGCGCGGAGGTGTTGATCGCCCGCGACCAACAAGCGCTCCTGGTCCGCCGGACCAATGATCCCTATCGAGGTCGCTGGGAGTTGCCGGGTGGCTTCTGCGAGCGCGGCGAGCATCCGGCCGATACCGCGCGCCGTGAGATCGCCGAGGAGCTGGGTGTGCAGGTTCGGCTCACGGGTGTGCTCGGCGTGTACTTCGACCCGTATCTCGACGACGTCGCGCAGGTGCTCACCTTCATCGGCGAGATCGAGAGCGAGCCGGTCCCGAATCCGGATGAGGTGTCGGAGACAGCGTGGTTCTCGCCGCGCGCGCTTCCGCCTCAGGATCAGCTGGTTCCCGGCCATGCCGATCGACTGCACGACTGGCACGCGCGCCGCACGAACCTCCTCGCCCTCACCGAGGACGATGCCTAGCGAGCACGTGCAAGAAGTTCGGGACGCGCAGAGCGTTCGCGAGGCGGGATTTCTCGGTGGCGATTTTCTTGTCGGGACGGGGTTCGCGGAGTGCGGTCACGGCCAGGCCCGCGGCTTCGAACGCGCGGAAGTAGGTCTCGATGGGCCGGTGCTCGATCCGGAAGCGAAAGATCCCGCCGTCACTCCGTTCCATGTCGAGCACGTGGCGCATCGTCTTCAGGTACTCGCCCATGTAGAACGTGCCGAACTCGTCGCCGGGTTTGAACAGACCGCTCGTCATGATCGGGTGGAGGATCGCGAGGCACAACGTGCCGTCCGGCGCCAGGATGCGAGCCAGCTCGGCGATGGCGCCGTCGAGATCCTCGATGTCCATGAGCACCATGAAGCACACGACGACGTCGGCAGCCGCGGTTGTAATCGGCAACCGGGCGATGTCGGCGACCGCGACGGGCAGACCGGCGCGATGAGTGAACGCGGCCCGCGCGAGTGCGGGCGCGGCGTCGAAGCCCACCACTCGATGACCCTGCGAAATGAGCTCACGCGCCACCCGGCCCTCGCCGCACCCGACCTCGATCGTCAGCGGGCCGGGCGGAGGAACGAGTTCGAGGAACGCCGGCTTGTTGAGGAGCTCGTACGCCGGGTCGCTGCGGGTGAGGGCGATCCAATCGTCGGCGTGGGTCTCCCAGTGGTCGCGCGCGAAGGCCGGCGTGTCGGTCAAGGCACCAACTGCGGTTCGTGGTGCAGCCAGCGAACGAGATCAGGCTCGGCCAGCTCGGCAACGCGTTCGTAGTAGCGACGAAGGCACTCGTCGTCGAGAAGCGCTCGCCATTGGCCGCTGACGCCGAGGTGGAAGAACTGTTGGTTGTCCTCCCAGATCGCGTGCGTCGTGTCGGGCGCGATCCGGTCCGCGCCCGCGCGCATGCGCTCGAAGGTCGCGGCGTCGACGAGCTCGGGCCAGAGATCGTCGGGAACCGAGATGGCCAGCTGCGCGGCCAGTCGTCGCATCTGGCCTTCGAGATCGGTCTTGAGATCGTCGTAGTGGAAGAGCGCGACGTTCGGCTGATCCAGCATGGTCCAGAACGTCGTGAGGTGATTCATCAGGCTGATGAGACCACCGGCGTTGGCTTCGGATGGGGACGCCGAATTGTCGACCCAGCTCCAGAAGCGTTCGATCTCCGAATCAAGATGCTCGGGCGGGCCGTCTGGGAACAGCTCGGCGAGATCGTCGAGCCCGACCGCCGCGGCACGCGCGCCGAGCAATCGCTCGAAGTTCATGTTCGCCATGTGGTTGTCCCACGACAGCGCGACATCCCTCGGATCGCGACCCACCCCGATGTAGGTGACGCCCGGTTCGAACGGCAGTCCGTCGAGTGGCGTGTGGGTCTTGATGAAGCGGCGGTGGGTCTGCGCGGCGAGGTCGGCGAACACGTCGTCGCGCTCGCGGGTGAGCATGTCGAGCCACGGCGAGATGAGATCGAGCGAGGTATCGAACGTCGTCGTCTGGAACACGAGCAGCGCGCAGATCATCTGCATCCAGGTCGTGCCGCATTTCGGCGCCGTGCTGATCACGATGTCGTCGGGCCGGAGCTCGAAGCCTTCCCAACGCGAGCTGTCGGAGATCAGCGAGCGGTAGCGCGTGGGCACGGCGCCACCCTAAGGCCGGTCCCGTCCTGTGTCAGGCGCGGCGAAGGTGCTCGATGAGCGCGGCGGCGTCGTCGAAGACCGAAGGCCGCACGACGTACGACGTGAAGCCCCACCGCTCGTAGTGCTGCAGGATCTCGGCGGCGAGCTCGTCGAGCGTGCCGAGCAGCACATACGGCGCGCCGATCACCTCGGCGGCGGTCGCGCCCGGAACGCGCCGCGCGACCTTCTCGGCGGCCGCGGCGCGGTTGTCGGTGATCGCGAGGTGTTGGACCAGAGCATCGATCACGGGCCCGCCCGGGCCGGGCGCCGCCGCGCGCACGATCTTCACGCGCTCGCCGATCGCGGCGTCGCTCCAGTCGACCTCGTGCAAGTGCCCGTCGGCGAGCGTTCGGCCGGCGCCGGTAAGGCTCACGATGTCGGCGACGCGTCCGCCCAGTCGAACCACCTGTGCGCCGTTGCCGCCGATCAGCAGAGGAATCGTTTCTCCCACCGGCCGCGGCGTCAGCAGGTACGCGTCGTCAACATGCATGTGGCGGCCGTGATGCGTCACGACCTCGCCGGCCAACAACCTGCGCACGACGTCGACGGTCTCGGTGAGGCGCCCGACGCGCGCGGCCGCTCCGGGGAAGTCGCGCCCCGTCATCGCCCATTCCGCGGGCGTGTGCCCGGCGCCGAGCCCGAGGACGAAGCGCCCGTTCGAGATCACGTCGACCGTCGCGGCGTCGCTCGCGAGCGAGAGCGGATCGCGGATCCCGGCGTTGAGTACGTAGGTGCCGAGCTTCAGCGTCGATGTGGCGCAGGCCGCGGCCGCCAACGCCGCGAACGGCGAGGCTGTCGCACCCAGATGGTCCGCCACGTACAGCGTGTCGAAACCGGCGCGTTCGGCCCTCTGGGCGAGGTGCAACCACGCGCGCGCGTCGGTGTCGAGACCGGCTTGCAGTCCGAAGCTGATCCTGGGAGCGGGCACGCGCGTGCGAAGTTATCCGGCGCACAAGACCGGCTTGGTGAGGGATCGCTCCCGCTGCTAACCTGGTTTGTTGGCAACGGCTGCGGTATCACGCGCCTGAGCGCCTCGAAGCACGATTCGCCCGCCCCGAGAATTTTTTCTGAAGGAAACACGCGTGCCCACGATTGCCCAGCTCGTCCGCAAGGGACGCGAGAGTAAGACCGAGAAGACGAAAACGCCTGCGCTCAAGGGCTCGCCCCAGCGCCGTGGCGTCTGCACGCGCGTGTTCACCCACACCCCCAAGAAGCCGAACTCTGCGCTGCGCAAGGTGGCCCGCGTGCGCCTCACCACGGGCGTCGAGGTCACGGCATACATCCCCGGGATCGGTCACAACCTGCAGGAGCACTCGATCGTGCTCGTGCGCGGCGGTCGGGTCCGCGACCTGCCGGGCGTCCGCTACAAGATCATCCGGGGCGCGCTCGACGCGTCCGGCGTCGTGAATCGCAAGCAAGCCCGCAGCCGCTACGGCGCGAAAAGGGATGCGTAACTCTTATGCCGCGTAAAGGTCCGGCCCCCCGGCGCGAGCTCATGCCCGACCCGATCTACCGGTCGGTCGTCGTCACCCAACTGGTGAACAAGGTGCTCCTGCGCGGGCAGCGCTCCACCTCGGAGCACATCGTCTACAAGGCGCTCGAAGAGATCAGCCGCAAGACCGGCGGCGACCCCGTGACCGTCTTGAAGCGGGCGGTCGAGAACGTCCGCCCCCAGCTCGAGGTCAAGAGCCGGCGGGTCGGCGGTGCCACCTACCAGGTGCCGGTCGAGGTCAGGCCCCGGCGGGCCACGACCCTGGCGATCCGCTGGATCGTGGGGTACTCCCGCCAGCGCCGGGAGAAGACCATGGCCGAGCGCCTGTCGGCCGAGCTGATGGACGCCAGCAACGGCATCGGCGCCGCGATCAAGCGCCGTGAGGACCTCCAGAAGATGGCGGAATCAAACAAGGCTTTCGCGCATTACCGCTGGTAAGAGCGGGCTGGGGACCGATCAGACTAGGAACGAAGCGCAGCCCCGGGCTTGGGCACAGCGAGAGCGACCCCATAGAAGCGGTTACAAGCCCTGCGACGGCGGGGTGATCGAGAGTGAGTTGTCGATGGTGATTCGAGCAGTGACACAGGAGGCGGCGTCAGGGCGCTAAGAGCGATCCGACGCCGTAGCGGGTCCGACCCGCGCCTCCGACCGGGCCCGTGGGCCCGGTCGAGCTCTGTCCGAGTATCCCCACCCCCCCGAAGGCCCTCCCCGAAGGAACGTACGAACATGGCACGCGAATTTCCGCTCGAGAAAACCCGCAACATCGGGATCATGGCCCACATCGACGCGGGCAAGACCACCACGACCGAGCGCATCCTCTTCTACACCGGTCGCACCTACAAGATCGGCGAGGTCCACGAGGGCGCGGCGGTAATGGACCACATGGTCCAGGAGCAGGAGCGCGGCATCACGATCACGTCGGCCGCGACCACCGTGCAGTGGCGCGACTGCCAGATCAACATCATCGACACGCCGGGCCACGTCGACTTCACCATGGAGGTGGAGCGCAACCTCCGTGTGCTCGACGGCGCGGTCGCGGTGTTCGACGCGGTCGCGGGTGTCGAGCCCCAGACCGAGACCGTATGGCGCCAGGCCAACAAGTACGACGTGCCCCGCTTCTGCTTCGTCAACAAGATGGACCGCGTCGGCGCCGACTTCGATCGCTGCGTCGCCATGATCCGTGACCGCCTCGACGCAGTGACGGCGGTCGTGCAGCTGCCGATCGGCGCGGAGAGCGAGTTCCGCGGCGTGATCGATCTCGTCGAGATGAAGGCGATCGTGTGGCCGCTCACCGACGACAGCGAGGGCGCGACCTTCGACGTGGTCGACATTCCCGCCGAGTACGCCGACGTTGCCGCAACCGCGCGCGGCGAGCTGCTCGAGACGATCGCGCACGTCGACGACGCGCTGCTCGAGAAGTATCTCGCCGACGAACCGATCAGCACGGCCGAGATCCAGAACGCGATCCGCCTCGGCGCGCTCAGGTTCGAGTTCGTTCCCGTGCTCTGCGGCTCGGCGTTCAAGAACAAGGGCGTGCAGCCGATGCTCGACGCGGTTGTCGACTACCTGCCGTCGCCGCTCGACCTCCCGCCGACTCAGGGCACCGATCTGAAGGGCGAGGAGACCGTCGAGCGCAAGGCCAGCGAGGACGAACCCTTCTCCGCGCTCGCGTTCAAGATCGTCGCCGACCCCTACGGCAAGCTCACGTACTTCCGCATCTACTCGGGCACGCTCGAGAAGGGCGCCGAGGTCTACAACTCCACCAAGGACCGCAAGGAGCGCATCGGTCGCATCCTGCGGATGCACGCCGATCAGCGCGAAGACGTCGACGTGGCGTACGCGGGCGACATCGTCGCCGGGCTCGGCTTCAAGCAGACGACCACCGGCGACACTCTGTGCGAGCGCGCGCATCCGATCAGTCTCGAGCGTATGGAGTTCCCGACCCCGGTGATCTCCGTCGCGATCGAGCCGAAGACGAAGATCGACCAGGACAAGCTCGGTAAGGCGCTCAACTCGCTGTCCGACGAAGACCCGACCTTCGTGGTGCATACCGATCTCGACACGGGCCAGACGATCATCGCGGGCATGGGCGAGCTCCACTTGGAGGTGCTCGTCGACCGGATGATGCGCGAGTTCAACGTCGACGCGCACGTCGGCAAGCCGCAGGTCGCGTACCGCGAGACGATCACGCAGGCGGTCGAGAAGGTCGAGCAGCGTTACGTCCGCCAGACGGGTGGTCGCGGTCAGTACGGCCACGTGGTCATCGCGCTCGAGCCCACCGGGCCCGGAGGCGGCTACGAGTTCGTCGACGAGATCCGGGGCGGCGTGATCCCGCGTGAGTACATCCCTGCGGTCGACGCGGGCATTCAAGAAGCGATGGAAGGCGGCGTGCTCGCCGGCTACCCGCTCGTCGACGTGCGCGCCCGACTCACGTACGGTTCGTACCACGACGTCGACAGCTCGGAGATGGCGTTCAAGATCGCGGGCTCGATGGCGTTCAAAGAGGCAGCACGCCGGGCCAAGCCCCAGCTGCTCGAGCCCGTCGCTGCGGTCGAGGTCGTCACCGCCGAGGAGTACATGGGCGACGTGATCGGCGACCTGTCGTCACGGCGCGGCAAGATCGGCGGAATGGAACAACGCGGCAACTCGCAGGTGATCAACGCGACCGTGCCGATCGCAGAAATGTTTGGTTATGCTACTGACCTGCGTTCGCGCACTCAGGGCCGCGCGACTTACACGATGCAGTTCGACTCGTACCAAGCGGTGCCGGAGTCGATTGCGCAAGAGATCATCGCCCGTGTTCGCGGCGAGTAACTGTTCACCCGTTTTCGTTTTTTTGCCCATAGTCCAGTTTTTGAAGGAGCTGAGGTAATCCCATGGCTAAGGAGAAGTTCGAGCGGAACAAGCCGCACTTGAACATTGGGACGATTGGTCATATTGACCATGGGAAGACCACGTTGACGGCTGCGATCACGAAGGTGTTGGCGGAGGGGAACCCGAAGAACCATTTCACTGCGTTCGATCAGATCGACAAGGCGCCG
>JBBQER010000109.1:0-12047 GCA_038320885.1 Acidimicrobiia bacterium
GAGGTACAAGCGCTCGAAGACGCTCTCTGCCTGGTGTTCCTCGAGACGCAGCTGACCGACGTTGCCGCTCGCCTCGACTCTGTCACGCTCACGCGCGTCATCGTCCGCACTGTGAACAAGATGAGTGAACAAGGTCTCGCCGCGATCGCGCAGCTGCCGCTCGACGACCACGAACGCGCGATCCTCGCCGGCGCGCTCGGGATCGACGCGGTCGATCGGTATCTGAACGGTCTGCGCGAGCACGACTGGACCGCGGTGACCGAGACGCTCGCCCCCGACGTCGAGCGCATGGGTCCGTACCGCGACGCATATTCCGGGCGTGACGCGTACGTGAAGTTTCTCTCCGGAACGATCGACGCGTTGGATGGGTATCAACTCGACGTCGATCGCGTGCATGTCGACGCCGGCATCGTGACCGTCGAGCTGCGGGAAACCGTCGACGACGGCGACGGCCGCCTCGAAACATCCGAAGCCGTCGTGTTCGATACCGACGGCGGCCTCATCACGCGCGTCGCCGTGTACCTCCAGACTTCGGAACGCCACCCTCGGGCCTCCGCTGGGTAGCGTTGCCGCCATGACGAGCCCGGTGTGCACGCTGGACCTCGCGCGCATGCGGCGCGACCGGATCGCCAAGCTCCGGGCGGCGATGGCCGACGTTTCGGTCGACACCCTCTTGTTGTGCGGGCAGAGCAACGTCTCGTACGCGACCGGCGCCCGAGTACCGGCGTCCGATCACCTGCGTGCGTCCTGGTGGCGCGCGGTTGCGGTCGTGACGCGCGACGATCCCTGGCCGCATCTCTATACCGAGTTTCCCGAGGGTGCGGCGGCTGAGCTTCCCGACGACCACATTCATCGCGCGGTGGAGGTGGAAGCCGGCGACGGTGCTCGCGACGTCGTGGCCGAGCTCCCGGGGGGCCTGCTCGCGCTCGACGACGCGCCGTTCCCGCTGTGGCAGGCACTCGGAGGCCGCGAGGTGGTCGACGCCTCGTTCGTCCTCGGTCCGGCCAAGCTCACGAAGACGCCCGACGAGTTGGAATGCATTCGCCAGGCGCAGGCGATTAACGAGCGCGCGATGCGTACGGCGCGGGCCACGGCGCGGCCCGGCGCGCTCGCCACCGATTGCTCGGGCGCGTTCCTGCGTACCGTCGCGGAGTTGGGCGCGACGTCGAACACGGTCGACCCGGTGTTCCAGGTGATGCCGCGCTCGGTCGGAACCGGTCCCTACAGCGTGACCGGTGATGTGGTGTTCCCACTGCCGACCCAGCCGCGCCAGCTCGCGGCCGGCGACGTGCTGTGGATCGACTCGGGCATCAACCTGCACGGCTACGCGTCCGACTTCGGCGCCACGTGGATCATCGGCAACGAAGCCACCGCGATCGAGCGTGCGCAATTCGACGATTGGCGCGGGATCGTCGACCGCGTGCTCGCGGTCACGAGACCGGGAGCAACCGGGGCCGACCTCGCGAGTGCCGCGGGGTATCGGAACGGTCGCCGCCCGTGGCTCCCCTACTTCTACCTTGCGCACGGCATCGGTACCGATCCCGCCGAGATGCCGCTCATCGGCACCGACCGCGGGACCGAGTTCGACGCGTCGATCGTGCTGCAACCCGGCATGGTTCTCGTCCTCGAACCCGTCATCTGGGACGACGGCGCCGGCGGGCACCGCAGCGAGGAGATCGTCGCGGTCACCGAAGACGGCTACCTGTGGCTTTCGAGTCGCGCCGAGCTCGACGGGCCAAAAGCGTGAGCGCGCCGGGGTTGCACGAGGCCTTGTTGGCGATGGAACGCAACGATGTCGACGCGCTCGTGCTCGGGCGCGAGGCCAACGCTCGCGCGGTGTGCGGAGCGAATCGGCTCTGGCTCGCAGGGACGCGCGCGTTCGCGCCGGGATGCGTCGTCGTCCGCAGCGAGCAGTCTGTGCACCTGCTCGCCAACAGCGACGCCGGCTTCGAAGGGTTTCCGCGCGACCACCTGTATCCCATCACTTGGAATCCCGAGCAACTCCTCGCGTCTCTCGACGCGATCCCCGGCCTCACCGAGGCGCGCACTGTCGGCGTCGACGGCATGTCGCCGGGCATGAGCGCCCTGCTCCGCATGCTGCTGCCGCACGCGCGCTTCGTCGATGCCGGACCGACGCTCACCGATCTCTGGTCGCGGCAATCGCCCGAGAAGGTTGCCGCGGTACGCGAAGCCGCGCGGGTGGCGTGCAACGGGTTGGCGGCTATGGCGGCATTCCTGCGGGACGGCGTGCGGGCGCGCGTGTTGCGCGGTATCTGTGCCGAACGCTTCGCCGCGCTCGCGGTCACGACGCCCGCGTTCGAAGCGGTCGCGGCACCGATCGACGGTGGCGCATCCACGTGGCTGCCGCCCGAGCGTCTGTTGAGCGCCGGCGAGAGCGTGGCCCTGCGTGCCGGCGCGCTGCTCGACGGCTGGGAAGCTTCGCTGGCCCGCACGTACGTGGTCGGTGAGCCGTCGATCGAGCAGGCGCCTCCCGAGGGCTGGGACGAGACGCTCGCGCGCTGCCGGCCCGGTACGTTCGTCGGCCAGCTGCGCGATCTCGAAGCCGTCGTCTACGGAGTGGGCCGGGGCGTCGAGCCCTACGACGACCGCGTGCAACTGCGGAGCGGCATGGTGTGCGCGCTCGAGCTGCACCGGGGCGACCGTCTCCACCAGGACACGCTGCTCGTGACCGACGGCGCCCCCACGATTCTCACCTCCGACGAGTAGCGGTTGCCGCGTCAGATTCCCAACACCGAGAGGGCGCGATCGACGCCCGAGAGCTCGATGTCGTCACGACGGGAGGACATCCAGGCATCTCGGCTGAGCTCCCAGCGGACCAAGCGCGCCGGGCTGCCTTGGCGCGTCGCCCATTCGGTCCCGTTCTCCGCATAGCCGAGACGGCGCGAGATGCTGTTTGATGCCGCGTTGTCCTCGAAGGCGTCGCTCTGCGCCCGTTCCGCACCAAGACCGGCAAACGCGAGGTGCAGGATGGCGCTCCGCATCTCGGTCCCGAGTCCCTTGCCTTGATGCGGACGGCCAACCCACGAGAACGTCGCGGCACTTCGGAGATGACGGAACCGGATACCGATGAGGTCTTGCATCCCAACCGGTTGGCCGTCCACGACGGCGACGAAGTAGAGGCGCCACCATTCATCGGGCTCCACTCGTGCTCGTCCGGCCCAGATGGCTTGCCGCCAACGCCATTCGCGACTCGGACTCTCTTCGTACAGCGACATCGGATCGTCGAACGGAGGAGGTCGGGAGGGATCGACGATGCCATCGGTGACGAAGTGCACGAGCCGTTCGAGGAGTTCGTCAGTGGCGGCGCGGAGCTCCAACCTCGGTGTCCGAATCGTCAGATCGAAGAGCGGTAGGCGTGAGCCATGCGGACAGAGTGCCCCCTTCAGAGCGATCACGCATCTCCGATGCCACCGATGGTGTGCTTGCCGGCCTTGCGAACGTGAGCGGATCGCGCAACGCTGAAGAGGTGGGCGAGAGGCTGGCCGAACCGTCGGCAACGACATGGTTTTGGGATTCGCGCACGCCGGTGCGGCGGATGAGGACGACGTGGCATCCCGAGTCCGGTGTCGTCGTGTTGAGCCTCTGGATGGGCGACCATTGCACCGGAACGTTCCGGCTTCCGATCGAACATGCGCCCGAGATGATGCATCTCTTGATCGACGCGATTTCGGACCGGCGAGCATCGCCTCCGCCGTCGGCCGGACCGTCACGCCGTGAGACGGTCCAACGTTGGGTGGATCGACTGTTGCGCCGCGAAACGATCGCGCCGGTTGTGCCGCTGCGGCCAACCGAATGAATCGTGCATGGGCTTCGTTGTTCGACAATGGCCCTAGGCCGGTAGCCGATCGGCAGATTCGGCGCGCGTTACGTCAGCAGTCCTTGTCGGATGTCCGCTCGAGTCGTTGTGCCATCAGGGTTTCGAAGAGAGGTTGTGGCCTCAGATCGAGCAACTCGCCCGCGCCGACCAGCGTTTCCGCCGCGCGCTCTCGGCGGTCTGGGCAGACGAGTCGCCAATGGACGAGCGTCGCGATGCCTTACTCGAAAAACTCGGGGAACACCGAACGGTCACGGTTCGTTTCGTCGTCGAGCCACACACGTTCGCCGAAACCGATGGATTTGGAAGGCGGGCGTTCGAAGTCGAAGGTATAGCGAAGCGTCCACACCTGGCCGAACTGTTACGTCGGCTCGCTGACTGGCTGGATCGTGGGGACCAAGCAGACCCTCCGCCCCGCCACGGTACAAAGCTGTCGGGCTCGTAGCTCGAAGACGCGTGGCCGACGGCCGCATCGCAAGGCGCGCCGATCACACCCCAGTGCCCGCACGCCCTGAGCACTGGGGCGCGTTGTCCAGCGGGGCTTCGGTCAGGGCGCAGAGAGCGCGTGGTTGATGGTTTCGAGTTGGCCGGGCGCGACGCTGCGCCAATAGGCGGCATCGTGAAAGCCTGCGCCGAACGTGCCTTGCGGCGCGGGTCGGAGATCGGCGACGAACTTCTTGACCGCGGGATAGAACGGGTCGTCGGTGCCGCAGTCGACGCGAACGGTCATCGAGGTCCGCCGCGCAGTATGCGCGTACACGTTGTTTCGGGAGTAGTCGTCGGGACTGTCGAACGCGCCCACGGCCGTTGCGCCCGGCGTGGTCCACAGGGCGGGGCTAGCGGCAGCGACCGCTCGGAACTGGTCGGGTGTGGTCTCAGCAGCCAGCAGCGCGCCGTATCCGCCCATCGACCAGCCGAGCAGCGCGCGACGGTGGACCGAGACGCGGGTTTCGACCTGCGGAATGAACTCGTCGAACAGCATCGTGAGGGGATCGTCGCCGCCGGCGCGGCGATGCCAGTACGAGTCCGCCCCTCCGTCAACCGCTGCGACCGCGAGCTTGGCACCGACAAATGCGGCGGCGTCGGGGAGGTGTATCTGGTCGAACGCGAACCGATGATCCTCGTCATGTCCGTGCAAGCAATAGACGACTCCGGTCAGCGCACCGACCGGTATCGAGATCGACCAGTTCGGCGAGCGGCTCATGTGTGCGCTCTTCAGCGTGCCCGACACGACCGGTGTGTGCGACGCGGGAAACGACGTGTCAGGGCTGTCCGCCAAGCCGAAGCGATGCAGAAGACTCCGTCGGCGACGCGCCCCGATCTCGACCGCGCTTCCGACGCCGAGCGCCACCAACGCGCCGCCACCGATGAGGACATCCCGCCGACTCGGCACCCGATCAGTCTGACCCGTGACCAGCCGCCGTTCGAGCACTGATCGCACCGGGGTGTGCTCTTGCCCGGATGTCACTGGCGTTTGGGTGGGTTGCGGGTGTGTTCTTGGCGGTGGTGGTAGCCGCACAACAATTTGAGGTTCCTGAGGTCGGTGACGCCGCCTTCGATCCACCAGACCGTGTGATGCGGCTGGCAGAACTGCCACGGGACTTTGCAGCCGGGGGCTTGGCAGTGCTGGTCCCGCACGACCAACGCCTTGAACTGCTTATCAGTCGGGATGCGTTCGCTGCGGCCGAGGTCGAGGACTTCACTGGAACCATCCATGATGATCCGGCTGATCTCCCAGTCACAACACATCCGATCCAGCGTCGCCCGCGACAACCGCCCCGCATAAGCGACCTCAGCCCGGATATCGGCGACGAGCGCGGGGTGTTCGGCCTCGAACCTGCGGATGTCGACCACCGCCAACACGTTCGGGATCCCGCGCCGCCGTTTCGGCGCCGTCTTCGGGTGGTGATCCGACGCAAGGGACAGCCGGCAGATATCCACCAACGCATCCGCGCGCCGCTGGGGAGTGGTGCGCGGATCGTCGGGCACGCTGCCGGTCTCCATCTGGGCGGCGAGCGCGGTATTGACGATGTCGCCGCCTTCGGGATCGAGGAACCAGTCGCCCCGCACGCCACCCATCGTCGCCGACGAATGCGCTGTCCGTTTGGCGTAGATCTCCTCGTCGGAGCGGGCACCGCCATCACCGTCGATCGCGTCGGTCATATACGCGACTGCGCCCCGCAGGTCGTCGGGATCGACCCGGCCCGCGAGCTCCGCGAACGCCTCTTCGACCTGATCCAAATCCGCCGCCCGTTCCCGCGTATACGCATGCGCCACCACGCCAGCGTGCTCACGGGAGATCTCGCCGGCCGCGAACGCCGCCGCGATCGCCGGCAGCCGCAACAGCTTGACCGCGAGGCGTACTGCGACGCTCGCGGCCGTGCGGGTCATGTGGCAGCGGTCCCGCACCCCCGCCGCTGCGTTCACGTACCCGTCGGCTTGCCACTCGCCGGACTGGACATACTCGGCGAGATCACCGAGCCAGGAGGCCTCGAGCGCGTCGACTTCGCGACGCTTGCGCGCCAGCTCATCGAGCCTCGATTCGAACGGTTGCAGCGCCGCGACCACACCCGAATCGTACGCTCAGGCTGAGAGACTCAACCCCTCGCAAACCCTTACAAAATCAGGTCATATCAACAAATCTCACACCAGTCGGAGGACGGGCACCGACTCACCTTCGCGCACGTCGTACCAGTCGAGCGTGACCGGGAGGCCGATCCGAACTTCGGCGGGGTCGCAGTCGACGACGTTGCCCACCAACCGGCACCCACCCGTCCCCGGGAGCTCGACCACGGCCGCGACGAACGGCAGCGCTTCCGCGACCTGCGGGATCACCGCGTGCCGGATGACCGTGAAGGAGTAGATCTCGCCCGCACCGTCGTGCTCGATCCACTCGACCTCTTGCGAGCGGCAGTGGAAGCAGAACGGCGACGGCGGCAAGCGGAACGTGCCGCACGTCGTGCACCGCGGGACGACGAGCCGGTGTTCGGCCGTCGCCTGCCAGAACGGCTCGGTCGACGGGCTCGTACTCAGCCCGATGACGTCGACGGGCGGGACTCCACGCATGAGATCTCCTAGTTGTGCAGAAGAAGGGACGACACGGGAATCGACGCCGGTCCGCCGGTCACGAGCGCGACCTCCGCGCCGCTCACCTGGTTGACCGCACTCCCCCGCAATTGCTCGACCGCTTCCTTCACGTGGGTCATGCCGATGATGTACGCCTCCGAGAGATTCCCGCCGTGCGTGTTCACGGGGAGGCCACCGTCGGGCCAGTTGATGTTGCCGTCGGCGACGAAGGGCCCGCCTTCCCCGATGCCGCAGAAGCCGTAGTCCTCGAGCTGCATGATGACCATCGGCGTGAAGTGGTCGTAGAGCAACGCGACGTCGACGTCGGCGGGCCCGACTTCGGCCATGTCGTACAGCCGCTTCGCGACCGGACGGTGCCCCGACGACGCGAAGTACTCGTCGGGCATGCCCATCCACGTAATCGCCTGGCCCCAGCGCCCGTGACCACCGTTGGCCGACGCGCCGACGAACACCGGCGGGTGCCGGAGATCGCGCGCGCGCTCGGCCGACGTCGTCACCACCGCGACCGCACCGTCGCACTCGAGGCAGAAGTCGTAGAGGCACAACGGATCGGAGATCATGCGGGCGCCGAAATACTGCTCACGCGTGAGCGGCTCCTGCATCAGCGAGGTCGGTCACCGGATCGCGTTGTTCCGGGTGGAGATCGCGACATCGCAGAGGTGCTCTCGCGTCGTGCCGTACAGATGCATGTGGCGCTGCGCGAGCACCGCGAACATCTGGCCCGGACCCATCAACCCCGACGGTTGGAGGAAGGCGCCCTCGGGCGATGGTGGTGCCGAGTACACCGCGCCCGGATTCCCGCGCGGCGCGAACGACGCACCGAACCGGCTCGCGGCCTGCTGCAACGTCATAACCGACACCACGCACTCCGCCATGCCGCTCACGATCGCGGCCGACGCCAGCCCGACCGAACCGGCGCTGCCACCGCCTCCGCCGGTGAGCAGCGCAGTGAACCGCACCTCGGGCACGCCGAGCCACTGCGCGAACAGCGCCGTGTCGAACCCCATGCTGTACAGCGCGAACCCGTCGAGGTCGTTCGCAGTGAGGCCGGCATCGGCGAGAGCAGCCAACACCGCCTTCCCCGCGAGCTCCATCGGCGTCTGCGGAAGCGACTGCCCGCGCTTGTAGTACGGAGTCGCGCCGACCCCGACGATCGCGGTCTTGTCCTTCAGCGTGTTCTCACTCACGCGGGTACCGCGACGCGGTAGAGGGCGGCGGCGTTGCCGCTCACGATGGCCGTCAGGTCGGCCTCGGGCACTCCCGCGAAGATCCGCTCCACCACCTGCTGCGACTCGGGGAACGTGCCCTCCGGATGCGGGTAGTCGCTGGCCCACATCAGCGGTCCAACTCCCGTGATCTCGCGTGTGAGCAATGGCGCCCGATCGGCACCGAGCGTGACGTGGCACTGCTCCTTCACCGACGCCGACGGCGGACGGGCCAGCTTCGGGTTCACCCACTGCTCGTGTTCCGAGAAGGCCTCGTCCATCCGCTCGCAGCAATACGCGAACCACCCGGCGCCGGTCTCGACGAACACGAGATGCAGCGCGGGAAACCGCTCGAGCACGCCCGACGCCGCGAAGTAGCACAGGGTCTCCGCCGAGAGCAGGCCGACCTTGGCGTAGTTGATGACCGCGCCACCCGGTCCTCGCTCGAACTGCGGCAGCGCGCCGGTACCTGTGTGCAACGACAGCGGCATGCGCGCATCACTGGCGATCCGCCACAGCGGGTCGTAGTCGGGTTGGTTGTAGCGCATCCCCTCGGGCGCCGACGTGGGGATCATCGCCGCCTTGAAGCCGAGTTGCGCGACGCGTTCGAGCTCGGCGGTCGCCGACGGGACGTCGCGCACCGGCACGACCGCGGCCGGCACGAACACGTCGGGCCGGGAGAGAAACGACTCGGAGAGCCAGTCGTTGTACACCTGCGCGCACGCCATCTGGAGATCCGGCGCCGGCACCATGTCGATGAACAACCCGAACGTCGGGTAGATCACCTCCGCGACGACCCCGTCGAGCTCCATGTCGCGGAGCCGGCTGTCGAGATCGAATCCTCCGGCACCCGCCGCCAACCCGTGCGACTCCCCGCCCGACGATTCGCTCCCCGCTCGCGTGAGCTTGCGATCGGGCATGCCCTCGATCGCCATCACCATCCATCCGTCTCGCTGCTCGACCCGAGGACCACGCTCGCGGTACTCCTGGGGCAGGCGCTCCTGCCAGAGCGTGACCGGCTCGAACACGTGGTTGTCCGCGCTGATGAGCGAACGCTTGGGCATGACTACTCCTCGCCGATCGGACGAAGGGGGACGGTTGAGCTGGGAGGCGGGGCGGCGGGAACGATGCCACCGCGCACGATCGTGCCCCGAACCGCGATCGGGGTGCGAATGAACGGCTGGGCCCGCGGCTGCAAACTGGTGATGGCGATCCGGAGGCCGTCGGCAACGAGCTCCCACTCGGCGCCGGCGACGAAGGCCGGAGCGTCGGGCTCGCGCCCGATCGCGAGCGCCGGACCGCAGCGCACGAAGTGAACGGGCGAGAGGCCGGCGGCGACCAGGCGCTCGTACGCGCCCGGATAGGCGCCCAGCAGCCGCACCCGGGCGAACACCTCTCCCGGTTGGTGATCGGAGGCCTCGAGGCCGTCGAGCAACGACTCGGTCACGCCGAACACCGCGTCGTAGGACATGAGCCGCAGGAACATCGAGACGCGCATCGCCTCGCCGTACGTCGAGTCGGCGCACGACAGGCGGCCACCCGCCAGCACCGTTCCGCACACGTACGGCCAGAACTGCCCGGCCTCGGCGAGCATCGAGCACCACAGCACCGGTTTCCCCGCGAGACCAAGGCCGGTGAGCACGTCGACGGCCACGCCGATGTCGCGCCCGATCTCTTCGTGCGAGATGCGCCACGGCACGCGGCTTGAAGTTACGTCTTCGTAGCTGCCGACGCCCCACAAGGCGGGCGACTCCTGCCGCGACGTGACGCTCACGACCGGGCTACCCGCGGGATCTTGTGCGGTGGCCCGAGGCGCAGCAGCGCGTCGTTCGGCACGAGCTCGACGTGGGGCTCGACACCCGTCGCGGCGAGCACCGCGGCCATCACCTCGTCGCGAACCGCGTCGAGTCGCTGCGACCACTCGGGCGCGTAGCCCACGCGCAACTGCAGCCGGTCGACCTGGCGCGTGGCGCGAATCACCTGGAACAGGCTCATCGCGCACGCGTCGACACTCTCGACGGCTCCCCATACGTCGAGCGGCAGCACCGACACGCCGTCGACGACGATCTCGTCGCTCTTCCGGCCGAGCGGCCACATGCGCACGTGGGTGCGCCCGCATCCGCAGGGTGCGTAGGTGAGCCGGACGATGTCGTCGGACCGGAACCGGACGAGCGGTGCAATGTGGTTGGCCAGCGAGGTCGCGACCAGCTCGCAGCGCGTCTCCGTTGCCCCGGGCCGGCTCCCGTCTTCATCGATCCCCTCGACCAGCACCGTGTCTTCCCACGCGTGCAGGCCGTCGTGCTGCGTGCATTCGAACGAGCCGGTTACGTCGCCGGCGTTGCCGTGCTCGAACAGCTCGATTCCCCAGCTCTCGGCGAGCGCGCGTGCCCGCGGCGACAGCGGCTCGCCCGCGAACGTGACGCCCCGGTACGACGAGAACACGTCGTGCGGATCGAAGCCGCGCCGGTCGCACGCCGCTTTCACTGCGTTGATGAGAACCGAGCCGAAGTTGTAGACCGCGGTGGGCCGGTACTCGATCGACAGCTCGCAGAACCGTTCCATCTCCAGTGGGTCGAAGTCCAAGAGGATGGGCGTGGTGCCGAGCGAGTGTTGGAACAATCCGTACGTCGGGCCGCGGAACGTGAACAGCACGAGCATCACGAAGTCACCGGGTCGCACTCCCCAACCCCAGAGATCGCGCGTGATGATCGCCGGTGACGTGAGACCACCCCCGCCCCACTGCTCGGGAACGAGTGTCGGGTCACCGGTGGTCCCCGATGTGGAGCTCACGCCCGTGAGCTGCGCGGGATCGACGCACAGCAGCCCGCCGTACGGATCGCCGCGCTCGTTGCGGAAGCGGCGGACCGCGTCCTTGTCGATGAACGGGACGCGCTCGCGGAAGTCGTCGAGCGTGCGAATATCGCGTGGGTGCACGCCGGCGGTGTCCCACGTCTCGCGGATCAGCGGCGCGCGCTCATAGGCCTGCGGCAGGAGAGCGAGCAGCCGTTCGAGCTGGAGCTCCTCGAGCCGCGCGCGCGGCATCGTCTCGATCTCGGCGTCGTAGTAGAGCGACTCGGTCGGCGGGAGGCTCGTCACGTGCGCACCCGATCGCCGGCGCGCGGCTCAGCGGGCGATCTGCGAGCGGCCGCGCTCCACGACCTTCTGCCGCCGGGCCTCGATCTCGGCCGGGTCGAATCCCGCGCCTTCCCAGTCGCGGCTCACGCGAGCTTCAATATTCCAGCCCTCGTCGACGGTCGTGCCGGTGACTTCGTTGTACGTCTGGAGCATGCGCCGGACCCCGCGCTGGTCGTTCGACACCGCGTCGGCCGCGAGCTCGCGGCAGTACGGAAGCAGCTCGTCGTGCGGAACGACCTCGTTCACGAGTCCCCATGCGAGCGCGGTCGCGGCGTCGACGTAGTTACCGGTGATGCTCATCTGCTTGGCGCGCGCCACTCCGACGCGCTGGGCCAAAAGCACGGTCAGGCCCCAGCCGGGCATGACGCCGACGCGCGCATGGGTGTCAGCGAAGCGGGCCCGATCCGACGCGATCAGGAAGTCACAATTGAGCGCGACCTCGAACCCGCCCGTCACCGCCACGCCGTTGACCGCGCCGATGAGCGGCTTGGTGTGCGGCGGGAGCGCGCCTCGGAACGTCGTTCGCCCGTCTCCGCCCTCTCCCAACTCGGCGAAACCCTCACCTTGCTGCACCTGACCCGAGCCGAACTCCTTGAGGTCGACGCCCGCGGAGAACGCGGGATCGGTGCCCGTGAGGATCATCACGTCGACGTCGTCGTCGGCGTCGCAGCGCTCGATTGCTGCGGGCAGGGCCTGGCGCACCGCTCGGTTGAGTGCGTTGCGCGCTTCGGGCCGGTTGATGGTGATGACCGCGACCCGGTCCGCGATATCGACGAGAACGACGT
>JBBQER010000110.1:0-12045 GCA_038320885.1 Acidimicrobiia bacterium
GGGCGCGCCGAACGCCTCGCCGGGGACGATCGCGACCTTGGCGACGTCGAGCAACACCTCGCACAGCTCGAGCGTGTCGGCCGGCTTGCGGCCGCCGATCTCACGCCCGAGCACGCCCTCGAACGACGGGAAGCAGTAGAAGGCGCCCTGCGGTTCGAGACAGGTGACACCGGGAATGCCCGAGAGCAGCTCGTACATCATGCGACCGCGCCGCGTAAACGCCTTCCGCATCATTGCCACCGCGTCGAGATCGCCCGCCACCGCCTCGAGCGCCGCGGCCTGGGCGACGTTCGCCACGTTGGACGTGGAGTGCGACTGCAGGTTGGTCGCGGCCGCGATCACGTCACGCGGGCCGATCATCCAACCGACGCGCCAACCCGTCATCGCGTACGTCTTCGCGACACCGTTGAGCACCACGCAGCGCTCGGCCAGCTCGGGGACGAGGTTCGGCATCGACGAGAACACATGACCGTCGTAGGTGAGGTGCTCGTAGATCTCGTCGGTGACGATCCAAATGCCGCGCTCGACCGCCCACCGCCCGATCGCCTCGACCTCGTCGGGCGGATACACCGCGCCGGTGGGGTTGCTCGGCGACACGAACAGCAATGCCTTCGTGCGCGGGGTGACCGCGGCCTCGAGCTGGGCGACCGACACCCGGAACCCGGTCACCTCCGTGGTCGGGAGCACAACGGGGACGCCGCCGCCCAACGTGATGATCTCGGGATACGAGGTCCAGTACGGCGCCGGCAGCAACACCTCGTCGCCCGGGTCGCACAGCACTTGGAACGTGTTGTAGACCGCGTGCTTCCCGCCGTTGGTGACGAGCACCTGCTCGGCCGCGCAGTCGAAACCGGAGTCCCGCTTGGTCTTGTGCGCGATCGCGGCGCGCAGCTCGGGCAGGCCCGCCGTGGGTGAGTAGTGGTGGTAGCGGACCTCCGAGGCGGCGGCGATGGCGGCCGCCACGATCCGCTCGGGGGTCGGGAAGTCGGGCTCGCCGGCGCCGAAGCCGATCACGTTCTCGCCTGCGGCCTTCAGCGCCTTGGCCTTGGCGTCGACTGCGAGGGTCGCCGACTCGGTGATGGCGGCGATGCGAGCGGAGATGCGTCCCACGACCCCATCCTCGCGCGGCCGAACCGACGACTCGCCCGAATAGGCCGCCCCAACCCCGTCGAAATGGCGCTCGCCGCCTAGCCTGGTGCGCGATGTGCGGCCAAACGAGAACGTTCGGGCGGGCGCTTCTCGTCACCGTGCTGCTCGTCTGCGGCTTCGTCGTCGCAGTGGCGCAACCGATCGCGGCCGAGGGAACGCCGCCTCCGCAGGCCTTCGTCGTCGTCGACGCGGGGACCGGGGCGGTCTTGACCAGCCGCAACCTGCACGAGGCGCTCCCCCCGGCCAGCACCACGAAGATCCTCACCGCGCTCGTCGCGATCGAGCGCCTGCCCCCCAACGCGACGATCTCGGTCAGCGCGAATGCGGCGGGCCGCGAGTCGACCACGATCGGGATGAAGACCGGCCAGCACTGGCCGTTGGACCAGACGCTGGCGTCGATGATGATGGTCTCGGCCAACGACGCCGCGTACGCGATCGCGGAGACGGTCGGCGGGAGCCTCACCGGGTTCGCCGCCGATCTCACCTCGACCGCCAAGCGGTACGGCATGCGCGACAGCACGTTCAGCGATCCCGCCGGTCTCACCGACGGCACGTCGTATCTGGGCGGACCGAAGATGAGCGCCTACGACCTCGCGATCGCGACGCGAAACGCCCTCACCATCCCCGCGATCGCGCAATGGGCCGCGAGTCGTACGTACAACTTCACCGACCCCGGCGGCGCACAGCAGGCCCTCACGAACCACAACAAGTTCCTGCCCGACAACGGCTTCGGGTTCCTCGGGGCCAACGGGTTCAAGACCGGCTTCACCCAGATCGCCAGTCACACGCTCGTTGCCACCGCCAATCGGAACGGCCGCCAGCTCATCGCGGTCATCCTCGGCTCCGTCGACAGCGGGTACACCTGGGCCGCGTCACTCCTGGAAGCAGGATTCGGGACGGCCGACAACACAAAGGGCACCGGGATCCGGTTGCCCGCGGTCGCGGTCTCGCCGTACGCCACTCGGGTCGCGCAACGGGACAGTTTCGTCCAACTGGCGCGCGGCAACGTAGCAGCGCCGATCGCGACCACCACGACCACGAACGCGTCGGGCGTGACCCCAGTGGGCCTGAAGGGTCCGGGCGCAAACGCGTCGGGCGGCAATCAGGCGGCGGCCACGACGACCAAGGCTGTCGCCAAGAAGCACGGCGGCGGGCTGTTCACGTTCTCGCACTTCTTGCTCGCGGTCGTGCTCGTGCTGTTCGTCGCCGTCTTGCTGCGGCGACGCGCCGTCAAACGGCAACGGGCGCGCCGGATCGTGCGGCAGCGCGCGCGGGCGAAGGCGATGCGCAGTGGCAGCCTTCCGGTTGTCGACGGTCGCTACCGCACCGGGACCCGACTCGGTCCGGAGGTCGAGTCACAAGTGCGCGTCGAACGAACGGCCAGCTACATCGATCTCACCAAGGACGATCCGAGCCGCACCACCACGCGCCGCCCCGCGCGCCGGCGGTCGCGTTAGTGGGATGCTGACTACCAGGGCATCGACACGCCACCATTGGGGCGTTCGATCTGTCCGGTGATGAACGCGGCCGCGTCGGAGACGAGATAGAGGAACGAACGCGCGACGTCTTCGGGATCGCCCGCGCGCCCGAGCGGCGACATGCGCCCGGCGTTCTTGTGGTACTGCTCGAGCTTCTCGGGAATCACGTCGCCCTTCTCGTCGACGAAGTTGTGACGCGAGAAGTTCGTGAGGATCATTCCCGGTGCGATCGCGTTCACGCGAATGCCGTGCCGGCCGACCTCGGTCGCGAGCGTCTTGGTGAGCATCGTGACCGCGGCCTTGGTCATGCCGTAACACGCGAGCGTCGGTGCGGGCGTGTCGATGGCGCCGGACGCGATGTTGACGATCTTGCCCGAGCCCTGCGGGATCATGTGGCGCAGCGCGGCCTGGCATCCGTAGAAGACGCTCTTGAGATTGACGGCAAGGATGCGCTCGAACTCCTCGTCGGTGCAGTCGGCGACGAGCTTGTTGTGCGGGATGCCGGCGATGTTGCCGACGATGTCGACGCGCCCGTGCTCGGACGCCGCGGAATCCACGAGGGCGTCGACATCGGCGCGCCGCGTCACATCGGTGCGACGCACGGTTGCGGAGCCGCCATCGGCCTTGATCTCGTCGGCCGTGGCCTGCGCGCCGGCCTCGTCGATGTCGCCCCCGACGATCGTCGCGCCGGCGGCCGACAGCAGGCGCGCGGTGGCCTTGCCGATCCCACTCCCCACACCCGTGAGCACCGCAACCTGATCCGAGAGATCGAACAGCTCCTGCACGCGACTCACGGGACTCCTCCTCTGCCTCTTTGGCGACCGTTCGTGGGGCGGGAGCCTACCGACCCACAATGGGGCATGACCTCGCTCCTCGCGCTCGGGTCGCGCATCAGCGACGTCAACGTGTTCGCGTACCTCGCGGCGCTGGGCGGTGGGGTGGTCTCGTTCTTGTCGCCGTGCGTGCTTCCGCTCCTCCCGGGTTACCTCTCGATCGTCACGGGGCTCGACATCGCGACACTGGAAGAGGGTGGACGGACGGCGCACACGCGTCGCATCGTGGGCACGACGTCGTTGTTCATCGCGGGATTCGGCACGGTGTACGTGTTGCTCGGGCTGACCGCGGCATCGATCGGCCAGCCCCTGCGAGACCACCAGGTCGCGCTGACGCGAGGGTCGGGCGCACTCATGCTCGCGATGGCGCTGTTCCTCATCGGATCGATCTTCCTCCGCGCGCCGTGGCTGTACCAGGAGAAGCGGTTCCATCCGCAGCTCGGCAAGTACGGCGCGGCGGCGCCCGTCGTCGCCGGCGTCGCGTTCGGGTTCGGCTGGTCGCCCTGCTTCGGTCCAATCCTCGGTTCGATCCTCGGCATCGCGGGATCGCAGCAACGCGTGTGGGCCGGTGCCACGCTGCTCGCCGTCTACTCGATCGGTCTCGGCTTGCCGTTCCTGGTCGCCGGGCTCGCGTTGGACCGTGCGGCGGGAACGCTCGATTGGGTGAAGCGCCACTTCCCGGTGATCGTCGTCGGCTCGGCGCTTGTACTTGGCACGTTCGGCATCCTGCTCATGTTCGACGAGCTAAGCCGTCTCTCCGGCGATCTCCAACGCTGGCTCACCGACGCTCACCTGGAATGGATCGTCAACTTGGGCTAGTGATGTGCGCGGGCCGTGGGCGAAGCACCGGGGGCGGCGTAGTGAACTGGCGGGGGCGGCGAGCGACCGCGGCCGGAGTTTCGCCGGCCGCAGCGAGCGCGACCCAGAAGCGAGGTTCCCTTGCCCGGAGGTCTCGCCTATCGTCGCGGCTTACGCCAGAGGAGGCATCCTGCATGTTCGGTAGTTCCAAACGCCGCGAGGCGGAGGCGGCGCGGGCGGTCGAAGCCGTCCGGGAAGAGATGGCTGCCGCGGAGCTCCGGGCCCGGGCCGTGCTTGCCGATGCGCTTGCCAAGATGGAGTTCCGCCTGTCGCGCGATCTCGAGGAACGCCAGCGCCTGCAGTCGGTCACCGAATCCGCGGTCGAGACGCTCCATTCCTCGCTGACGAACAGCTCCACCGAAGTCGCGCGCGCGCTCGGCCAGGTCGCGAACATGTGCGCGCTCGTCGCCGAGCGACTCGATGCCGACCGTCTGGAGCGCCGGGCCTTCACCGAGGCGATTGCACGCGCCACGCGCCCGCCGGTCGCGAAGCCCGACGGACCCTCGCGCATCATCGGCGGCACGTTCTTCGCGACGTCGGAGATTCCCGACGAAGACGACGACGAGATCTCCATCGTCGACTCGAATGGCAGCGGCGGCGACCCGGCCGACGAGACCGCGTACATCGACGCGACCTCGCGTCCGACCGCGGACGCGGACCAGGACGCGACGATCGATCTGCCGAACAATGACGCCGCGTCGACCAATGGCGAGATGGCCGCCTCTGGCGTTCGTCACCAAGAGGCCGGCGACCCGCGGGCGTGAGCCGGCACGCTGGATGATCCCGGAACATACTGACGCGGCACTCGCGTCACTCGATCCCGATCTCGTCGCGCGTTTGCGCTTCGTGCTCGAAGCCGATGCGCTCAAGTTGGTGTTGCGCCGAAACTCGATCACGGACGGCTCACGGCGCGAGAACACGGGTGAGCACTCGTGGTATCTCGCGCTCATGGCATTGGTGCTGGCGCCGTACAGCCGCGAACCCATCGACGTCGGTCGTGTCATCGAGATGCTGCTGGTGCACGACATCGTCGAGATCGACGCGGGCGACACCTTCGCATACGACACCGAAGCTGCCGCGCACAAGGAGGAGCTCGAGCAATGCGCGGCCGATCGGTTGTTCGCGATGGTGCCGGGCGAAGACGGCTCGAGGCTCCGGGCGCGGTGGGACGAGTTCGAGGCGAGCGCCACGCCGGAAGCGCGGTTTGCCCACGCCCTCGACCGGCTCGCACCGCTGCTCCTCAACCACGCGAACCGGGGCGAGCTCTGGGCCGAATACGGGATCACAGCCGATCGCGTCTTCGCGCTGAACGGTCGCATCGCCGACGGCAGTCCCCCGCTCTGGGCCGCGGCCCGGGCCCTGCTCGACGACGCCATGGCCCAGGGCTGGTTCCCGGGCCCGCCTACCTAGGAGGGCGCAGATTCCGGCATCTCGAAGAGGGGCTGGCGGATGAGCTCGACCTGGATGTTGTCCGGGTCCTTGAAGTAGATCGACTCCTTCACGCCCATGTCGGGTCCTCGGTACTCGACGCCGGCCGCGGCCAGTCGCACCTTGGCGGCCTCGAACGCTTCGGGCGTCACCGAGATCGCGAAGTGCTGCACGCCGCCCAGCCCTTCGGGCACCGGCTCGAGGCCGAGGCCCGGGAAGTCGAAGAACCCGAGCAGGTTGCGATTGCCGATGTCGAAGAAGAAATGCGATGAGCCCTCGTAGTCCCGATTCTCGAACAGCTCGACGAGTGGGAATCCGACGAGATCCTGGTAGAAGCGAATCGTGCGCTCGGGATCGGCACAGATGAGCGCGAGATGGTGCACTCCCCGGCCGGTCGACGGCGGACGCTCCGATTCGGGCAGCAGATACTGCTCTCGGAGTGCGGTCCGCTTGGACTCGAGCTCGGTGAGGTCACGTGTCGCCATGACGCAAATCATCGCGCGAGGCTGCTTCTCATGAAGATCGGCGTCTCGCTCCGGAGCGCGTACCCACCCATGGACGTTCGGATCGGCGCCCGCTGGATGATCGAGCGGGCGCGGGCCGCGAGCGCGGCCGGCCTCGACAGCCTGTTCGTCGGCGACCATCACAACGTGCCCGTGCCCTACTACCAGAACGTTCCGATGATCGGGCGTCTGCTGGCCGAATGGGACGACCGGCCCGCGGGGGCGCTGTTCCTGCTGCCGCTCTGGCACCCGGTGCTCCTCGCCGAGCAGATCGGAACGCTGGCCTCGATCGCGCCGGGACCGTTCATCATGCAGTGCGCGGTGGGCGGCGGTGCCGAGCAATTCGACGCCCTGGGCGTGCCGATCCGGCAGCGTCCGTCCCGGTTCGAGGCGGTGCTCGACATCGTGCGGCGCCTGTGCGCCGGCGAGGAGGTCAACGCGGAGTCGCCCTACGCGATCGCGCGGGCCCGCATCGCGCCGATCCCGCCCCAACCGCTCGAAGTGTGGATCGGTGCCGCCGCGCCGCCCGCGATCGACCGCGCGGCCCGGCTCGGCGATGCGTTCCTCATCGGTCCCGAAGCGACCCCGGCCCAGGTGCGCGAGCTCGTCGGGATCTACCGGGAGGCCTGTGATCGGCACGGGCGGACACCGGGCACGATCGCGGTCCGGCGCGACGTACACGTCGGTCGTGACGACGCCGATGCGACCCGGGTCGCCGGGCCGATCACCGATCGCGGCTACCGGGGCTTCGATCCCGACGCGCCCGTGGTCGGCGGGATCGGCCGGGTCGCGGAGATCTTCGCCGATCTCGGCGCGGCGGGATGCACCGACGTGATCGTCCGCCACCTCGCCGACGACCACGACGAGGTGCTGGCGTCGTTCGGTCGGCTTGGCGCGGTACGTACCGCAGTCAACGGTTGAATATGGAGATGGAGCCGAGATGGGTCGACACTGCGTCCGCGCTGGGCGACCTGATCGAGGAGCTCCGGGACGAGCCGCGTTACGCGCTCGACACCGAGTTCCACGGCGAGCGCAGCTACTGGCCGCGGTTGGCACTCCTGCAGGTCGCATGGCCGGCGGGCATCGCGCTGATCGACCCGTTCGCGGTCGACATGGAGCCGTTCGGCGAGATCCTGCGAGGCCCGGGCGTGATGGTCGCGCACGCGGCCGAGCAGGACTTGGCGATCCTCGTGCGCGCGTGCGGCTATCCGCCGTCGCGCCTCTTCGACACGCAGATCGCGTCGGGGTTCATCGGGCTCGGCGCGCCGTCGCTCGCGTCGCTCGTGGAGCGGCTCCTCGGCGTGAAGCTCGCCAAAGGCGACCGCCTCACTGACTGGACCCGTCGACCGCTCAAATCCGACCAGAAGATCTACGCCGCGGCCGATGTCGAATATCTCCTCGCGCTGCACGACGTGCTCGTCGAGCGCCTCGTGCCCATGGGCCGCCTCGACTGGGCGACCGACGAGTGCGAGGAGCGGCGCGCTCGCATCCGCACACGGCCCGAGCCCGAGCTCGCCTGGTGGCGGATGAAAGGTGCCCGCCAGCTGCGCGGCAAGTCTCGAGGCGTGGCCCAGCAGGTCGGAGCCTGGCGCGAGCGAACCGCCGCCGATCTCGACGTTCCCCCGCGATTCGTGTTGTCGGACCTCGCGCTGATCGGCATCGTGAGCCGACCGCCGCGCACGCGTGAGGAGCTGAGCGCGATCCGCGGCGTCGACGGTCGCTCGCTGCGCGACGGCGCCGCGCAAGAGTTGCTCGCGGCGATAACGGCGGGCCTCGCGCTCGAACCGGCGTCAGTCGCGGTGCCCGAGCCGGACCATGTCGACCGCGCGCTCGCGCCCGCGGTCACGGTGATCGGTGCCTGGCTGTCGCAGCGCGCGTCGGAGCTCGATCTCGATCCGGCCGTGCTCGCGACCCGCGCCGACCTCAATCAGCTCTTCCACGGCGCACCGAGCCGGCTCGCGACGGGTTGGCGGGCCGAGCTCGTCGGCGCGCCGATCCAGCGCCTGCTCGCCGGCGAGGCGACGATCGTGCTGCGAGACGGCGGCCGCCGGGTCGAACTACGCGATCTGTAGCCTGCCCCGTCGGCGGAACAAACAGGAGCATCGATGCCGAAGTTCAAGGTTGGGGTGCAGCTCCACCCGCAGGCCACCACCACCGACGAGCTGCGCGCCGCGTGGCGGGCGGCCGACGCGCTCACGGTCGACAGCATCTGGGTGTGGGACCATTTCTACCCGCTCTACGGCGATCCCGACGCCGCCCACTTCGAGGCCTACACCCTGCTCGCGGCGATGGCCGTCGAGACGAGCCACGCGCACATCGGCGCGCTCGTCACGTGCAACTCGTACCGCAATCCCGAGCTGCTGGCCGACATGGCGCGCACGATCGACCACTTGAGCGGCGGACGCTTCACGCTCGGCATCGGCTCGGGGTGGTTCGAACGCGACTACACCGAGTACGGATACGACTTCGGCACCGCGCCCGGCCGCCTGCGTGACCTCGCGGCCGCGCTCCCCCGGATCATGGAGCGCTTCGACAAGCTGACGCCTCCCCCCGACGGTCCGCTTCCGATCCTCATCGGCGGCTCGGGACCGAAGGTCACGTTGCGACTCACCGCGGAGCACGCCGACGCTTGGAACTCGTTCGGGCCACCCACCGCGTACGCGGAGAAGAACCGCACGCTCGACGAGTGGTGCGCGCGCCTCGACCGGAACCCGCGCCAGATCGAGCGCACCGTCGGCATCCAGGCGACCGAGGTCGACGACTGGCAGGCCTACCTCCACGCCGGCGCCGAGCACTTCATCGTGATGACCGGCCCGCCGTTCGACCTCGCCCCGGTCCGCAAGCTCCTCGAGATCGCCCGCGCCTGAACCTTCGTTATACAGGCGTGTCGGCGAGCACTTTGCCGATACGCAAGAGCTCGGGGGTGGCCGAACCGAGTGCGAACTCGTACTGCTTCAGCCACAGGAAGTAACGGTGGATCGGGAAGTCGACGTCGATGCTCACGCCGCCGTGAACGTGAAGCGCGGCGTGCGCAATGCGATTGCCGCCGTCGGCGGCCCAGAACTTCGCAGTCGCGACCTCGAGGGTGTCGTCTCGCCCTTCGTCGACGTGGGTCGCGGCCTGCAGCATGGTGAGCTCGATCGCCGACGCGTCGATGAAGCAATCGGCCATGCGCTGCCCGACCGCCTGGAACGTGCCGATCGCCCGGTCGAACTGCTTGCGGTCGCAGGTGTACTGCGCGGTCATGCGGAGCGCGCGCTCGGCAACCCCCGACACCAACGCGCACATCGCGACGGTCGTGCGGTTCAGCGTGAACGCAAGGATCTCCGAGCCCTGCTCGATTGACCCGAGCAGCGCGTCGTCGCCCACCTGCACACCCTCGAGCTGCACCTCGTACATCGGCTCGTGGTTGATGGTCTGCTGACGCGTGGTCGTGATGCCGGACGCGCGGCCCGGCACCAGGAACACGCCCACCTTGCCGCCTTCTACCGACGCCGGGACGAGCACGATCTCCGCGGCGGTCGCGCCGGGAACGTTCGACTTCACACCGGTGATGCGCCAACCGCCACCATCACGCGTCGCGGTCGTGGTGGGCTTCTCCGGCTCCGCACCCAGCTCCACGAGCGCGGCCGTGAGCAGCACATCGCCGCTCGCCACCTTCGCGAGGATCGCCTGCTGCGCATCCGACCCGTACCGGGCAATGGGGAGCGCGCCGGACACGAGTGTCGGGATCACCGGGAGCGGCGCCACGTTGCGCCCGACCTCGCGCAGGACCATGCAGAGATCGAGGAAGCCGAATCCGAGGCCGCCCGCCGACTCGGGCAATGCGATGCCGAGCAGGTTCGCCTTCGCGAACTCCTGCCACGTGGGCATGTCGTACCAGTCGTCGGAGCGGTCGCGCTCCTTCAGGTGCTGCAGTCCCGAGCGGTCTTCGAGGATGCGGGCCGCGAGCCCGCGCAACTCCTCTTGCTCTTCGGAAAGGGCGAAGTCCATGTCGTCGGCTCCTACGGTCAGCGACTCGTCGTTATCTGGGACTGCCGGGCATGTTCAGCCCGAAGATCGCGATCAGGTCTCGTTGCATCTCGTTGGTTCCCCCGCCGAACGTGAGGATGTGCATCGAGCGCAGCATGCGTTCGACGCGCCCCGCGAGCACGGCGCCCGGCGAATCGCCCTGGAGCGTCGCCTGGTCGCGCATGATCTCCATGAGGAGTCGCGCCGCTTCCATGTAGAACTCGGTGCCGTACACCTTGATCGTCGATGCGTCGGCCGGGTTCAGCGCCGCGCCGCTCTGCGCGAGCCACGCAACGCGCCAGTTCGCGAGACGCAGGAACTCGAGCTTGGCGTGCACGCGCGCCAGGTTGATCTGCACCCACTCCTGGTCGATCACGCGCCGGCCGTCGGCGAGCTTGGTCTCCTGCGCCCACGCACGCGTGTCGTCGAGCATGCGCTCGACCACGCCCGACGAGCACAACGTGACCCGTTCGTGGTTGAGCTGGTTGGTGATGAGACCCCAGCCGCCGTTCTCCTCGCCCACGAGGTTGCCGACGGGTACGCGCACGTCTTCGTAGTAGGTGATGTTGGTGTTCGTCGCGCCGAAGTTGTCGATCGGCACGTAGCGGAACCCGGGCGTGTCGGTGGGCACGATGATGATCGAGATGCCTTTGTGCTTCTTCACCTCGGGATTGGTCCGCACCGCGAGCCAGATGTAGTCGACGCCGCTCGCGAGGCTCGTGAACACCTTCTGACCGTTGATCACGTACTCGTCGCCGTCACGGACGGCCCGGGTCTGCAACGCCGCGAGGTCGGTGCCGGCCTCGGGCTCGGTGTACCCGATCGCGAAGTGGATCTCGCCCTTGAGGATCTTCGGCACGTAGAACTGCTTCTGCTCTTCGCTGCCGTACCGCATGATCGTCGGCGCGACGGAGTTGATCGTCAGCATCGGTACCGGTGCGCCCGATCGCATCGACTCGTCGAAGAACACGAACTGCTCGATGGGCGTGAGGCCCCGGCCGCCCCACTCCTTCGGCCACCCGACGCCCGCGTAGCCGTCGGCGGCCATCTGCTTCCAAACGTCCTTCGACTTCTGGCCGACTCCTTCGCCCTTTTGGATGTCGGCCACGACCTCGGGCGTGAGGAGCTCGTCGTAGTAGGCGCGCAACTCGTCGCGTAACGCCTCCTGCTCCTTGGACATGCCTACGTACATCGGCCCTCCGCGTCTTGTAGAACGCGTTCCACTGTATACAGGGCCCGCCCGCCCGGTCCTGAAGTGCGGTGACAGCTTGCGGCTTGCCGGGCGCGAGCACAATACGGACCAGTGGGACTCACGTTCACCGACAAGCCTCGCCGCTTCTGGCGGTGGCGCACGCTCATCGTGCTCGTCGTCGTGTTGGCAGTGGGCGCGGGCGTATTCGTCATCACGAACAAGAGCGACAAGGCGGGCGAGCCGCCGTTGCCCACCCGTCAGATCGACCGGTTCCTCCGCGCGTGGAGCCACAGCAATGCCAAGGCGATGGCGGCCGAGTTGGATGCCCCGCCGGCGACGCTCGCCAACACCGCGATGTCGTTGGCGCTCGCCGCGCCCGGGAGCCACGCCAAGTACACGCGCACGACCCTCGTCCGTAATCCCATCGGCGGGGGCGCGACCGCGACGTATCACGCCCACATCGACGTTGCGGGCTTCGGCCCCATCGACTGGAACGGCGTGCTGCCGATCGAACGCATCCAGCAGACCAAGACGCGCGCGGTGTGGCGCATCCACTGGCTGCCCGACATCCTCTATCCCGGCCTGCTCGAGGG
>JBBQER010000111.1:0-12039 GCA_038320885.1 Acidimicrobiia bacterium
TTACATCGCTCACCCATTCGCTTGGCGTGGATCGGCAGCGCGTTCCGCTCCCCTGTGACCCCGAGCAGGGACACGCCGTAGACAAACCCGCGCGAGCGATCGCAGATCGCCTGCAGGCGGTCGTCGGGGGTGGTCGGTGCGGCGAGCAACACGGTTGCGACATCGGCCGCGTCGGCGGCGTCGCCCCATCCGTCGAGCTCGTCGAGTGGGAGGTCGGGAAGGATCGCGCCCGCGACACCAGAGGCGCGCATGGCTTGCGCGGCCCGCGTGTGCCCCATGTGCGCGATCAGGTTGTAGTAGGTCATGACGACCAAGGGCACCGGTGCGTCGATGCGGCCGAGGTCGTCGATCACACCGATCGGGGTGGCGCCCAGGTCGAGCGCACGCTGGCTCGCCTCCTGGATCGTGCGGCCGTCCATGATCGGGTCCGAGAACGGGATCCCGATCTCGACCGCGTCGGCGCCGGCATCGATCACGGCGCGCACCACATCGGGCCACTCGCGCCCGAGACCGCCGGTGACGTACGGGACGAGCAGCTTGTGGCCCGCGGCGCGCCGTTCGCGCAGGTGCGCTTCGAGGTTCACCTGCGCGCTCACGCTTCGGCGTCCGGCATCTGCCCGAGACGCTGCGCGACCTGCGCGGCGTCTTTGTCACCGCGTCCCGAGAGGGTGAGGAGCACGGTCGAGCCCTTCGGCACTGCGTGGCCCACTTCGCGTTCGAGCCAGCCGATGGCATGCGCGGGCTCGAGCGCGGGGACGATGCCCTCCGTGGCCGCGAGGAGCTGGAAACCCGAAAGCGCCTCTTCGTCGGTAGCCGAGTAGTACTCGGCGCGACCCTGCGCGGCGAGCATCGCGTGCTCGGGACCGACACCCGGGTAGTCGAGCCCGGCGCTGATCGACGTGGCCTCGAGCACCTGCCCGTATTCGTCTTGGAGGAAGAGCGAACGCATCCCGTGCACTACACCGGGTACGCCGCGGCTCACCGCCGCGCCGTGGCTACCGGTTTCCAGACCGAGCCCGCCCGCCTCGACGCCCACAAGACGCGCGCCGGATTCGATAAACGCCGAGAACGTTCCGATCGCGTTCGATCCACCGCCGACGCACGCGACCACGAGGTCGGGATCCTGGCCGTCGAGAAGCACCCGAATCTGCGAGCGCGCTTCGTCGCCCACCACGCGTTGGAACTCGCGCACCATCCACGGGAACGGGTGCGGACCCATCGCGGAGCCGATGCAGTAGTGGGTCGACTCGACCGATTCCACCCATCCCCGCATCGCTTCGTTGACCGCGTCTTTGAGGGTCGCGCTCCCCGACTCGACCGGCACCACATCCGCGCCGAGCAATTTCATGCGCCAGACGTTCAGCGCCTGGCGCTCGACGTCGACCGCACCCATGTACACAGTGCACCCGAGACCGAAGAGCGCAGCGCCGGTCGCCGCCGCCACGCCGTGTTGCCCGGCGCCGGTCTCGGCGATCACCCGCTTCTTGCCCATGCGCCGGGTGAGGAGGCACTGCCCCAGCACGTTGTTGATCTTGTGCGAGCCGGTGTGCGCGAGGTCTTCGCGCTTCAGGAACACCCGTACGCCGAGGCGCTCCGACAGGCGCGTGCACTCGGTAACCGGAGTCGGCCGGCCGACGTAGCTCGACAACAAGGATGCGTACTCGTGGCGGAACTCTGGGTCGTTCCAGGCCTCGCGGAAATGCTGCTCGAGCTCCACCAGGGCGGGAACGAGTGTCTCCGGCGCGAATCGGCCGCCGAATTCGCCGAAACGACCGAGGTCGACGGGCTCGGATCCGGGTGGTTCGAGATGGACGGCATCACCGCGCCGCGGGACTGACATCGACGGGTCGACTCCTCGACAGAATCAGAACGGGGGGCCTCGCACCGAGCGGCGCGCGGACCGCTCATGTTAGGTGCCGGACCCCGAAACAGCCTGAGAGATCTTCGGATCTGCGCCTTGCCCGGGCTCAGTCGTCGAGCTGCCAGTCGTAGGGCCGGGTCTCCTCGACGCCGGCATCGACCCGGCTGCGATCTTCACGAGTGAGGTCGAGCGACGCGTCGCCGAGATCGTGCCCGAGATCGTTCGACGCCTCGCGCGCCGCTTCGATGAAGAGCCGCAGCTTGCGGGGATCCTTGAGGCCGGCCGCGGCTTCGACACCGCTCGACACATCGACGCCCCACGGTCGCACGAGCTTGATCGCGTCGGCCACGTTGTGCGACGTGAGCCCGCCGGCCAGCAGGAGGCGGACGCCGCTCGGTGCGCCCTCGGCCAGCCGCCAGTCGAACACGCGGCCCGATCCCGGATTGGGTGAGTCGACCAGGATCACATCGGCCGGGCTGTTCGCGGCGGCCCGCAACGCGGGGTCGCCGGCGGCAAAGGCCTGGATTACGAAGCGCACGCGCTCGCGGATCCACTGCACCTCGGAGCGCGGCTCGCGGCCGTGGAGTTGGACCGCATGCAAACCCACGCGCGACGCGATGTCGACAACATGCGCGGGTTGATCGTCGCGGAACACGCCGACGGTCGTGACTTCCCGCGGCAACCGCTTCACGATGTCGCGCACGACATCGACCTTCACCTGGCGGCGGCTCGGAGCGAACACGAAGCCGAGCGCGTCGGCGCCCAGCGCGACCGCGAGCAACGCGTCGTCTTCGTTGGTGATACCGCAGATCTTGACGAACACGCGTGGCTACCGGTGCCTCATCCGTCGATCAGGCGGTTGTGGTTGTAATCGTCGTAGGCCTGGAGATCGAGGAAACCATGCCCCGAGTAGTTGAAAAGGATGACTCGCTCCTCGCCCGATTCCTTCGCGGCGAGTGCTTCGTCGATCACCGCGCGGATCGCGTGCCCGGTTTCGGGCGCCGGAATCTTCCCTTCCGTACGTGCGAACTGGATCGCGGCTTCGAACGTCTTGCCCTGCGGGTAGGCGACCGCTTCCATACGCCCGGTCTTCACGAGGAGCGAGATGATCGGTGAGTCGCCGTGGTACCGCAGGCCACCCGCGTGGATCGACGGCGGGACGAAATCGTGGCCGAGCGTGTACATCGGCAACAGCGGCGTGGTCATCGCAGTGTCGCCGAAGTCGTACTCGAAGGAACCGCCGGTGAGCGTCGGGCACGACGCGGGCTCGACTGCGAGCAGCCGCACGGCGGCGTCGTTCATGAACGGCAGCGCGATACCGCCGAGGTTCGATCCCCCGCCGCAGGAGCCGACCACCACGTCCGGCCGCGTCTCACCCGCGAGGGCGAGTTGTTCCTTGGCCTCGATCCCGATGATCGTCTGGTGGAGGAGCACATGGTTGAGCACCGAACCCAACGAGTAGTGGGTGTCGGCGCGCGGGCCGGCGTCGCGCACGGCGTCGCTGATCGCGGCGCCGAGCGATCCCGGATGTTCGGGATCGTCCACGGGCGACGCGACCACAGAGGCGCCCCACGTCTCCATCAGCACGCGGCGGTACGGCTTCTGCTCGTACGACGCCCGGACCATGTACACCTTGCACTCGAGGTCGAACTGCGAGCACGCGAACGCGAGTGCCGAGCCCCACTGCCCGGCGCCGGTTTCGGTGGCCAACCGCTTCGTGCCGTCCTGATGGTTGTAATAGGCCTGCGCGACTGCCGTGTTGGGCTTGTGCGAGCCGGCCGGAGACACCGACTCGTCCTTGTAGTAGATGCGCGCCGGCGTGCCGAGGGCGGCTTCGAGCCGAGTCGCGCGCACGAGCGGTGTCGGCCGCCAGAGCCGCAGGATGTCGAGCACCGGACCGGGAATGTCGATCAGCGGCGCGCCGGTCATCTCCTGCTCGATGAGCGCCATGGGGAACAGCGGCGCGAGATCATCCGGGCCGACCGGTTCCTTGGTACCCGGATGCAACGGCGGTTGCATCGGCTCGGGCAGATCCGGCAGTGCGTTGTACCAAGCCGTGGGGATCTTCTCTTGCGAGAGCACGAAGCGGGTGTCCATCACGACCTCCGATTCACCGGCGCGGCACCGAGGTCGCGCACCAATGCCGACGGGTCTTCGGCGCGCACGAGCGCTTCCCCGACGAGTACCGCGTCGAACCCTACGGCACCGAGTCGGGTCGCATCGGCGGGAGTTCGCACCGCCGACTCCGCGATCGCGATCACCGGCGCAGGGATCAACGCAGCCAGCGACTCCCCCACGCCGAGATCTTCCTTGAACGTCGCGAGATCGCGATTGTTCACACCGACGATTTCCGCGCCCGCGCCGAGCGCCCGCTCGATCTCGGCGGCGTCGTGTGCCTCCACGAGCACGGCGAGTCCGAGCGACCGGCCGAGCGCGTGCAGGTCGGCGAGCAGGGAGTCGTCGGGGAGCGCCGCCACGATCAGGAGCATCGCGTCGGCCCCGATGGCGCGTGATTCGTAGACCTGGACCTCGTCGATGGTGAAGTCCTTGCGGAGTACGGGCAGCGAGGTCGCGTCGCGCGCCGCGGTGAGGTCGTCGACGCGGCCACCGAAGTAGATCGCGTCGGTCAGCACCGACATCGCCGCCGCGCCGCCCGACTCGTACGACTTCGCCGTGGTTCCCGGATCGAGATCGGGGGCGAGATCGCCCTTCGACGGCGACCGGCGCTTGACCTCGCCGATCACTGCGAGCCGGCCGTGCTCGGGCCGGAGCGCTGCCGCGAAGTCGCGCGTCGGCGGCGCGTCGAGCGCGTGGCGCCGGAGGAGGTCACGGGTCTGCGGTCGGCGCAGCTTGGTGACCTCGTCGCGCTTGGAGGCGAGGATTTCGTCGAGAATCGTCACAGCGTGGGGCCGAGTGTACGGGCCGCTCCCGCACTCCTGCTGGAGTCTTGGTCAGTCCTTCACACGACGCTTACGTTGATCCGCCCTCGGGATGAGACGATGGAACATCTATGGAGCGCGGCACTGTTCTCGTGGTCGACGACGAGCCGAACATCGCCGACCTGATCGAGCTCTACCTGGCGCGCGACGGCTTCCGGGTGGTCAAGGCGGCCACCGGCGAGCATGGCCTCCGGGCCGTCGGGGAGCACCGCCCGCGGCTCGTGGTGCTCGACGTCGGGCTGCCCGACATCGACGGCCTCGAAGTGTGCCGCCGCATCCGCCAGACATCGACCATCCCGGTGATCTTCCTCACCGCTCGCGACAGCGAGGTCGACCGCGTGCTCGGGCTCGAGCTCGGCGCCGACGACTACGTGACGAAGCCGTTCTCGCCGGCCGAGCTGGTGGCACGCGTGAAGGCCGTGCTCCGCCGCACCGAGGGCGCGACCACGGTCGAGGTCCTCCAAGTCGGGGACGCGGCCATCGATCTCGGACGCCGGGAAGTTCGCGTACGCGAGGTTCCCGTCGCGTTCACCACCAAGGAGTTCGAGCTCCTGCACTTCCTCGCGGAGCGGCCCGGCCTCGCGCTGACCCGCCAACAGATCCTCGACGGCGTGTGGGGCTACGACTGGTTCGGCGACACGCGCACTGTCGACGTGCACCTCGCGCAAGTCCGCAAGAAGCTCGACGGCGCCGTGCGGATCGCGACCGTGCGCGGGGTCGGCTACCGGCTCGAAGCATGACGCGCCGCGCGTCGCTCGGCACCCGGCTCGTGGCGGCAATGGTGCTGCTCTCGGTGGTAGTGCTCGGTCTGTCGTACGCGACCACCTACGTGTTGGTGCGGCGCGAACTCCAGGAGAACGCCCTGTCGAATCTCCGGTCGCGAACTGCCGAGCTCCGGCCCCTGGTGATCGCGCTCGCCGAGGACTCCGGCGGTACGGCGCGGGGCGTGGTCCCGCGCCTGCGCAACCTCCGCACGCAGCTGCGCGCCGGGCTCCGGATCTCGGGCCTGAGTGCCGTGCTCGTCTCGCCCGATGGCACCGTGAACGATATCGGCGCGGGTGCCGGGTCGGCGTTCTCGTTACCGGCCGAGGTCAAGGCGCAGGATCTCGAACCCGCGCGGCTCTACGCCGCACAGTCGGTGAGCGGCCGCGACGGCAACACGGTGTTCCTCGCGCTCCCGGCCCGCCTCGTCGGACGCCGGCGCCTCGTGGTGATCGCGACCGACAACGTGGAAACGAAGGTGCTCACGCGCGCGACTCCCCTCCTGCTGCTCGCCGGCATGGTGGTTCTCCTCCTCGCGGCGAGCGTGGCCATCTGGCTCGCGCGCCGCCTCACCCGATCGATACGCGAGATCGAACGCGCCGCGAGTCAACTCGCCGGTGGCGACCTCTCGGGGCGCGCGGATCTGCCACCGCGCAGCGACGCCGACCTCGTCGACCTCGGAAACACCCTGAACACGATGGCCGCGCAACTCGAAGAGTCGCGCGGCAGCCAGCGCGCGTTCCTGCTGTCGATCTCGCACGACCTCCGCACACCCCTCACATCTATCCGCGGGTACGCCGAGGCGCTGGCCGACGGAACCCTCGACGACGCCGATCCCGACGCCCGCAAGCGCGCCGCGACGGTGATCGGCGCGGAGTCGCGTCGGCTCGAACGGCTCGTGCGTGATCTGCTCGACCTCTCCCGACTCGACAGTCGCGAGTTCTCGCTCAACGCGCGGCCATGCGACGTGACGGAGATCGTGCACGACACCGTCGCCGCGTTCGCCCCGCAGGCGCACGAACTCGGGCTCGCGCTCGACGCGACCACGGGTGCCGCCATCCCCGCCGCGCTCGATCAGGAGCGCTTGGCGCAGATCGTCGCGAACCTCGTGGAGAACGCGCTGAAGTACGCGACCTCGCGCATCGTCGTGAGCGCGGAGTCGGGCCCGGCGGGTTGGGCGTCGATCGTCGTGGCCGACGACGGCCCGGGCATCGCGGCCGCCGATGTCCCGCACGTCTTCGAGCGGCTCTACACCGTTCGGAGTGCCAACGCCCGTTCGGTCGGCACGGGCCTCGGACTGGCGATTGTGCACGAGCTCGCGGCGGCGATGGGCGGGCGGGCGTCGATCGACACGCACGCCGACGGCGGCACTCGATTCGTGGTCACGCTGCCGACCGACTCGACGAGCGTGGTAGATCGCGCGTCGCTCAGGTAGCGAGTACCTCGACGCGCGCCACGACATCGCCCGTGGTCGTGCGCACCACGACCTCACTCGCCGGTTCCACCGTGCGGTGCAGCATCGCGAGTGCGCTCGATCCGGCATCGGTGGTAACGGTGCCGACTTGCTTGTCGGCCGCGAACACTGACGCGCCTCGCTCCAGGGGCGCATCGGCACGCAGCCGGCGCAACAGCCGGTTGACGTGCCCCCGGCTGTCGATGCGGCACACCAACTCCTGACCGAGGAAGCAGCCCTTGGTGAACGAGACCGCATCGCGCTCGAGGAACGCCTCCTGGGCAATCGTCGTCTCGTCGATGTCGAAGCCCTGACGCGGGACGCCCGCCTCGACGCGCAACGCTTCGTAGGCCCCCGCGTCGATCTCTTCGCTCCCGGCGCGCGTGAGCGTCGCGATCGCGGCGTCGATCGCCTCGGGCGGCCCGATGAGCTCGAACCCAGGTCCATTCGGCCAGTCGGCGGGCACTGCGGTGACGCCCGCCACGTCGGTGTCGGCAATGAGCGCGGCCGCGTGAGGACCACGCAGCGCGAGCGCGGCCGTCAACTCCGAGCCGTCCTCGATTTCGACTTTCACCCGGATTCTGAAGCGGAGCAGTCCCTGCGCGAGTTGGGCGCCGAACCCCCGTTCGCAGATGCACCACCACTCCTCGTCGGCGAAATGCAGCGCGTGCATGTCGACCACGAGCTTGCCCTGCGGTTGGAGCAGCAACGCGTGGGTGACCTCGCCGACCGCTACGGGATCGAGATCCTGGGAGAGGAGGCTCTGGAGGAACGACGAGGCGTCGGGGCCGGAGACCACCACGAGATCACGTCCGATGCGGGACACAATTGAGCTCGCCGTCATAGGTTCTCGTCCTTGGTCGCGTCGAGCTGCATCGCCGCAGCCGCCGCGGTTAACAACGCCTGGGCCTTGTTCCGGCATTCCAGGGCTTCGTCGTCGGCTTCGGAGTCGGCGACGATCCCGGCCCCCGCCTGCAGTGTGGCCTTCCCGTCGCGCCACACCATCGTGCGGATCGCGATCGCTGTGTCGAGATTCCCGGAGAAGTCGACGTAGCCGACCACACCCGCGTACGCGCCGCGCTTGGTCGGTTCGAGCTCGTCGATGATCTCCATGGCCCGCACCTTGGGCGCGCCGCTGACGGTGCCGGCCGGGAACGTCGCGCGGAGCACGTCGATGGGCGTGCGATCGGGTGCGAGCTCACCGGCCACCTGGCTTGTCAAGTGCATCACGTGCGAGTACCGCTCGAGCGTCATCAGCTCTTCGACGCGTTCGGTGCCGAACTTCACGACCCGGCCGACGTCGTTGCGCGCGAGGTCCACGAGCATCACGTGCTCGGCGCGTTCCTTCGGGTGTTCGACGAGCTCCGCCGCGAGGCGTTGATCGTGTTCGGGTGTGCGACCGCGTCGGCGCGTCCCGGCGATCGGGCGGCTGATCACGCGATCGTCGATCACCTGCACCATCGGCTCCGGCGACGACCCGACGATCGTGGCCTCGGGATGGCGCAGGAAGTACATGTACGGCGACGGGTTCACCAGGCGCAGCACGCGGTACATCGCCCACGGGTCGACGGGCTCCACGAGGTCGAACCGCTGCGAGAGCACCACCTGGAAGATGTCGCCTTCGAGGATGTGCTCCTTCGCCGCTTCCACCGCCGCGGTCCACTGCGCGCCGCTGAGGTTGGTACGCACCTCGGGGAGCTCGGTGAGCTCGTCGGCCGGCGGCAACACCGGCGTGTACGGGAGCGGTCGACCCAACTCGGCCACCGCCTCGTCGAGGCGCACGATCGCGGCGTCGTAGAGCGCCCGCAGCGCGGTCGCGTCGGAGCCGGGCGGCGGGTACACGTTCTCGATCAGGTAACAGCGCTGGCGGAAATGGTCGAACGCGGCGACCTGGCCGGCGAGCGAGCACACGGCGTCGGGGAGACCGAGATCGTCGTGCGGGACGTCGGGGAGGCGCTCGATCTCGCGGACGGTGTCGTAGCCCATCCATCCGACGATGCCGCCATGGAAGGGAGGGAGGGTGTCCTGGGCCGGCGCCCGATACCGCTTCAGCAGCGCGTCGAGGGCGGCGAGGGTGCCTTCGTCGGAGGGGATGCCGTTGGGTGGGCTCCCGCCGATCCATTCCAGTTCACGCCCCCGAGCGACGAACGTGAGTGCCGGATCGCGACCCAGAAACGAGAAACGGCCCCAGCGCTCGGCGTGCTCCACCGATTCGAGCAGGAAGCCCTCGCGTTCGCCGACGAGCTTGGCGAACGCGGAAAGGGGCGTCTCGAGATCGGCCAGCACGTCGCGCCAGACCGGCACCACCGTGTAGTCGCGGGCCTGCTCGACGAACGTCTCGAACGACGGATGTACCGCAGTCACGCGGCGGCGCTCACACCGGCCCGGGGGCCGACCCGTCACCGAAGGCGCGGAAGAAGCACGAACGCTCCCCGGTGTGGCAGGCGCCGCGACCTTCCTGCTCGACGAGGAACAACAGCACGTCCATGTCGCAGTCGTAGCGCGCGTCGCGGACATACTGACGGTCGCCGGACGTCTCGCCCTTGCACCAGTATTCGCGTCGGCTGCGACTCCAGAACCAGGTCCGCCCGGTTTGCAGCGTGCGCTCGAGCGATTCGCGGTTCATCCAGCCGACCATCAACACCTCGTTGGTGCCCGATTCCTGCACGATCGCGGGAACCAACCCGTTTGGGTCGTACGCGACGGCATCGAGCTCTTCGGGGGTGTACGAGATCGGGGTCGTGGTCGGCGCAGGCATCGAGCGGGAATCGTACCGGGCGCAACTCCCGGCCACGGAGCCGTTTAGGCTCGCGGTTGATGGCTCCGTTGACGCCGCCTCACGCGCCCCGGCGCCCGCAGGTTCTGTCGATCCACGGCGACGACCGCGTCGACGAGTGGTACTGGCTGCGCAATCGCGAGGATCCCGAGGTGCTGGCCCACCTCGAGGCCGAGAACGCCTACGCCGAAGCCGTGCTGGCACCCGCGGCCGACCTGCGCGAACGCATCTACGACGAGATCCGCTCCCGGGTCCAGGAGACCGACGACTCCGCCGCGGTGCCCGACGGCGACTGGCAGTACTTCTCGCGCACCGTCGAAGGCCAGCAGTATGCGATCCACTGCCGTCGCCCCCGCGCCGGTGGCGTCGAGCAGATACTGCTCGACGAGAACGTCTTTGCCGCCGGTCACGAGTATTTCTCGCTGGGCGGCTACGACATCTCACCCGATCACCGGGTGCTGGCCTACTCCACCGACACCAACGGCGGCGAGCGTTACACGCTTCGCTTCCGCGATCTCGACACCGGCGGCGATCTCGACGACGTCGTCGAGAACGTCACGTACGGCCTCGCCTGGGCCGACGACTCGAACACCTGTTTCTACGTGCGCCCCGACGACGCGATGCGTCCCGACGAGGCGTGGCTGCACCGCCTGCATTCGCCCGCGTCGGCCGACGTGCTCGTGTTCCGCGAAGACGACGAGCGTTTCTTCATCGACCTGGGTCGTACTCGCTCGGGCCGATACGTGCTCATCGAGACGTCGTCGAAGATGACCTCGGAAACCTGGTTCATCCCCACTGATGCTCCGGACCGTGCGCCGCAACTGATCGCGAAGCGCGAGCACGAGCACGAGTACACCGTCGAGCATCACTGCGACGGCAAGCTCGGTGACCGCTTCCTGATCGTCACCAACGAGGGTGGTGCGCGCAACTTCAAACTGGTCGCGGCACCGGTGGATTCACCCGATCGCGAGAACTGGGTCGATCTCCTTCCCCACCGCGACGACGAGCGACTCGATGCGGTCGACGCGTTCCGCGACCACCTCGTACTGACGGAACGCGCCAACGGTCTCGACCGGCTGCGCGTGATGCAGCTCGACGGCGCGATGCACGAGCTGCCCGCCTCCGACCCGGTGTACAGCATGTGGCTCGGACCGAATCACGAGTTCGACGCGCCGACCCTTCGCTACGGCTACACCTCGCTCGTCGCGCCGGTCACCGATCTCGACTACGACCCGGCGCACGACACGTCGACGGTGGTGCGGGTACAACCGGTGCTCGGAGGTTACGACCCGAAGGCGTACACCTCCGCCCGTTTGTGGGCGACCGCCGCCGACGGCACTCGCGTCCCGATCTCGGTGGTGCACCGGCGCGACATCGCGCTCGACGGCACCGCGCCGGGGCTGCTCGTCGGCTACGGCGCGTACGAGCATTCCAGCGATCCTGCGTTCCGCGCGTCGCGCGTCTCGCTCCTCGATCGCGGATTCGTGTGCGCGATCGCCCACATCCGCGGCGGCGGTGAGCTCGGGCGCGCGTGGTACGAAGGCGGCCGGCTCGAGCACAAGCCGAACACGTTCACCGACTTCATCGCGTGCGCCGAGCTCCTCATCTCGGAGGGTTACACCTCGCCCGCATCGCTGGTGGCGCGCGGCGGGAGCGCGGGCGGCCTGCTGATGGGCGCGATCGCGAACCTGCGCCCCGATCTCTTCGCCGCGATCGTGGCCGAGGTCCCGTTCGTCGACATCGTCACCACGATGCTCGATCCCGAGCTCCCGCTCACGATCACGGAATGGGAGGAGTGGGGCGATCCGACCGAGCCTGAGGCGTACGCACGAATGAAGGCGTACTCCCCGTACGACAACGTCGACCGCCACGCGTATCCGGCGATGTTCGTCACGACCGGGCTCAACGACCCCCGCGTGCAGTACTGGGAACCGGCCAAGTGGGTGGCCCGGTTGCGCGAGCACACCACGTCGGAGCGACCGATCCTGCTGCGCACGGAGATGGGCGCGGGGCACGGTGGGCCCTCGGGTCGCTACGACGCCTGGCACGACGAGGCGACGGTGCTGGCGTTCATCTGCGCCGGGGTGGGCATCGACGCATGACGGCGAACGAGCCCGCCGCGCCCGCAGTGCAAGAGGAAGTCGAGGTCGTAACCGCCGACGGGCTCACACTCGTTGCCGAGTTCGCGCCCGGGGCCACCACCGAAGGCGATGCCGATGCCGATATCGCCGTGGTGCTGTGCCACCCG
>JBBQER010000112.1:0-11478 GCA_038320885.1 Acidimicrobiia bacterium
GTGGGAACAGGAGATGCGCGCGCGCATCCGCTCGCGCCCCGAGGTGAAGGTTTCGCTCGATCGGATGTGGCCCGCGCTGTCGGGCGCGGATCTGATCAACGACCTGTTCGGCTTCGCGGCGCTCGTGCGCTCCGCGTCGCAGGGATTGCTCTCCGACGACGAAGAGGCCATGCTCCACCGCCCGCGTTCTCGCGACGTCGGGGACGTCGTGTGGACCGAAGACGACGTCGCGCTGATCGACGAGGCCGACTCGCGACTCGGCCCGCTCGACTCCGCCCGACCACGCGCCCGGCGGGCGCGCTCCACTGATGAAGAGCTCGACCAGGCGTCGCGCGTGATCGACGAGCTCGGGCTGCAGGGCTACACCGACGCGGCCACCCTCGCGCGGCGCAACGGCGCGGCGTCCACCAACGGCTCCGACGTGGTGCTCGAGCCGCGCACGTTCGGTCACGTGCTCGTCGACGAAGCGCAGGACCTGACCTCGATGCAGTGGCGCATGCTCGCCCGCCGGTGCCCTTCGGGCTCGATGACGCTGGTGGGCGATCCCGGCCAGGCCAGCCGACCGGGCGCGCTCGCTTCGTGGTCGGATGCACTCGCGCACCTCCCGCAGCACACGCCGGCCCGGTTCGTCACGTTGACCATCAACTACCGCACGCCATCCGAGGTGATGGACGTCGCCGCCCGCCTGCTCGCCGTGGCCGCGCCGACGGTGGAACCGTCACGTTCCGTTCGCAGCACCGGCGAGCAGCCGCGTTTCGTCGCGACCTCACCGGAGCGCGTGGTGGAGGAAGCCGCGGCCCACGCGCGCGCCGCGCTCGACCTCACCGGCACGCTCGCGGTGATCGCGCCGGCCGCGCTCCACGCCGAAATCATCTCGCGTCTCGACGGCATCAACGCGTCGAGCGACGCCGCCGACGCACTCGAGGCGACCATCGCAGTGCTCGAACCGGCCGAAGCCAAGGGTCTCGAGTTCGACCACGTGGTGGTCGTGGAACCCGCGCAACTCGTCACCGCGAACCGCGCCGGTCTACGCCTGCTCTACGTCACGATCACCCGCACGACGAAAACCCTGACCGTCGTGCACGCCCAACCCCTCCCCGAAGGCCTCGAAGACCCGAGGCCCGGGGGTTAGGCGTCGGTGGTGACGATGTCGACGATCTTGCGGTCGCGACGCTTGCCGAACTTCACGACGCCGTGCGACTTGGCGAACAGCGTGTCGTCGCCGCCGATGCCGACGTTGAAGCCGGGGTGCCACTGCGTGCCGCGCTGACGCACGATGATCGTGCCCGCGGTAACCACTTCACCGCTGTAACGCTTGACGCCCAATCGCTGCGCGTTGGAGTCGCGTCCGTTACGGGATGACGCTGCGCCCTTCTTCTTCGACATTCGAGGCCCTCTCGCCTAGCTCTTCGAGATCGCGGTGATCTCGATCGTCGAGTAGTGCTGCCGGTGGCCCCAATGGCGCCGCTGGTTCGACTTGTTCTTGTACGTGAAGCCGCGGATCTTCGGACCCTTGGCGTGGCCCACGATCCGCGCCGTGACGGACACACCGTCGAGCGCGGAGCGGGTGGAGAGCACCTGATCGCCGTCGACCAGGAGCACCGGCGCGAGGGTGACGTCTTCGCCGTCGAGGAGCTCGACGTCGATGCGGTCGCCTTCCGCAACGCGATACTGCTTGCCACCGGTCTTGATCACTGCGTACATCGAGGCCTCACGAGAAGATCATCGGAGCGCGGCACCCCAGCGGGGCGCTTCCGGAACCGGGTCACATTAGCCGAACCGGTCGCAGGGGCCCCTTTTGGCGAGTCCGTCACTCGCTGTGCAGGATCTCGGCCGGATCGACCCTACCGGCGCTGATGGCGGGGATCACGGCCGAGATGCCGCCGATGCCCAGCGCGCCGAACACCACCAGCGCGATCTCGCCGAGCGGCACCACCTGGTGCACCGGGATGCCGAGCCATTTCGATGTGAGCTCCCAGAGCACTCGTCCGGACGCGACCCCGGCGGGCACTGCCACGGCGAGCGCCAGACCGATCAGCACCGTGGCCTGTACGACCACCGAGCGGCGGAGCTGGGAGGCGGTGAAGCCCAACGCGCGCAGCACCCCGAGCTCGCGGCGCCGTCGGCGCACCGCACTCACCAGCAGGTGGACCATCGTCGCGATGGCGAGCACCACGAGGATCCCGGCCAAAGCCAGCGGCGTTCGCTCGAGGTGCTGATAGCTCGACACGTCGTTGGGTCGCTGCGCCCCGAACACGACGCCCGCCGTGGGATCGTCCCCGAACATCAGCTGCCGGAGATGCGACGCACGCGCGCCCGGGCGGGCGTTCACGAGTACGTACGGCGTGGCGGCCACGGGCGAGCGCGCCGACGTGTCGAGCGGACCGAAACGCGCGAGTCCGTCGATCGTCATCGCAACGCCGACGCCGAGGCCGGTCGGTTCCGACGAAGGGTACGGCGCGAAGCGCGGAAACACGGCCTGACCGACGATCCGGAAACGCGCGCTGACGCCACCGACGCGAACGGTGATGCGGTCGCCGACGCTCCGGCGCAGATCGTGGAGCGTCGTCGCGCCGAACGCGAGCTCGTCGGAACTCTGAGGCTCTCGACCGCGCACGATCTGGGCGACCGCAACGCCGCGGCCCGATTGCAGTGCGACCGAGCCCAACGTCCGTTCCGCGATCGTAAGCTGCGCATACGCGCCGATCGCGACGGCGCGGACCTGCGGATCCCGCGCGACGCGAGCGGCACCGGCTTCCAGGTCCGCGACGGAAACCTCCCCGCGCGCTTCGAGTTGATAGCTCCAGATCCATCCGTACATGCGCGGGGTCGACGTGAAGTGTGTGAGCGACGACGCGTACACAAGGGTCGCCACGAGCGCAGCGATCGCCACCCCGACGCCGAACACGGTCGAGCGCACGGGGATCGTCGCATCGCCGCGGCCCGGGTCGAATGCGAGCCGCACTCCGGTCACCACCGGTAACGGCGCCCCCGAGCCGGCGACGGCGTCACTCATGCGGTAACGATGACTGCCGCCGGGAGCTCGCGTGATACCTGCGCCGATCGCGCTGTAGACGGTCATGAGCACCACCACGAGCGCCGCGCCCGCGAGCACCACGGTGACGTCGATGTCGACACCGCGATGGGGTTCGAGTATTCGCAGCGGCCCGATCGGCATCAACCGCGAACCGACGATGGCGACGACGATCGCGACGGCCGCCGCGATCATACCGACGAAGAGTGCGCGCAGCGTCGCGGCCCGCACGACGTCGGAGCGAGTCGCGCCGAGCGCTCGCAGCACCGGGCGTGACGCGGATTCCAATCGTCGTTGCCGGGTGACAAGCTGACCCACCACTGCGGTGCCGGCCAGCAACGCGAGCCCGGCGAAAAGCCAGAGCGCCAACACATAGGGGCGAGTTGCCCGCCGGGCACGCTCGAGTGTTCCGCGGAGCTCCTGGAAGTTGAGCACGTTCGCACCGAGCGCTCGCCTGACCGCCGATTCGTAGGCAGGCACCTGCGCGGGATCGTGCAGGCGGATGTTGAGCCCGTCGTAGAACGCGCCGAGGCCGGCGACGCGACGCGCCAGCGCCTGCGTGAGGAACAGGTGAGGCGACAGACGGGGATCGTCGGCGGCGCGGGGCGCGTCGTCGAGTGTCCGGACGATCCCGGCCAACTCGAGCGTGTACTCGTGCAGCTTGGGAAGTGAGGCGGCGGTGCCATCGAAATTATCGAGCTCGCGTACGTCGGCGAACCCGACCCGTAGGCGCTGCCCGACGTGCAGGTGCATCGACGCGGCGCCCGCCTCGTTGACGACGAGCGCGTTCACCTCGCCCGCCGGCGGGATATGCCCGGCGACGATGCCGGCCCGGTCGATGCTGTGCAGTTCGTGGCCGTCCGGATTCGTCAGCACGACCGCGTCGAGAACCGACGTGAGGTCGGGCTGCCCGTGTTTGAACGTGACCATCGCCACGCCCTGCACGTACGAGTAGTCGTCGACCTCGCGGAAGTGCTCGAGCTGGGCGAGTTGGCGCGGCGTCACGAGACCGACGTTCAGTCCGACGAACAGATCCGGCGCGCGGCTCTCGACGACAACCCGGTGGAGTGACGAGTCGGTCCGGCGCGCGCCCGCGATCGCGACCATCACGACACCGGACACGAGCCCGGTGAGGATCGCGATCGACGTCCATGCCACCCACCGTTGTCGGAGCGTTACTCGGAACTGGAACCACGCGGCCGGCATCGTCACTCGTCCCGGAGGATCTCCGACGGTGGCGAATTCGCGGCACGGCGCGCGGGAAGCAGCGCGATCGCGATCGCCAGCACGACAGCGGCCGGCACGATCACGAGTATTGCGCCCGCCGGTATCCGGTGTACGGCCATCACCCCGATCCCGTCCGCGGTGCGTGCCCACGCGATGCGTGCGATCACGAGGCCCGCGGGAACGCCGATGACCGCGCCGGCGAGCGCGAGCGCGCCGGCCTCCCAGGAAACCGCCGCGCGCACGTCGCGACGCCGGAATCCCAGCGCGCGGAGCACTGCGAAGTCTCGGGCTCGGCGCCGTACCCCGACCACAAGCGCATGGGCGAGCGCGACGGCGCCCAAGAGCGCGAGGAAGCCTGCGAGCACCTTGGGTAATGACTCGACCTGGCGGAGCTTCTCGATCTCGGCTGGCGGCCGGGGACGATCGGGTGGGCTGGCGTCGGGTTGCGTCCTGGCATCGAGGGCATCGAGCCGGGCGTAGGTAGCGGCACGATCGGCACCGGGCCGGTAGCGGATCGCCAACGAGTGCGAGGAGTCGCCGTCACCGAGCGTCGCGAGCGAGCGCGGCGCGAGGATCGCGCCGTCGGCCAGCGGGTAGGCATCGGTGCCGGTCGGGAACACCGCGCGGCCGACGACGCGCATCGCGAGCTTGCCCTTCGCGCCTGCTACCGCGACGGTGCCGCCGAGATGGGCCCGCGCCGCGTGGAGTGAGTCGAGGCCGAGCGCGATCTCGTCGTTCGCAACGGGGGCCCTCCCCGTGACGATCGCGGGCGCGATGTCACCGACAATCGGCGCGACCATCTGCCCGAGCGTCGGGCGGCCGTTGACCCGCAACGGGACACCGGTGCGGAGGTCGGCCACTGCGCCCACTCCCGGGTCGGACGTCACGCGGGCCGTGTACGAACTGTCGACACCCATCAGATCGAAGGTCCAGCCGTACAGCCGGGGCGTGTCGACGAGATGGGCCAAGCCTCCGCTGAACCCCAGCACCCCGACGATGCCGGCCGCCGCGGCCGCCACGCCGACGAAGGCCGAGCGAACCGGTACCGCGCGCCGGCCGCGTCCGGGCGACGCGGCGTTGCGCAGCCCGACGGCGGCGGAGGCGGACGCTGCGCCAACCGTCGCGAGCGCGAGCGAAGCGCGCCGCGACCGCTGGGTAACAACCCGCCGCGACGACCGCACCGTGAGCGTCACCGAGACGCCCACCACGATGAGGTCGACCCCGATACCGGCGGCGACGACGAGCCAGTCGAGCTCGCGACCTCGGCTCGGATCGAGCCGGCGAGCGAAGCCGATCGGCATCCACTCCGACGCCACATACGAAACGAGCAACGCGGCGAAACAACCGAGGAGCGCCGCGATCGCCACCGGCGCGAGCGCATCGACCAACACCACCCGGCGGGTCGCGCCCAGTGTCGCCAGCACCGCTCGCTCCTCGTCATCGGCACGCACCTGGCGCACGATCGCCTGGCCCACGGCGAACGCGCCGGCAAGCCCGGCGACGAGGGCGAACAACGTGAGCCCAGTTGAGAGCACGCCCACGGCGTCGAACGACGCGGCCGCGTTTGCGAGGTCGAACTCGGCCTCCCCTCCGCGCGGCAGCACCCGGCGGGCGGCGGCAACGAACGAGGCGGTGGAGACACCGGGACGCAGCTGAACGAACAGCAGCGGATTCCAGCCGAGGTCTGCCCGATGCCGCTCGAAAAATCTGCCGCTGAGCACGGAGATCGAGAAATCGCCGGACCGGTTGTTCACATCATTGGCGGTCCTCGTGATGCCGACGACACGGACCGCCAACTTCGGTTTCCGGAACAGCGGCGCGCAATCGGCGGGCTGGTTGTCGGCGTACAGGCAGCGCTTGGTCTGCGCCTCGTCGAATGCGACCAGCCGAATGCGATCGCCGATGCGAGCGTCGAACGTCCGGGCGCTCGCCTCGGAAAGCATGATCTCATCGTCGGCGTCAGGATCGGGGCGCCGGCCCGCTTGCAGCACTCCCCGGTAGACCGTGATGCCGCCCGTACCGTCGACGGGCGCCAACAGGGACGTGTAGTTGCCGACGGGGAACGCGGCCACGCCAACGTTGGCGCTGATACTGCGCACCTGCGGCAGAGCCGCAATCTCCTTCACGCCGCGAAACGAGTTGATCGGCTGCATCGAGACCAGCACGTCGAACGTTCCGTCTTCACGAAGGAAGCGCGCCGGCGCGCTCTGCGTGCGCCGGGCGCCGGCCGCGGCGGTGATGGTCGCCCCGAGTGTCAGCCCGAACAGGATCGCGATCGCGAGGAATGACGGCCACCGTCGGCGCCAGGCGGCGCGCGTCCTAAGTCCGAGCACGCCGGTCATTCACGGCCATTCGACCGCGGACGGCCGCTCCCGACAAGGGAGCGGCCCCCCACAGCATGCCGGGTGCTGGCACTCCCCGGCTCCGGCTACTCCAGGAGGGATTCGTCGACGATGAATCCTCGGCCGTTGCACTCGGGACACGTGGTGGAGAACACCTCAACCAGCCCCTCCGAAACCCGCTTGCGGGTCATCTCCAACAGGCCGAGCTCCGAGATCGGGAACACCTGCGTGCGCGTCTTGTCGCGGGCGAGCGCCTCGCGGAACGCTTCCTCGACGGCCGCGCGATTCTTCGTCGACTCCATGTCGATGAAGTCGATGACGATGATGCCGCCGATGTCCCGCAGGCGCAGCTCCCGGGACACGGCCTCGGCCGCCTCGAGGTTATTCCGGTACACGGTCTCTTCGAGATTCGTCGTGCCGACGTTCTTACCCGTGTTCACGTCGATGACGGTCAGTGCCTCGGTGCGCTCGATGACGAGCGAACCACCCGACGGGAGCCACACCTTGCGTTCGAGCGCCTTGTGCAACTGCTCGTGCACGTGGAACTTCTCGAACACGGGCAGGTTCTCGGCGACTTCGTCGTAGGACTCGACGCGGTCGGCCAGCTCGGGCGCGATCGCCTCGACGTACGCGCGCACTTCCTCGTAGAGCGTCGGATCGTCGATGACGACACCGCGGAACTCCTTCGTGAACTCCTCGCGGATCAAGCGCGTCGCGAGCGGCGGCTCCTTGTAGAGGAGGCTGCCCGGCTTGGCCTTCTTGGCGAACTCGGAGATCTGGCGCCACTGCTCGTTCAAGCGCAACATGTCGCGCTCGAGCTCTTCCTCGGTGGCACCTTCGGCGGCGGTGCGGACGATCAGCCCCGCGTCGGCCGGGCGCAGCCGGTCGAGCACGGTGCGGAGGCGCTTGCGCTCGTCGTCGGGCAGTCGCTTCGAGATCCCGTAGGTCTGCGGCTGGCCCGGGACCATCACGACGAAGCGGCCGGCGAGGCTCACTTCCTGGGTGAGGCGCGCGCCCTTGTGCGCGATCGGGTTCTTGGTGACCTGCACGATGATCGACTGGCCGTTGCGGAGCACGCTCTCGATGCGCGGCCGCTGGCCGCCCTCGACGTCACTCGGGTCGTAGATCACGTCGCCGCGGTAGAGCACACCGTTCTTGGGCGTACCGATATCGATGAACGCCGCCTCCATACCGGGCAGTACGTTCTGCACACGACCGAGGTAGATGTTCCCGTCGATCGACAACGTGTCGTCGGTCGGCATCGAGACGTAGTGCTCCACCAGGGTGCGTCCCTCGAGCACCGCGATGTGTGCGATGCCGTCGTTGCGTTGGTGGACCACCATCAGGTAGCGACCAGTCGGGCGGCCGTTGCGGTGCGAACCCCGACGACGGGCCAACGTCTCGCTGTCGAGCGAGTCGAGCAGGGCGGTGCCGTCGATGTCGACGCCACTCAGCTGCGCGCCGGCGTCGACGTAGCGGGGCGCCTTGGTGGCCTCGCGTTGCGTACGAGCAGGCGCCGGCGTTCCCTCGGGGCGCTCGGCGCCACCGGTCTTGCTCCGGCCCCGGCCACCGCGACGGCGACGGCGCTTTTTGGCCGGCGAGTCGCCGCCTTCGGCTTCGGGACCCGCAGCCGGCGACGGCGCGCCCGGCCGGCTGTCGCCGACGCGGGGCTTGGCCGCGGCTTCGGGACGGGGCCCGCGCGGCGCACTTGTGCGAGCGGCCGGACGGTCGCGGAGGCCCGCATCCTCACGGGCGTCTTCGCCGATGTCGTCCGCGGTGAGCCCGCGGTCGGCGGTGGCGGCGGTCCAGTCTTCGCTACCGCTCATCGACTCGTCGTCGGCGTTGCCGGCTCCCGGACCGGACCCGGCGCCCGCGGTGCCGGGCTTCTTGCGACCCCGCCCGCCGCGTGAACCGCGCCGGCGCCGCTTGCGCGCGGCGTCGGCCGCACCGGCTTCACCGGTTGCGGGCTCATCGGAACCGCCGAACGTGGCGCCGGACTCAACATTGGCCTCGCCGTTCTTGGCGCCGCGCGGTTCGCCGACCGTGCCGGTTTCGGCGCGGGGGGCGCTCGGCGCGCGGCGACGGGGCGTCGGTGCCGTGTCGCGGTCGTCAGTGGCCGGCTGCGGCCGATCAGCAGTGGTGCCCGAACCTTCGGGCTCGGCGCTCTTCCTCTCGGCGGCCGCCGCTGCTGCTTTCGTGTCAGCTGCGCTGTGCGGCAGCAGCGTGGGTGATTCGGTGATTGCTCCAGTGTCGGAGCGCTCGACTTCGGACATCGATGCCTTCTCTCATGACGCGTGCGCTTCCAGCACACGCGGGCGCGTGTCGGCAGCCAGCGGTTCCAACCGCGTGCCGTCGCGCTCGATCCATTGATGGGTTCGCAGTACCTGTGCCTCGGCCAATCCACCGGCCAGGCCGGTCGCACTGGCGATCCCGGCAAGCACCTCGCCGGGCTTGGCACTGCGTGGTTGCGTGATGAGCTCCATCTCGAGACTCACCGGATTCGTAAGTTGGACGACGCACCGCCGAATGAACGGCAGGACGTCTTCCTCCACGTCGCGGCCTTTGCGCCGCTTCGACGTGAGAAGCGCCGGCAGCTCGAGCGCACGTTCCACGTGCGCACCGACCTCGGACGCGTCGATCGGTGTGCCGTCGGCGGCGACGGGCTCTACCCGCCACACGACCGAGGTCACCGCTTCTTGCAACGCCGGCGCGCGTTCCGCGAGCGGAACCGCGCCGGTAACAGCCATACCTTCGGGCAACGCTTCGGTGAGTGACACCGACAACGGCTCGAGGTCGACCTCTTCGGCGAACACGAGGTCGATGTATTCCGCGTCACTCTCGTGACCGGTCGACAACGCCAAGCCGAAACTCACCTTGGGTCGGGGCGAGAACCCCTCCGTGAACGCCAGCGGGAGTTGCGTGATACGAAACGCCCGCTCGAGCGCCCGGGCCACGTCGCGGTGCGAGATCCAACGGATCTTGCCGCGCTTCGTGTAGCGGAGCCGCACCGGATTGGCCGCCCCGCCCCTCATGCCTGCACTCCGGTCGGCACCGCGGCGGGCTTCGCACCGTGTTGTTGGGTGGGCTTCGCCCCGAGGAAGCGGACGGGTACGCCCGCGCCCTCGCTCAGATCCTGGCCCGTGCCCTGGCTGCCGCCGGCCGGCGCGAGGGGCGAGGCCACCACGTGCTCGAGGGCGTAGTCGGTGCATACCCCACAGTCGTAGCAGGGAGTCCACCGGCAATCGGGGAGCCCGTGCTCGGCCAGGGCCTCCTGCCAGTCGTTCCAGAGGAAATCGTGGTGCAGGCCCGCTGCGATGTGGTCCCAGGGCAGGACCTCGTCGGCCGTCCGGTGCCGGGTCACATACCAGTCGGGATCCAGACCCTCGGCGTGCATAGCCTCGGTCCAGCGGTCGAGCGTGAAGTGCTCGCTCCACTCCTGGAACGTTCCGCCCGCCCGCCACACGGCCTCGATGACCCGGCCGATGCGGCGATCGCCGCGGCTCACGATCCCCTCCGCGAACGTCGCCTCGGGGTCGTGCCACTTCACCTGCGCCTTGGTTCCCCTGGTCGCGCCGCGCAACATCGAGATCTTGCGGTGCAGCTCCTCGACGCTGTTCTGACCGAACCACTGGAACGGTGTGTGCGGCTTGGGCACGAACCCGCCGACCGACACAGTGCAGCTCGCCTGCTTCGTGTACCGGCGGCCGATGTCGACCACGTTGGTGGCGAGCTCGGCAATGCCCAGTGTGTCGTCGTCCATCTCGGTCGGCAGCCCGGTGAGGAAGTAGAGCTTCACCCGGCGCCAACCCTGCGAGTATGCCGCATCGACTGCGCTGTAGAGATCCTCTTCGCGGATCAGCTTGTTGATCACCTGTCGCAACCGCCAGGAGCCCGCCTCGGGCGCGAACGTGAGGCCGGTGCGGCGCACCTTCTGGATCTCGGTGGCGATCTTCACGCTGAACGCGTCGACCCGCAGGCTCGGCAACGACACGCTGACCTGGCCCGTCCCGACCTGGTCGTTCACCATGTCGGCGACCACACCGTCGATGCCCGAGAAGTCGGCGCTCGACAAGGAGGTGAGCGCGACCTCGTCGTAGCCGGTACGGGCGAGGCCGTCGCGCACCATCGCGCGCACCTGCTCCTCGGGGCGTTCGCGCACCGGGCGCGTGATCATCCCGGCCTGGCAGAACCGACAGCCGCGGGTGCAGCCCCGGAAGATCTCGACGTTGAGCCGGTCGTGCACCACCTCGACGAGCGGGACCAACTGCTGCTTCGGGTACGGCCAATCGGCGAGATCGGCAACCGTGCGCTTGTCGACCACCGCGGGCACGTCGGGGAAACGCGGCCGGACCTCGGCGATCGCCGGACCGTCGTAGTCGACCTCGTACATCGCCGGCACGTAGACGCCGGGGATCGTGGCGAGCTCGCGGAGCACGGCCTCCCGGGCGGCACGACCTCCACGCTTCCAGGCCCCCACGACCTCGGCGATTTCGCTGACGACCTCTTCGCCGTCGCCGATCACGAACGCATCGACGTACTCGGCCAGTGGCTCGGGGTTGTACGCGCAGTGACCGCCCGCGATCACGATCGGGTCGGTGGGTGCGCGGTGCTCGTTGCGGACCGGCACTCCGGCGAGGTCAACGAGGTTCAGCAGGTTCGTGTAGACGAGCTCGGCCGACAGGTTGAACGCGAGTACGTCGAACTCGTGGGCGCCCCGGTGGCTGTCGACACTGAAGAGCGGCAGTCCCGAGGCCCGCATCGACGCTTCCATGTCGATCCAGGGCGCGTAGGCGCGTTCGGCCACCGCATCGGGCCGCTCATTCAGGATTTCGTACAGGATCTGGAGCCCCTGGTTGGGGAGGCCGATCTCGTAGG
>JBBQER010000113.1:0-11468 GCA_038320885.1 Acidimicrobiia bacterium
TCGTCGACGTAGCGGAAGTTGACGTTCACGGGCACGGCGCGCAGCTTGTACGCGGCGAGGGTGGCCTCCACGTACTGGTTGCCGTCATAGAGATGGCAGCCGACGTGATCCCCCTCGCCGATTCCCAAGGCCGCGAGCGCGTGGGCCAGGCGGTTGACCCGGGCGTCGAGCTCCGCGAACGACAGCCGGAGCTCGTCCCGGCCGTCGCCGGTGCGCACCACCACCGCCGGATGATCCGGGACCGTCGCCACGACCGTTTCGAAGATGTCCGCGATATTCAGCCCGCTCATGGCGATCAGTCTGCCCTGTCCGGCGCCGACCGGGCACGGCCGCCGCGTGCCGATCACCGCGGTGCGGGCGCGGTCGCGACAGAATCCGGGACATGGACGGCGGCAGCGACGACGATCCGCGTGCCGGCGCGGGAGAGCCGGGCGACGACCTCAACACCCTGCTGAAGCGGCTGCAGCGACTCGTCGATCCTCGCAGCGCGATACGCGTCGCCCAGGTACCCGTCGGGATGGCGTGGCGGGGGGTGACGAGCGAGGAACCGCGGGTGCAGGTGACGATCGCGGTTGTCGCCGCGATCGGGCTCATGCTGGCGCTGCCATCCCGAGTCGCGAGCCGGCCCTGGTGGGTGCTCCCCGGTCTCGCGGTGCTCCTGCTCCTCGGCGTGTTCGTCGCGCGGTCCGGTCCGCTCAAGGGCCGAACGCTCGTACTGCGGGTCGCGAGCCTGTCGCTCATCGCAGTGATGAGCTTGGCGAACGCAACGTCCGCCGGGCGCTTGATCGTCGATCTCGTACGCGCGACAGGAATCAAGAACCCGTCGGAGCTCCTGCTCACCGGCGGCGCGATCTGGCTCACGAACGTGATCATGTTCGGCATCTGGTACTGGGAGTTCGACCGGGGCGGCCCGATCGAGCGCGCGGCCGGCTCGCAGCCGTACCCCGACTTCGTGTTTCCCCAGATGACGAACCCCGAGCTCGCGCCGTCCGACTGGGAGCCCGGCTTCGTCGACTACCTCTACGTGGCGTTCACGAACGCGATGGCGTTCAGCCCGACGGACACGATGCCGATGACCCGCTGGGCGAAGCTCACGATGCTCGTGCAGTCCGTCATCTCGGTCGTCACGCTGCTGCTCGTCATCGCCCGCGCCGTCAACGTCTTGAAGTCCTAGCCGCGCCCTCAGAGTCGCGCGGTCATGCCGCCGTCGACGACGAACTCGGCGCCCGTCGAGTAGTCGCTGTCGTCGGAAGCGAGATAGAGAACGAGGCGGGCGACATCGTCGGCGGTGGCGAGCCTCCCGTTCGGGACACTCGCCCGGGCCGCCTCGGCGTTCACCTCGACGCTCAACTCGAATGCGTCCCGCAACATGGTCGTATCGATCAGGCCCGGGTGCACCGAGTTGACCCGCACCCCGAACGGGGCCAGCTCCAGGGCCGCGACCTTCGTCATCCCCCGCACCGCGAACTTGCTCGCCGTGTACGCAATCGTTCCCGCGCTGCCGGTCAAACCGGCAACGGACGAGATGTTGACGATCGATCCCGAACGCTGACCGATCATCGTCTCGGTCACGGCCTTGATACCGAGAAAGGTCCCGACCTGGTTGATCGTCACGATCCGCATGTACTCCTCGAGCGACGTCGCGGTCAGGCCGATGATCCGGAAGACGCCGGCGTTGTTGACGAGCACATCGACGCGACCGAACCGGGACGTGGTCTCCCCGACGATGGCGTCCCAGTCGGCCTCGCTGGTGACGTCGTGATGGTGGTAGGCGGCGCGGTCGCCCAACTCCTTTGCCACGATCTCACCGTCGTCGTCGAGGACGTCGCCCAACATGACGCGAGCCCCCTCGGCCGCGAACAGCCGGGCCTCTGCTGCTCCCTGTCCACGCGCCGCGCCGGTGATCAGCGCCACCTTGCCGTCGAGTCGTCCCATCGCCGGATCCTACGGCGAGCGGTAGGTTCGCGTGCTCGAACAAGGAGACGCGCATGGCCGGCAATCGACCGTTCCGATTCGGTGTACATACCTCGGATGCGCCGACGGGTGAGCAGTGGGCCACCGCCGCGCGCCGGTACGAGACCTTGGGCTTCTCCACGCTCATGCTGCGGGACCACTTCGATCAGCAGCTGGCACCGATCGCCGCGATGACCGCCGCCGCGTGCGCGACCGAGACCCTGCGAGTCGGATGCCTGGTGTTCGCCAACGACTACCGCCATCCGCTCGTGCTGGCCAAGGAGTTGGCGACGCTCGACCGGCTCTCGGGCGGTCGCGTCGAAGTCGGGCTCGGTGCGGGATGGATGGCGTCCGACTACGAGCAGGCCGGTCTCGCCTTCGACGCGCCGCGCGATCGCGTGTCGCGATTGGAAGAGGCGGTCACGGTCATCAAGGCGTTCTTCGCCGGAGGATCGGTCAAGTTCTCCGGTGATCACTACACCATCGCCGGCCACGAGATGTATCCGCCGACCGTCCGGCAACCGCGTCCGCCGATCCTCCTCGTTGCCGGCGGACCGCGCATGACGCGTTTCGCGGCTCGCGAAGCCGACATCGTGGCGATCAACCCCGCGACGAAGTCGAACGAGGCGTGGGCCGAGCAGAACCTGGCCGACGCGAGTGCCGAAGCCGTGGACCGAAAGATCAAAGCGATTCGCGAAGCGGCCGGTAATCGCTACGCCGAGATCGAGCTGCAAATCGTCGTCCCGTTCATCGTCATCACCGACGACCGCGAAGGAACCGCCGCGGCGATCGCCGGTTCCCTCCCCGCCGACGACCCTGCGATCGATCTCAGCGCGGCGACGGTTCTCGCGAGCCCATACGTGCTGATCGGCACCGAAGACCAGATCTGCGACACCCTCGTCGAACGCCGTGAGCGCTGGGGGCTCTCCTACTACGTCTTCAACGACGACTCGATCGACACCGTCGCGCCGATCGTCGCTCGCCTGGCCGGCACGTGATCTCGTAGGCGATCAACCATGGACGCGACCGTTGCCGCCGTTCCCCTCTACTTCGGGACGATGGGTGCCGAGCATCTGTGGCTCCGCGCGCACGCGGCCGAGCGGGGCCCGACGCCGGCCGACTACGAGCGCCGCGACACGGTTACCAGTCTCGCGATGGGCGTCGGCAGTCTCGTCGCGCCGATGATCGCGCCGAAGCTGTTCGGACCGGTCACGCCCGGCAAAGGCAAGTACCGAAAGGCGTTGATCGTCACCGCCGCGACCGCGGTGGCGGCGACGACCATCGCCGATCTGGTTGCCCGACTCGAGTCGAACGAAGACGAACACCCGACGCGGACCCGACGCCGGCGCTCCGCCGCCCGCGCCGCTCGGCGCGTCGCGCGCGTGGGAGGCCCCGTGGCGGTGGTCACGGGCGGCATCGCGATCACGACCGCGCTGGCATCACGCACGACCGCGAACCGGATGTGGAACCGTCGGCTCGTGCGCGACCTGGGCCGCGGGCCAGCCGCGCTGGCCGCCGCAACGCTCGGGTGGGATTTCATCTACTACTGGAACCATCGGTTCATGCACGAGAGCCGCTACATGTGGGCGATCCACGTCGTGCACCATTCGAGTGAGCGCTACAACCTCTCGACGGCACTACGGCAGCCGGTCGCCGATGCCGTCGGGACCTTCGTGCCGTACAGCTTGCTGGCGCTGCTCGGACTGCACCCCGACCTCATCGCCCAGGCCCGTGGCATCAACCTGCTGTATCAGTACTGGTTCCACACCGACACGATCCGGCGGCTCGGACCATTCGAGAAGATGTTCAACACGCCGTCGCACCATCGGGTCCACCACGGGAGCAATCAGCAGTACATCGACCGGAACCACGGCAGCATCCTGATCACCTGGGACCGGCTGTTCGGCACCTTCGAACCCGAAGGCGAACCCGTCGTCTACGGATTGACCAAGAATCTCGGCACGTTCAATCCCGCGCGCGTCGCGGGACGCGAGCATTTCGAGATGCTGCGCGACGTCAGCCGCTCCGAGACCTGGCGCGACCGCCTGTCGTTCGTCCTGCGCGGCCCGGGCTGGGCGTACCGACGGCACGCGGCGGCGATCCCGGCGTAATGGGACGCGTTGTTGCCGTAGCCGGGGGCGCCGCACTCTTCGGGCTCACGTGGACCGTCGTGGTCTTCACGATCGTTCTGCCGCGCGGGCAGTGGGGTCTGGCCCGCCTGTCGACGATGGTGACCCGCGCTGTGCGTCTCTTCTTCGCCGCTCTCGCCCGGCTCACCACGAGCTACGAACGCAAGGATGCGATCCTGGCGCCGATCGGGCCCATCGCGGTGCTCGCCCAACTCGTCGTGTGGCTCGCGCTCTTCGGCATTGCGTTCGTGTTGATGCTCGTGACGTACACGCATGACCTCGGGCACGCGGTCAGCCAGGTCATCGCCGCGATGTTCACCCTCGGCCAGGCCCGCAGCGGGCATTTGACGAACGACACGATCACGACAATGGCCGGCGCGACGGGACTCATCGTCGTTGCACTGCAGATCGCCTACCTCCCGTCGCTCTACGCGGCGTTCAATCGCCGCGAAGCCCTGACGACGATGCTCACGAGCCGGCCGGCGAACCGGCATGGGGACCGGAGATCCTCATCCGGCATCAGCTCGTCGGCATCACCGACGCGTTGCCCGACTTCTACGCGTCGTGGGAGCAATGGGCGGCAGAGGTCTCCGAATCGCACGTGAGCTATCCGGTCTTGTTGCTGTTTCGCTCACCCGACCCGTGGTCGTCGTGGGTGCTCAGCCTGCTGTCGGTGATGGACGCCGCGGCGATGCACCTCGCGCTCCAGCCCGAGAGCGCGCCGTCCCAGGCGCGCATGTGCCTGCGTATGGGTTACGTCGCGCTCCGGCGCATCTCGAGCTCGCTCGGTTGGCGGTTCGACGACGATCCGCTTCCCGACAGCCCCATCGAGCTGACCGAAGCCGAATTCGCGGCTGCGGTCGCGCTCCTCGACGACAGCGGGTTCCCGATCGAACGTGACGTCGGCGCGGCGTGGCCGCACTTTCGCGGTTGGCGCGTGAACTACGAAGACCTGGCTTGCCGGTGGGCGGACCTGGTGGTCGCTCCCCCGGCGCCGTGGTCGGGCTCCCGACCCGGCATCGTCAGCGGGCCGGTCGCACCGCGCCGCCCGTCTCATCGGTCGCCCGACGACCCGTTCGTCTACGAGCGTCCGGACTTCCCGCTACCGGAGTGATGCCTCGCGCTCGTTACTCTCTACGAATGGATCGCGAGATATTCGTGCACCGAGCGCACCGCGGTCGATCCTTCGCCCACCGCGGCGGCGACGCGTTTCAATGAGCCGCTCCGGACGTCGCCGACCGCGAACACACCCGGTGTGGACGTCTCGAGCGGCAACGGGTCACGTCCGCCGAACGCGGTCGCGGCGTCGCTCGGCAAAGACCGGTCGGTGATCACGAAGCCGGAGCGGTCGAGCGCCACGCAGTCGCTGAGCCACGCCGTCGCAGGGACCGCACCGATGAAGCAGAACAGACCCCGGCACGGCACGGTTCGGCGCTGACCGGTGTGATTGTCCTCGAGCGTGACGCGTTCGAGGTGCAGTTCGCCGGCGAGCTCGCGGACCTCGGTGTGCCGCAGCACGTCGATGCGACGATCGGCCTCGATCCGCGCGATGAGGTACTGCGACATCGTCTCAGTGAGCTCGCGCCGGCGAACCACGAGCGATACCGGGCTGCCTTGCTGCGCCAGGTAGATGGCGGCTTGGCCGGCCGAGTTCCCCCCGCCGACAACCAAGACGTTGGATCCGCGGCACACCCGGGCTTCGAGATCGGTCGCGGCGTAGTAGACACCGGCCCCTTCGAAACGCTCGAGGTCGTCTACCTCGAGCCTGCGGTAGCGCGCGCCGGAAGCGACGATCACCGCGCGCGTCGAGATTTCACTCCCGTCGGCGAGCACCACCACGTGGAGGCCTTCATCGATGCGGAGACCAGCGACGTCGCACGGAGCGTTGATGCGGGCGCCGAGACGTATCGCCTGCATTGCCGCGCTCCCGACGAGCTCGTCGCCCGACACGCCGTTCGGAAAACCGACGTAGTTCTCGATGCGCGAGCTCGCGCCGGCCTGGCCGCCGACGGCGACCGCATCGAGTGCAATCGTTGCGAGCCCCTCAGACGCGCCGTACACAGCGGCCGCGAGCCCGGCCGGCCCGCTGCCGACGACCACGAGGTCGGTCATATGGCCGGGCGCGTCCCGGTAGGTCAGACCCAGATGCGCGGCGAACTCACCCGGCGAGGGATGCAGCAGCCGCGCCATCGGTGTGATCACGACCGGGACGCGCCCGGCCGAGCACCGATGCTCGCGAGGAAGACCGGCGCGTCGTCGACGTACTCGAGGTCGATCCACGTGTGCGGGAGGCGGGACCGGTTCGCGAACGCCCGCAGTGCCATCGCTTCCCGCGAGTAGCGCGAACCGATGATGCGGATTGCTTCCGCACCGGCGCCGGCTCGGAGCACCTCGCGCCGCGCGACCAGCGCCCGGAAGATCGTGTCCGAGAGATCGGGCTTCCTGCTCATCAGCTCGCGCAGCGTGTCGAGGTCGATCGCGAGGACTCGCCCCGGTTGCGAGACGCGCGCCGTCAGGAACGCCCGTTGGCCGATGAGCAGACCCAGCTCACCGATGAAGCGCATCGCGCCGTGCGCGGCCAGGACGACGTCGCCGGCGTCGCCCGGTCGGACGATCTCGACCTCGCCTTCGAGGATCACGATGAAGTCGGGCGTCGGTTCGCCGGCCCGGTACAGGACGTCGCCCGGTGCGACCGCGCGCACGATGCCGAGCGGAATCAGGTCCTCGATCGTGGCTTCGTCGAGCGTCACCCACGCGGCTCGGCTCTGCGCCGTCGATCCGAGGGGTCGACCACGAACGGGCAAGGTAAACGCGATGGGAACCGCTCGGCCGCGTCGAAGGAACAAGCGGGTCGCTACGACAGGCGGTGGCGGTCGAATCCGGCTGTGAGCAGCACCTCGCGATCGTCGGTGATCCCCATGCCCTCGTAGCCCGCGCGGGTCGCGAGCCACTGCATTCCTTCCCTCGGTCCGAGGACCACCGCAGCCGTCGCGTACGCGTCCGCGACCGCAAGGTCGGGGCCGATAACCGTCACCGAGGCGAGATCGACAGCCGGGAGACCGGAGCGTGGATCGACGACGTGATCCCCGCGTTCGTAGCGACCCGAAGTCGCGACCGCACCGCCCGCCGCGACCGCGACGACCGCTGCGACCCGATCCCGCTCCCACGGATGCTGGATGCCGACGCGCCATCCCGCGCCCGAGCCCGCGGGGCAACCCGAGGTGAGGACGTCGCCGCCCGCGTTCACGAAGAAGCACGACGCGCCTGCGCCGCGCAACAACTTGGCCGCCCGCGCGACTGCCCATCCCTTGACGACGCCCGATGGATCAATCGGCGCCCAACCCGGGCGCGGTGCGATCGGCGCGTGTGCGCCGAACGAGATGTCGAACGCCCCGTTGGTCTCCAGCCGCATCTGCTCACTCAGCGCAAGCACCTCGCGCACGAGCGGGCTCGCGTCTCCGACCGAAAGGTCTCCCCGTCCGATCTGCATGATCTCGGTGTCCGGGCGCCACGTGCTGAAGACGTCATCGACGTGCCGGAACCACGCGAAGCACGCGTCAATCACTTCCTCGTCGACGGGATCGTGCACGTCGACGGTGATCACGGTCCCCCACTGCTCTTCGGTACGCCGGAGCGGGCGCATGGGCAATCCCGGTCTAGGCGTGCGCCTTGTCGAGCGCGCTCTGCAACGACTGCGCGTAGCTGTCGCTCGTATACGTGGCGCCGGACACGATGTCGATCTGCGCGCTCTGCGCCTGCAAGGTTTCCTGTTGGAGATACGGCCCGGCTTGCTGGCTGATGTACGCGGAGCGCTCCCGATCGAAGGGCATCTGGAGCGCAGTCACGCCGGTGATCCTGTTGCCCAGGAGCGTCACTCGCACCTGGACCGTGCCGTACTGGTTGTCCACGGCGTCGCCGTCGACCGTACGCGTGGCGCCGCCCGTGGTCGTAGGACCCGCGCCGGTCGCCGGTACTCCTGTTCCGCGGGGCGGCGGGCCCGTCGCCGGTGTTGTCGCTCGGCCCGGACTGATCGCGCCGGCCGCGTGCTTCGTCGCAATGCTCGGCGACGACTTGAACGTCGCGAGCGCGCCGAGGCCGATCATCGTGATGACAACCGCGGGAACGGCGCGTCGCATGTGTCGATACCCCTAGAACTCGAAGCGTTCGTAGTGGATCAGGCGCGGCGGCACACCCAGTATCCGCAGCCGGCGCCTGATCGCGTCGATCAGACCGGGCGGGCCGCACACGAAGCACTCGCGGCGCGCGATATCAGGTACTCCGCGCTGCAGGGCGGGCACGCTGAGCAAGTCGGTCCGGTCGTCACCGATTTGGGTGCCGGGTAACACGTGGATCGTCATGTTCGCGGCACCCGAGAAACTGCGTAGCTCGTCGCCGAAAATGGCGTCTTCGGCGCGTTCGACGCGGTAGAGCAAGACGACGTCGACGCCGGATCCGAATCCGTCGAGCAGCGCCCGCAGCGGGGTGATGCCGATGCCACCCGCGATCAGCAGCACGCCCCGTTGGGTGCGGCGTTCGGCGGTGAACGTGCCGTACGGCCCTTCGGCAAAGACGCGCGTCCCGCGTTTGACCCGCTGCAAACGACGCGAGTGGTCGCCGAGGTCCTTCACGGTGATGCGCATGCGTCGCCGGGTCGGCGCCGCCGACAGGGAAAAGGGATGCGCCTGCCACCAACCACTCGGCGTCAGGAATCGCCAGAGGAAGAATTGGCCTGGTCTCGCGTCGAGCTCGTCGAGGTGATGACCGCTGAGGTAGATCGACGCGACGCCGGGGGCTTCGCGCCGGACGCCTTCGACGCGCAGACCGTGGCGGCGATTGAGGCGCACGGGCTCGAGCACCCGCCACCACAGCATTGCCCCGAACACGGCGACATACAGAGCCACCCACCACACGCGGGCAGCGCGGTCCCCGTCGAAGTCGGTCCGACCGCGAGTTGATGGGCGAACGTGAGCGCAACGGCGAGGTAGGCGTACAGGTGCACGAAGTACCAGGTCTGCCGCGCAAGCTTGCGCCGCGCGACCCGCACCGAGGTGACCGCGACCGCAAGGAACGCCACCCAGCCCACCCAAGCCATCAGCACGTCCGGGTAATGCGAGACGAAGTCGCGCGTCTGCGCCCACAGCGACAGGTTGTCAGCCTGGGCATACCCGATCGTCGTGAACACGACGTGAGCGCCGAGCAGCCACACGGTCGCAAAGCCGGTCCACCGGTGCCACACCGCGAGACGGTCGAGGCCGACGGCACGTTCGATCCACGCAACCCGCGACATCAGCAGAAGCTGCACGAGCACCGCGTAGGTTCCGACCAGTGCTGTGATCTGTCCGACTGCGGTTGCGATGCCACCGGGTCCACTGGCCGCGCCGATCCCGCCGTGGCGCAGCCAGAGCCCGATCGTGACGAAAAGACCGACCGCGCCCGCGAAGCCCATGGCAACGGCGTGATCGAAGTTGCGATCGCGCCCCGTCGTCGGGGCGATCGGCGATGGAGCGGGAGCCGCGGAGAAGGCGGTGACCAAGAACTGCAGGTTCGCGATGGCGATTAAGAGTTTCCTGTGGCGAAGGTAAGGGTGGACTAATACGACCCCGCTCGACTCTTTCGCGAGCGGATATGTCGGGCTTGTCCGAAACCCACGTATCCTTGACGAATGAGCGGAGGGCGGGGGCGTGCACGCGCGGCGGGAGCCGGTGTCTTCGTGATCGTCGTCTCGGGTATCGCGGCAATCCTGGCCGGCGGCGCGAGCCGCACGCCGTTGGCGGCACCGCCGACGATCAGCTTGCCCACTGCGGCGGTCGATCAGATCGAAGGCAATGCCGGAACCGCGACGGCCACGCTCACGGCGTCGCTCAGCAGTGTGGCGGCGAGCGACGTGACCGTGAAGTACGCGACTGTCGACGCGCTCGCCACCGTCGCCGACAACGACTACCAACCCGTCAGCGGCGTGCTCACGATCGCGGCGGGGTCGACGACCGGCACCATCGCCGTCGAGGTCGTCGGCGACACGACCGCAGAGGACTACCAGTCGTTCGCGGTGAAGCTGTCGAGTCCGGTGGGCGCGACACTCGGGAACGCCCGCGAGCCGGTCCAGATTCTCAACGACGACGCGCCGAGTCTGGTGATGCCGGTCGTGAAGATCGGCGAAGGCGCCACGGCCGTCTTCGCGCCCAAGCTCGCGCAGCGCTACTACCAGCCGATCTCGGTCAACGCCGCGACGAGCAACGGAAGTGCCGTCGCTCCCGGCGACTACACAGCGGTCAACACGTCGTTCACGTTCCCGGCGGCCAGCAAGACGCCGGTCAATGTGAACGTGCCGACGATCGCGGACGCGATCACGGAACCGGCAGAGACGTTCTCGCTCACGGTGAGCGGCGCCGGCGTCGCCGCGCCCATCACGAACACGGCCACCATCGCGAATCAAATCTGTGTCGCCGGTGCGCCTCCCGTGACATACAGCCACGTCGTCGTCGTGGTCATGGAGAACGAATTCGGCTACAACCTCACCAACAATCCGGCGGCACCGTGGTTCAACGGCGTCGTGAAGAGTTGCGCGACCGCGACGAAATACGCGCAGGCCGCGTCACCCAGTCGCCCGAACTACATCGCCATGACCGCCGGCGACATCTTCGGCTGCGCGGGGTCCAACGGTCCTCCGCCAACCGGATGTGTCCCCACGAGCGAGAGCATCTTCAAGGAAGTGCTCGACTCGGGCGGCACGGTGCGCGCCTACTCCGAATCGATGCCCACGAACTGCAAGTCGCGCAGCGTCGGCCTGTACGCCGTGAAGCACAACCCGTGGCCCTACTTCACCGCCGAGGCAGCGCTGTGCAACCAGTGGAACCAGCCGCTGCCGGACCCGATCGACACGGCGAACCTGCCGACGTTCATGTACATCGTCCCGAACCTGTGCAATGACACCCACGACTGCGACACCGCGACCGGAGACGCGTGGCTCGCACAGCACATCCAGCCGATCCTCGAGTCTCCGTCGTACAAGAGCGGCACCACCGCAGTGCTCATCACCTACGACGAATACACGAACCTGCCCAACGCGTTCGCCTCGCGTTCGGTCAATCCTGGCTCCAAAGTCACCGCGCCGACGTCGCACTACGGGTTGCTCGCCACCATCGACGACCTTCTCGGACTCCCGCCGCTGGCGAACGCGGCGACCGCGACCAGCTTGCGCCCCGCCACTCACCTCTAGGGCCGACCCGAACAATCGGCGACCCGAACCATCGTCAACCCTCCTGGGTCGGCACGATCGGACCGTATCTGAGGGATAGAACGCGATTGTTTTTTTGGTGCCTGGGGTATTGGGCTTCAAGCGGAGAGTGAAGAGCACGGAGGTATCCGAGAAATGACCGATCGTCAGAA
>JBBQER010000114.1:0-11332 GCA_038320885.1 Acidimicrobiia bacterium
GGTAGCTGCCTGCCTTCTCATCGGAGCGGTCATCGCGCTGCCCGCGGCCGCGAACGTGGTGACCTCGGTCGAAGCAACGTGCGCGCAGGTCACCGCGCATTTCGAATCCTTCCCCACCGCTCCCATCCCGGTCACGATCACCGTCCAACTCGGCTACGCGCCGGCGATCACGCAGGTCGTCGGCGTGAACAAGTCGCAGACCGCGACCGTCGACATCTCGGGCGTCACGTCGAAATTCCGGGGGCAGACCGCAGTGGTGCACGTCGACATCACGTGGACGCTCAACGGTTCGAAGCACAAGACGTTTACGCCATCCTTCACGTGCGGTACGAGGCCGCCGCCGCCGGTCGTGCCGGCAGTCGACGCCACGTGCGCGAACGTCACGGTGCATTTCGCTCAGTTCCCCAGCCCTCCGATCCCGGTGACGATCACTGTCCAAGTCGGCACCGCGCCGAAGGTCACGCGTGTTGTCAACGTGACCAAGACCCAGACCGCGACCGTCGACATCTCGAGCATCACGTCGTCGTTACACGGAACAACCGCGGTCGTGCGCGTCGACATTGCGTGGAAGTACAACGGCCAGCAGCACAAGCAAACGTCGTCATCCGTCACGTGCGGCACGAGGCCGCCACTCGATACGCACCACGGCGACATCTTCCAGGTCGAGTTACGACGCTGCTCCCAGGTGCACAAGGGTTACAAGGACTTCCCCGCGGGCACCGTCGTGCGCTGGAAGGTCATCGAAGACGGAGTGACCGTTGCGATCGGCAATTTCGTTGCCGAGGCCGGCAGCAATTATCACTTCATCACGCAGGCGCTGGGACATCAACTGAACGCGTCGCCCAGGAAGGCCGACGTCCACTTCTTCTGGAACATCGGCGGCGTCGACTACTCCTATTTCGTCCGACGCGCGCCGGGGTGTTCGGGAACGTCGAGCACCGGCACGTCCGGCTTGGGCAACATCTTTGTCGCCGACCTGAAGAATTGCCGGTCGCTACACCTCGGCTACCAGTACTTCCCGTCGAACGTCTGGCTCGGCTGGGTCGTCACGCAAGGTGACCAGGGCCGGTTCGGGTACTTCCCGGCGACGGCGGGAAGCCCGTATCACTTCGTGACCAAGGCGCTCGGGATCACACTCGAACCCGGACAGGCGACGGTCACGTTCTACTGGCGCATCAACACGACCCAGTACCACTACACGATCAGCCGCAGTACCGGCTGCTGAGTCGCCGACGCGCTACGACCCCTCGTTGCGGGTGCGCGAGGAGCCGTAGCGCGGAGCGTCGCCGCCCGGCGGACGCGTCATGCGTGGTCTGGTGCGTCGTTTTCCGGGTCGGGCCGGTACGACGCCCACAGCTCGTACGACACGGGCTCCATCGAGAACACCACGTGCGCGATCAGATGTAGGCACGGGGAGATCGTTCCCACTTGCCGGGCGAAGAAACGCCTTTGTCGAAACCCGCCCCCGCGGCGGGTTCTCGGACATGCGGAAGCGGCGCGACGAGTACCGTGCAGCTCGGAAAGCAGGCGAGCACCGGAGGGCGGGCATGCGATTCGCGAGGCGGCGCGCGATGTTGGGCGCATTCGCGGTGCTGGCGGTCGCCGCCCCGACGCTCTCCGTGTCCACCGCCGGTCCGGCCGCGGGCGTGGCACCCACCCCTATCTCACAGACGCGGTCGTCTGATCCGGCGGTCATTCCCGGGGCGCTCGTGCCGTCCCTGATCGGGACGCCGGTCGGCGACATCGTCGCGTTCCGCTGGACGAACGGTTGGGGGCAGGTACCGATCCAGATCGATCAACGCAAGAGCGTCGAGCTCAACACGGTGTACGGAAAACCCGCGAACGCGACGAACCCCGTGAACGTGGTGGTGTTCGCCGATCCGAAGACCTACGCGGGAGGCGGGAGCGGGAAGCTCACGGCGCTCGACCACATCACGATCATGGCGCGTACCATCGGATCGCAGCAGCCGCCGGCGTTCAGTGAGCCGACCGGCGTGCTGCACAACACCGGAGTGCGCATCCAGGCGAACGATCCCCTGACCGGTGCCATCGGGTACTTCTACCTGTTCCGGCGATCGGGCACGACGCTGCTGCCTGGCATGGGCCGTCACAACGTTGCGTACTCGTTCAATCTGCTCTCGGGGAACTACAAGACGACCTACCAGTTCGACGCCGGCCCGAATCCCGAGAACTCGTCCGTGTCGACCGCCTCCTACACGCGGCACTTCGGTGACCGCTGGCTCGACGACGTCATCACGGTGAAGGCCGGCAACGCGACGCGTGTCGACGTCGTCGATCGCCACAAGGCGCTCTTCGCGCCGGGGAACTGCGGCCGATCAGAGGACACCTTCGACAGCGGCGAGGGCGCCTTCATCGCGAACATCGTCGGCCCCCTCCGTGCGATCCGCAGCTACATCGGCGCGAACAGCGGTCCGTACACCGAGCGCACGCAGTTTTTCTACGACCAGCGCGAGGACATCGTGACCGACCTGCGCGTGCATCCGATCCCCTCCGTCATGGACTTCTGGGACTACAGCCCCGCGGCGTCGGGCATGCGCTACACGAACGACCGCAACCTCGCCGGCGTCCTGATCGACGGCTCACCGGAAACGCCGGCGAGCGGCGCGCCGCTCTGGGAGAAGGTTGGCGGCCCCCAGGGAACGGTGACGCACGTCGAACGATTGCTCACCAATGTCAGCGGTCTCAGCCCGAGCAACTACTACTTCGACGACAAGACGACGCCGAGCCCGGTCACGCAGTGCACCGGCGACGCCGTCTCCTACGGGTCGAGCGGCACCTACATCACCAGCGCCATCCCCAATACCGATCCGCACAACGGCAGCGCGAGCTCGTTCCAGGGTCGCGAGACGATCTTCTACGAAGCTCCGGCGCAAGCGACCTCGGTCGCGCAGAAGCACAACAACCAGGTACGCAACCCGTTGTCCTATCGCGCATCAGTGTTTCGCGGCTGAGGCCTGATTCCGGAGCAGCCGGCCCGGGCGCGCACCCGTGTCGGCATCGTCGCGCCGGGTGATCTTGCCGTTCACCAGCGTCGCGCGATAGCCGCTCGCGTCCTGCAGGATACGGGTGCCGCCCGCGGGAAGATCGGCGACCGCGCGCGGCCCGTGCAGGCGAAGGTGCTCGAAGTCGATCACGTTGAGATCGGCCCGGAGCCCGATCGCCACTTGTCCCCGGTCGCTGAGGCCGTAGAGATCGGCGGGCTGCGAGGTGAGCCGACGCACCGCGTCCTCGAGCGTGAGCCGCGGACCCCGGGTCCGATCGCGAGCCCAATGGGTCAACACGTAGGTGGGCATCGACGCGTCGCAGATCGCGCCGCAATGAGCCCCACCGTCGGCGAGCCCGAGGATGGCGGACGGATCCAGCATCTGCTCGTAGAGCGCGTCGTGGTTGGCGTCGGCGTAGTTGAACAACGGGAGGAGCAGCATGGTCGAGCCGTCACCGGCGGCCATTGCGTCGTACGCGATCGCTTCCACGGTCGTACCGGTGCGTTCGGCGATCGCCAGCAGTGACCGAGCCGCGGGCTGTTCGTAGTCGGGCTCGTCGCCGGCCAGCACGTAACAGTACGGAAGCAGTCCGATGAGAGCTGCCTGGGTAAAGGTCTGTGTCGGATCTTCCGTCACCGGTTGCTCGGCGAGGATCCGGTCGCGTACCTCCGCGTCCCGCAACCTCGCGACGCGTTCGGCGTGCGGGAGGTGGTCGAGTACCTCGTAGCTCGGGCGCAAGCGAAACGGATGGCGAACCTCCCATCCGAGGAGCACGCCGAACGGTCGTCCCGCGACGAGTGGAACGACATTCGCGCCGCGCGCACGCCAGCGGCCGGCCGCGTCCATCTCGGTACGCCACCGCTGCGGGTCCTGCGTGTGTTGCAGCACGATGAACGTGGTCGTGAGTCCCGTCTCGGCCGCTACCTTGCCGATCCAATCCAGCTCGGCGGAAACCACCGAGGGGTCGTCGCCGGGGCTGATCCCCGCCATCGCGACCTCGAAGATCCGGCCACCACCGTCACGCACCGCCTGCGCGATCGCGAACAGCTCGTCGTCGGCTGCGAACGTTCCGGGAACGGGTGTCCCGTCGACGCTCGTGTGGCCGAGTGTTCGTGACGTCGTGAACCCGAACGCGCCGGCCTGCATTGCTTCCTTTGCGAGCCGGCTCATCTCCGCGATGTCGTCGAGTTCCGCCTTCTCGTTCTTCGCGCCCCGGTCGCCCATCACGTAACCGCGCAACGGACCGTGCGGCAGCTGCGCGGCAACGTCGACCGCCCATTGCCGGCCGCTCAGGAGGTCGAGGTATTCGGGAAACGACTCCCACCCCCAGGTCATCCCCTCGTGCAACGCCGCGCCGGGAATGTCCTCGACCCCTTCCATCAACTCGATGAGCCAAGGCTCCCGGCCCGGGCGAACCGGAGCGAAGCCGACGCCGCAGTTGCCCGTGACGACCGTGGTGACACCGTGCGGCGTCGACGGTTCGAGAACGTCGTCCCACGTGGCCTGTCCGTCATAGTGCGTGTGCGGATCCACGAATCCCGGCGTGACGATGCATCCAGTCGCGTCGATCTCCTCGTTGGACGCCAGGTCGATCGCCGGCGCGACCTCGATGATGCGCCCGTCGCGCACGGCGACATCAGCGCGTACGGCCGGTCCGCCGGTCCCGTCGACGACTGTGCCCCCGCGCAAGATCACGTCGTACATGGTCATCAGGATAGGCCTCGGCGTGCAGCGCAAGAAGTGCGTGAGAAGGGCCGGGCACTTGCCTTGCTCTCAACTTCGCGCCGTACGGTAGAGCTATGGAACTCGACCCGGCTCTGTCATCCGTCGATTTCGCCGCGCTCATGAACCGCCGCAGCATGCTCCGGTTCGTCGCCGGAGCCGGCGTGGTCGCACTCGCGGCGTGCGCGTCGTCGAGCTCGTCGACCACATCGAGCCCGACGACCGCGCGCACGAACGGCGCCGGCACGAGCACGACACCCGGCACGACGTCGGACACCACCGTCACGTCGACGCCGATTCCCGAAGAGACAGCCGGGCCGTACCCGGGTGACGGCTCCAACGGACCGAACCTACTGAGTGAAGACGGCATCGTGCGGCGCGACATCCGGTCGAGCTTCGGAACGGGATCGGGTACCGCGGAAGGTGTCCCGACGACGATCGAGCTCAAGCTGCTCGATACGAACAACGACGCCGCGCCATTGGCCGGCGCGGGCGTATACCTCTGGCACTGTGACCGCGACGGTCTCTACTCGCTCTACACCGCGCCCGACGCGAACTACCTCCGCGGCGTCCAAGCGTCGGATCACATGGGCGTGGTCACCTTCGAGAGCATCTTCCCGGCCTGCTACCCGGGCCGGTGGCCGCACATTCACTTCGAGATCTATGCGAGCCTCGCCGACGCAACCGGTGGCGGTTCCAAGATCGCGACATCCCAGATCGCGATTCCGTCCGCGGCGTGCAATGCGGGGTTCGCGACCAACGGCTACGACCAGAGCGTCGCGAACCTGGCGCAGCTCAGTCTGACGAGCGACAACGTGTTCGGCGACGACGGCGGCGTACGCGAGCTGGCCACCGTCACGGGCAACGCCGGTGCCGGCTACACGATCGCATTGACAGTCCCGGTATAGACCGCTGGTCGCGAGACACGCGAGCCCGGGATCAGTTGACGGTGCCGGAAACGGGTTGGAGCAGGCGCAGATGGCAGGCCGCGTGCACGAGCAGCGCCGCGTCCGGCGGGGTGACGCCCTCGGTTGTTTCGAGCTCGAGGTCGTTCGGGGCTTCGGTTGTCGTCGTCTCCGACAGGAGCGCGCGGACATAACGCCGGCTGGGCTCGTAGAGCGCTCCCCGGAGCGCGGCGAGAACGTCGCTGATCCAAGGGGTGTCGGTCGCAGGAAGTCCGTCGTCGCGACGCGGCGTCACCGTCACCCCGGCCGCGGTCGCGATCGATCGCGTGATCCGCTCGAGCTCGGACGCGAGCACGGAAGCCGCGGCGTCGAAGTCACCCGACTCGTAGCGATCGATCCCGTCGGCCAGACCCGACGCGATGCTTGCGTCGATCAGCGGGCACTCGAACCACGCTCGAGCCGCGCGCACGGGCCCGTACTCCGCTCGGATGCGCGCCAGCAGGTCGACCGCGAGACCCCCGAAGTACGTCATCCGCTGCATTTCGGCGTCATCCGGCGCGTCGCCGTGCCCTTCGGTCGGCAGTGAGGCGCCGAAGCGCGCCAGTGCCTCGCCCAGGCTGTCGGTGCCGACGATGCGATCGATGAAGTCGGCAACCGGATCGCGCGGCTCGACGACCTCGGCCTCGGGAATCGGGTCGCGCTCGGGCTCGGCGATCTGCTCGGTGACGCGCCCGGCGACCTCGTCCCGAAGCTGCTGGGCGAGCGCCGCCAGCTCGTGGCATTCCGCGCGCGCGATCGCGTGTTCGAAGTGGGCATAACGCAGGGACCCGGTGCTGTTCCGCGCCAGCCGGGCGAATGCGTCGACCTGGGCGACATGCAACGCCTCACGCGCGGCCGGCTCGACGAGTCCGGCCTTGATGTCGAGCGTCGGCTCGAGCAGCCACGCGTCGTCGCGATATCGATAGAGCGCACGCTCGAGTAGCGCGCTCAGCTCGACCGGACGCACGGCCGGCGGCTGACCGGCGAGGAACTCGATGATCGAGAGGGCAACGCCCGACGAGCGCGGCTCGCTCGAGATCGATCGGTTCGCGAGGCCGACCAACGCTTCGATCGCGGCACCCCGGCGCGGCTGGTCGTCGATCTCGGTCGCGACGCCGAGCGCACGCTGCAAGCCCTCGGAGATCTCGAGCACATGACCGAACTGGTCATGGGCCGCGGCGAGATACGCGTCGACCGCGCGCTGCGCCCACTCGGGTGGCGCGTCACCGTACCGGGCACTCCAGAGGAGATCGGCGAAGCGTGCCCCCACGAGTGGACCGGGCGCGCACGCAAGCGCGCGGGCCCACAACGCCAGCACCTCGGGTTCGTCGCGACCGTCGATCGAGGAGCACTCGAGTGCCGTCGCGATCTCGCTCAGCGGGTTGGCGGGGTCTGCAATCCGCGTGCGGAGCGCGGCCGCGACCGAGACCAGGCTCGGCCGTTGCTCACTAGCCGCCTCCGCGCTCGCAGTTTGGATCGCTTCGCCGAGATCGTGATCGCTTATCGCGTCCATGAGTCAATCGTCTCGGTACGGCAGCGTCGGGAAGCGGCGATGGGATCGTGCGCCAGAATATCGGTGGGAAGATCCCGCGCCGGATGGAGGTTCTAGGTTCGGATGGATCTCACCCGCACGGCTCGGCTTCCCCTCTCCGTGCTCGAGTTGGCACCCGTCGGCGCCGGATCCACTCCGGCCGACGCGCTCGCCGGCTCGGTCGACCTGGCTCGCCTCGCGGAGCGTCTTGGGTATCGCCGGTTGTGGGTCGCCGAGCATCACAACATGCCGGGCATCGCGAGCTCGTCTCCCGCAGTCCTGATCGCGCATCTCGCGGCCTGCACCACGACGATCCGCGTCGGCGCGGGTGGAGTGATGCTGCCCAACCACGCGTCGCTTGTCGTCGCCGAGCAGTTCGGCATGCTCGAAGCACTGCATCCGGGCCGGATAGATCTCGGTCTGGGGCGCGCCCCCGGGACCGATCCGGTCACCGCCGCCGCGCTCAGGCGCGGTCCGGCCTCGCTCGCAGCCGACGAGTTCCCCGAGCAACTACGCGACCTCTTCCTCTTCTTCGACGGCGCGCACCCGCAGATCACCGCGGTGCCGGGTCGGGGGTATCGCCCGGCGGTGTGGATGCTCGGCTCGAGCGGGTTCAGCGCGCAGGTTGCCGGTGCGCTCGGCTTGCCGTTCTCGTTCGCGCATCACTTCGCGTCGCGCAACACAGTGGCCGCGCTGGACCTGTACCGGGAGTCGTTCCGCCCGTCAGCCGAGCTCGACCAGCCGTACGCGATGATCGGCGTTCCGGTGATCTGCGCCGAGACCGACGAGCGGGCCCGCTGGTTGTCGGGGCCGAGCGCGCTGTCGTTCTGCCGCCTCCGCCAGGGGCGACCGACTCCCCTGCCGACGCCCGAAGAAGCCGCCGAGTATGTGTTCACGCCGGCCGAACGGGAAATCGTCCGCAGCTGGACCTCGCCGCTCATTCGCGGCGAGCCCGAGCAGGTGCGAACCGACCTCGAAGCACTCGCAAGCCGCACGGGCGTCGACGAGCTGATGATCACGACGATGGTCCACGGCCGCGCCGATCGGCTCCACTCCTACGAGTTGCTCGCGCAGATCTGGAACGCCGCGAACCTCGAGACGCCGGCCTGACGCCGGCAAATGCAGCGTGACGACGAGCGTTGCGGCAGTTACAGCGTCGCCAGCGCGGCGGGCGACTGCGTGCGCAGCCACGTCGTGAGCTGCGGACCCGGAAGCGGGCGGCTCAGGTAGTAGCCCTGGGCGATGTCGCAGCCGAGCGCGGCGAGTGCTTCCCAGGTAATCCGATCCTCGACGCCCTCGGCGACGACGCGCAGCCCGAGGTTGTGACCGAGGTCGACGATCGACCGCACGATCTTGGTGTTGGCGTCGTCGGCCGTCATGCCGAGCACGAATGACTTGTCGACCTTGATCTCGTGTACGGGCAGTCGCTGCAGATACGACAGTGACGAGTAGCCGGTCCCGAAGTCGTCGACCGAGAGCTGGATCCCGAGTGACGCCAGGCGCTCGAGTATCCGGATCGTCCGCGCCGGATCGGCCATCATCTGCGTCTCGGTGATCTCGAGCACCAGCACGCTCGGCTCGACGCCGTGCCGGCGGCAGAGCGCGTGGAGCTGACCGGCGAAATCGAGGTCGATGAGGCTGCGGACCGACAGGTTCACCGATACCGGCAGTTCGATGCCCGCATCGCGCCACGCGGCGGTTTGTGCCAGCACGCGATCGAGCACGAGCGCGGTCATCGCGCGCATCTGGCCGGTGCCTTCGGCGAGCGGCACGAATTCGTCGGGAGGGATCGCGCCGTGCTTCGCATGCTCCCAGCGCAAGAGTGCTTCGACGCCGACGAGCGCGCCGGTGCGCAGGTCGGCCTTCGGCTGGTAGAAGACCTCGAGCTCCCCGTTGGCGATGGCGGTCTGCAGCTCTGCCGCCAGGGCGAGGCGTCGCGTGCTGTGACGGTTCTGATCGGCGTCGTACACCTCGACTCCCCCGTCGCCGATCTCCTTCGCGTTGTACATCGCGATGTCGGCGTGTTGCAGCAGCGCAGAGACCTCGTTTCCGTGCGCCGGCGCGACAGCGATCCCGATGGCGGCAGTGACCGCGAGCTGCATGCGATCGACGATGAAGGGCTCCTGCAACGCGGTCTGAATGTCGATCGCGATCTCTTCGGCTTGCCCCTGGTTCCGGATCTGGGGCAGCAGAACGACGAACTCGTCGCCCCCGAGGCGCGCGATCATGCCCGGCTCGGGAAGGGCAGTCCCGATTCGGCGAGCGACCTGTTGGAGCAGCAGGTCACCGTGGTGGTGACCGAGGGTGTCGTTCACGTCCTTGAACCGATTCAGGTCCATGAGCATGACCGCAACGCTCCAACCGCCGGCGCGGCTCTCGCGGAGCGCGTCGCTGGTACGGGCGACGAAGAGGTCCCGGTTGCCGAGCCCGGTCAAGGTGTCGTGGAGCGACTGGTATTCCTTCTGCGACACCTCGGTCCGGAGTCGTTCGATGAGACGCGCGTTCTCGATCGCAGTGCCGACGTGGTGCGCGAGCGTGGCGAATACCTTCGCGTCTTCCTCGTCGAACGAGCTCACGTCGCCGAGGCGGTTGTGGGCCGCGAGCGTCCCTACGATCACGCCGCCCTGGAACACGGGAACTGCCACCAGGTCGACGAGGCCGCGCCGCTGCAGGTAGGCGCGTTCGTCGACGTCGTGCGTCGTGCGCGGAATCACCACCCGGTTCTCGGTGGCGACGACCTTCGTCCGTACTGCGTCGTCGCCGCCTTGTTCGTCGGTGCTCATCTGGAGCTCGCCGCTGCTGGTCAGCCGGACGAGAACAGCCGGACCCGCGTCATCGACGCCCTGGAACAACACGAGCTCGCTCTCCTCGGAGCGAACGAGCTGGCGCGCCTCCTGCAGGGTCACCCGCATCGAGTCTTCGAGGTCGGGCGAGCACGCCAGCTTGCGGGTGAGCTCGTACAGCTTCTCGAGGTTGGCGTAGCGCTGATTTTGTACCGCGTAGCCGCGGTATGCCGCGAACATCAGGCTCGCGATGGCAGAGATGAGGATCACACCGACCACGTCGGTCTCGATCACGATCACCGTGATGATGCCGAGGCTCGCGGTCGTCACCGCGGTCAGCACGCCGATGACCGCCATTCGTGTCGCCATACCCGGCGCGCCCGGACCGCCGGCGAGCCGGATGACTGTCGTGATCGCGACCGATTGCAGCAGGTTGACGACGACGGCGGCGAGGATTGCTGCAGCCCACGCGCCCGCGCCGCTCGAACGACCGAGCGCGGTCACGAGCAGAAGGAAGACGAGAAGCGCGCTCGCAGTGTCGAGCAGTGACTGGGACAGATTGAAGAGCGCTTTCAACGGTCGCTGCCGCCGAACCACCACCAAGGCGACGAGCATGCCGACGACGCGCGCCGCGACGAGCTGGCCCGGGGTGCAGAGGAAGAGACCGATCATCAACGGCAGCTCGTTCATGGTGAACGAGTGCGCGTTGTCGCGAACCTCGACGTGCACCGCGAAGCTGTCAGCCAGCGCGAAGGCGATTGCCAGGAGCGGCCACGCCACCCGCGCCTCGGTCAACGCCGGCGACAGCCGGGCCACGACGAGGAGGAGCATGCCGGCGAGCGCGGCGAGCAGGAAGCTGAACGCGACGATCCGACGCGTCGCCGTCGCCTCGGATCGCGCGACGGGAGGAGCGGTCGCCGCCTCCGTTGCTGCCATCACGCCCTCTCCGGATCCGCATCCGCCGAAATTCGTTCATGTCTCATCGACCGGCGTTTGGAGGCCCATGAGCGGCAACCGCCGCCACCAGCGGGTATACGAGCCGTGGACTGGGTCGAATGGCCCAGTCCACGGCTCGAACAACGATTTGCTCAGTCCCTGAGGACGCCGGCGATCCGGCTCGGTCCTTGCCGCATTGCCAGTCGGTGTTGGACCAGCGTTGGCCGCTCCAGCGTTGGCCGGCCCAGCCGTCGTCGCTCCAGCGTTGGCCGCTCCAGCGTTGGCCGTCCCAGATCAGCCCGGACCAGCGTTGGCCGCTCCAGCGTTGGCCGCTCCAGTCGTTGGACGTCCAGGTGGCATTGGACCAGCGTTGCCCGGCCCAGTCGTCACCGCTCCAGCGTTGCCCGTTCC
>JBBQER010000115.1:0-11097 GCA_038320885.1 Acidimicrobiia bacterium
TATCCGGCGCAAACACATCAGACTCCGAGGCCGACAACCCCGCGGAGTGGCGACCGGGCTGTCACCCGCCGGCTGATAAGGAGTCCCTACCCCGCAAGGGGGAGGCTCACATGCTGCGTCTACAGGCTCCGCTGCCGGATCAGTACACCCTCGCGTCGGAGGACGAGCTCGTCTCCCGCATTGCGAACGCGAAGCAGGCTCTCGGCGAGCGGCTGCTGATCCTCGGGCATCACTACCAGCGCGACGAGGTGATCCGCTGGGCCGACAAGGTCGGCGACTCGTTCAAGCTCGCCCGCTTCGCCGCGGACAACCACCAGGCCACCGACATCGTGTTCTGCGGCGTGCACTTCATGGCCGAGTCGGCCGACGTGCTCACCGGGGATCACCAACGGGTGATCCTCCCCGACCTCAACGCCGGCTGCTCGATGGCCGACATGGCCGACATCGACCAGGTCGAAGAGGCCTGGGAGGAGATCGGCGACGTCACCGCCATCGATCGCGTCGTCCCCGTCACCTACATGAACTCCGCGGCGGCGCTGAAGGCCTTCGTCGGGCGGCACGGCGGCGCGGTGTGTACCTCGTCGAACGCGCGTGCCGTGCTCGAATGGGCGCTCGCCCGCGGCGACAAGGTTCTCTTCTTTCCCGACCAGCACCTGGGCCGCAACACCGGTTTCACGATGGGCTACACCGAGGCCGACATGCGCGTGTGGAACCCTCGTGACGAGCGCGGCGGCCTCGAAGAGCGCGAGGTGAAGGACTCGACCCTGCTGCTCTGGAAGGGCCATTGCTCGGTGCACCAACGGTTCCGTCCCGACCACGTCGCGGCGGCGCGTGCCGAGTACCCGAATGTCGAAGTGATCGTGCACCCCGAGGTCGCGCACGACGTCGTGGAAGTCGCCGATCGCGTCGGCTCCACCGAGCGCATCCAGGAATGGGTCGCGGCCGCACCCGCGGGCGCCGTGCTCGCGGTCGCTACCGAGATCCACATGGTCCAGCGCCTCGCCCGGGAGCACCCCGACAAGACGGTGTTCTCGCTCGACCCGCTGATCTGCCCGTGCGCGACGATGTTCCGCATCGACGCGCCGCACCTGGCGTGGACGCTCGAGAATCTGGTCGCGGGAACCGTCGTGAATCAGATCGTCGTCGACCCCGACGACGCCGAGTGGGCAAGAGTCGCCCTCCAACGGATGCTCGACATCACCTAAACCACGAACCGGCGTGACTTGGCGACCGTATGGGTAGCGAACTCACGCCGGTTCGATTTTTTGCGCGAGCAGCAAGAGCAGGCGGGGGATGTCGGCGGCGTCGCGGTATTCCTTGGCTTTGGCGAGGAAGCCGTCGGGCGGGCGGGGCTCCTCCATGCGCCGGACGACGAGACCGACGCGTGCCATCGCGTTGACGTACTGCGAAAGCGGCCGGTGCACGAACGGCAAGACGACTCCCGGCGCGAGCTCTTCCATCGTGACGTCGACCGGTAGGTACGAGCCGACGCGCCAGTACTGCTCGTCAAGATCGTGATCGATCACCCAACCGCTGTTCGGCGCCTGGAGCAACGGGTGGTTGAGCAGGAACACGAACCGTCCACCGGGTGCGAGCACGCGCGCGATCTCGGCGATCGGCGCTTCGTGGTCGGGCAAGTGCTCGAACACCAGGCACGCGACCGCCGCATCGAAGCCGGCGTTTGCGAACGGCAATTGCTCGGCCGCCGCGCGCACGTAACGGGGACCGCCACCGCGCTCCGCCGCGACCGCGAGTTGCGCGCGCGTCGGGTCGATACCGGTGACCTCCGCTCCGAGGTGGGCGGCGAGGCGCGCGATCTGGCCCTCGCCGGTCCCGACGTCGATGACGGACCGCGCGCCCTCGAGACACTCCGCTGCGAGCGGGAGGATCTGCTCCTCGTACTCGGGATCGACGCCGTCGGTGAAGCCGTCTTGCCACCAGCGCGCGTTCTGCTCCCACGCATCACGATCGATGTTGGCCGGTCGAAAACCCACGCCGCAGGGTAACGAAGTTGACGCGCGCCCGAATCTAAGCTGCCGACGTGCGATCGAGTGAGCGCGTTCGCCGTGCTCCCGTTGTCGCCTTCGCGGTGGTCGAGCTCGTCGCCTTCGTCGCGTGGTTGATCGTCGGGCGATCGAGCTGGTTCTACATCGACGAGTGGGATTTCATTGCGGGCCGCAAGGCGGGCGATCTCGGCGACCTCTTCCGGCCGCACAACGGGCACTGGACGACGTTGCCCGTGCTCACGTTCCGGCTGCTGTACTGGACGTTCGGCTTGCGGACGTATCTGCCGTATCGCGTCGTCATCGTCGTGCTGTATCTCGCGGCGGGCGCGCTACTGCTCGTATTGATGCGACGGACGGGAGTCGATCCGTGGATCGCGACTGCCGCGGCGTCGCTGTTCGCGTTGTTCGGCACAGGCTGGGAGAACATTCTCCTCCCGTTCCAGATTGCGTTCATGGGGTCGTTCGCGTTCGGTCTGGCGTTTATCCTCCTCGCTGACCACGACGGCCCCTTCGATCGTCGCGACTGGCTCGGCCTCCTGGCGGGACTGCTCGCGCTGATGTGTTCCGGTGTCGGTTTGGTGATGGTCGCCGCGGCGGGAGCGGTCGTGTCGATGCGACGCGGCTGGCGCCTCGCACTCCGGCACGTCGCGCCACCGGCGGCGGCCTACGCGATCTGGCTCCTCGCCGTCGGCCACGAGGACAGTGGCATCGGGCACTTCGACGCGGTGGCGGTCACCAGATTCGCGGCGACGGGGCTGCGGGCCGCCTTCGAGGCCCTCGGTCCGACGGCCGCGTTCGGAGTCGTGCTCGCCGTCGTGCTCATCGTCGGCCTCGGGCTCGCGGTCGCCCAACGGCAAGGGGACCGCAGGTCGGAGTTGGCCGCGCCGGCGGCGCTGCTCGCGGGAGCGCTGATGCTGCTCGTGATCACGGCTGTGAATCGAGCGGCTTCGGCTCCGACTGGGCGCGCCAGTCTCGCTACGTGTCGCTCGTCGGCGCGATGACCCTCACGGCGCTGGCGCTCGCGGCGGACGCGCTCGCGAGACGATGGCGTTGGTTCCTGCCGATCGCGGCCGCGCTCTTCCTCGTGGGGATTCCCGCGAACATCCACGCGGCAACGCGCGCCCGAGACGCGTTGCGAGCCCGCGATGCGGCGACTCGAGCCACCATGTTGTCCCTCCCCCACGACCCGATGGCACGGACGGTTCCGCGCCGGGTGCGCCCGGAGCCGACGACCGCGGCGGCCGTCACGATCGGCTGGCTGCTCGACGCCGAACGCCACGGCAAGCTCGCAGCCGCTCCCCGGCTCACCCCGGACCTGCAGTCGTCCGATCAGTTCCGCCTGTCGTTCGTCGGGGCCCGCGGGCCGAAACCGAGCGCGAGCTGCCGTTCCACGCGCCACGCGATCGTGGTCAACCTGAGGAAGGGCGACCGCATCGGCCTGTACGACAACGGCGTGTTCCTCGAACCGTCACCGCCGGACCTGATCGGGCCGCGACTCCTCTTCACGCCCGAGAGCGATCAGCCGATCGGCGTGTTGCGCGACGTCGGCCCGACGCGAGCAACGCCGGCGGCACGCGGCTCGGTTCGCATCTGCATCGACCCGCCCTGACGCGTCGCGCGCTCAGCGGGCGATATCGAGCAAGGGTGCGAGAAATTTGCCGGTGTAGCTCTCCGACACCTTCGCGACCTGTTCGGGAGTGCCTTCGGCGACGATCGAACCGCCCCCGGCGCCCCCTTCCGGCCCGAGGTCCACGATCCAGTCGGCCGACTTGATGACGTCGAGGTTGTGCTCGATCACGAGCATCGTGTTGCCATTGTCGACGAGCCGCTGCAGCACGCCCAGCAGTCTGCGCACATCTTCGAAGTGCAGGCCGGTCGTCGGCTCGTCGAGGATGTAGATCGTGTGGCCGGTTGCTCGCTTCCCGAGCTCCGTGCTCAGCTTCACCCGCTGCGCCTCACCACCCGACAGCGTGGGCGCGGGCTGACCGAGCCGCACGTAACCGAGGCCGACGTCGACGAGCGTTTGCAACTGCCGCGCGATCGGCGGCTGGTTCTGGAAGAACGCGAGCGCCTCCTCCGCCGGCATGTTGAGCACGTCGGCGATGCTCTTGCCCTTCCACTCGATGTCGAGCGTGTCGCGGTTGTAGCGCGCGCCCTTGCACACCTCGCACGGGACGTAGACGTCGGGCAAGAAGTGCATCTCGATCTTGATCGTGCCGTCGCCCTGGCACGCCTCGCAGCGACCGCCCTTCACGTTGAACGAGAAGCGACCGGGCAGGTAGCCGCGCACCTTCGCCTCTTGTGTGCTCGAGAACAGCGTTCGAATCTTGTCGAACACGCCGGTATACGTCGCGGGGTTCGACCGCGGCGTGCGACCGATCGGCGACTGGTCGATGTTGATGACCTTGTCGAGGTGCTCGACGCCTTCGATCCGCTTGTGCCGGCCCGGCACGTCCCGCGAGCGATAGATCTTCTGCATCAAAGCCGGGTGCAGGATGTCGCCGACCAACGTGCTCTTGCCGCTCCCGCTCACGCCGGTGACCGCGACGAAGCAGCCGAGCGGAATCTCGACGTCGATCTCCTTGAGGTTGTGCTCACGCGCGCCGCGCACCGCGAGCCACGCGTCGCCCGGCTCGCGCCGCAACGCCGGGAGCTCGATCTTGCGCTTCCCGGAGAGATACTGCCCGGTGATCGACTTCTTCGACTTCAAAACGTCCTTGACCGTGCCCGACACGATGATCTCGCCGCCGTGCTCCCCCGCGCCCGGGCCGATGTCGACGACGTGGTCGGCGACGCGGATCGTTTCCTCGTCGTGCTCGACGACGATCACCGTGTTTCCGAGATCGCGGAGTCGATTCAGCGTCTCGATGAGCCGCCGGTTGTCACGCTGGTGCAGGCCGATCGACGGCTCGTCGAGCACGTAGAGCACACCGACGAGCCCGCTCCCGATCTGCGACGCGAGGCGGATGCGTTGTGCCTCACCGCCCGCGAGCGTTCCCGACGCGCGGTTGAGCGAGAGGTAGTCGAGCCCGACGTCGAGCATGAACTGCAACCGCTCGAGCACCTCCTTGAATACTCGCTCGGCGATGAGCCGATCGCGTTCGGAGAGCTCGACCGTCTGGAAGAACGCCGCGCAATCCGTGATGGACAGCTCTCCGACTTCGAAGATGTTCTTGCCACCGATCGTCACCGCAAGCGATGCGGAACGCAGGCGCGCCCCACCGCACGCAGGACACGGAACGAGGCGCATGTAACCCTCGATCACGTCACGCACGCGGTCGGAGTCGGACTCCGTGTGCCGGCGCTCGACCCAGGGCACGACACCTTCGAACTTTGTGGCGTACGAACGCTGGCGCCCGTAACGATTCTTGTAGCGGACCGTCACCTGCGTGCTCCCCGACCCGTAGAGCACGATCTTCTTCTGCGCGGCTTTCAGCTTCTTCCACGGCGTGCCCGTGGAGAAGCCGTTCGCGTCGCCGACGGCGACCAACACGCGCTTGAAGTACTCACCCCGGAATCCCGACCACGGCGCGATCGCGCCGTCGTCGATCGAGAGGTCGTCGTCGGGAACGATCAGCTCGGGATCGACCTGGAATCTCGTGCCGATGCCGTCACAGGTCTCGCATGCGCCGTACGGCGAGTTGAACGAGAAGTTGCGGGGTGCGAGCTCCTCGAAGGACAGTCCGCACGCCATGCACGCGAGGTGCTCGGAGAACACGAGCGTCTCCGGCGGTTCGGCCTTGTCGTTCTTGGGGACGATCTCGACCTCGGCGACGCCCTCGGCGAGCTTCAACGCGGTCTCGAGCGAATCGGTGAGGCGACGCTCGATGCCGGCCCGTCGCACCAGCCGGTCGACGACCACCTCGATCTTGTGCTGCTCGTACCGCTCGAGCTTGAGCTTGGCGGGCAGGTCGACGACCTCGCCGTCGACCCGGGCCCGGGTGAAACCCTGGCCCGCGAGCTCGTCGAGGAGCGCGTGGTACTCGCCCTTGCGCCCGCGCACGACCGGCGCGAGCACCTGGAACCGGGTTCCGTCGGGGAGCTGGAGCACCCGGTCGACGATCTGCTGCGGGGTCTGGCGGGTGATCAGCTGGCCGCAGTTCGGGCAATGCGGCACGCCGATGCGGGCGTAGAGCAGGCGCAGGTAGTCGTAGATCTCGGTGATGGTCCCGACCGTCGAGCGGGGGTTGCGCGATGCCGACTTCTGGTCGATCGAGATCGCCGGCGACAGACCCTCGATTAAGTCGACGTGGGGCTTGTCAATCTGGCCGAGGATTTGCCGCGCGTACGCCGACAACGACTCCACGTAGCGCCGCTGGCCCTCCGCGTAGATCGTGTCGAACGCCAGGGACGACTTGCCCGAGCCCGAAAGCCCGGTGAAGACGATCAGCCGATCACGGGGAAGCACCAGGTCGACGTTGCGGAGGTTGTGCTCGCGGGCCCCGCGGACGACGATCGTGTCGTGCATTGCCTGGAGGGTAGCGCCTCCGGCCGCCCGTAGCGAACATCTGTTCGACTCACCGGGCCGGCACGATCCAGATCGGTTCGGATCCGACCTGCTCCAGTGCCGGGTGTAGATGCAGCGCGCGAAAAGTCCGGTGCCAGGCCGCGGCTTCGGATCGATACAGGTGGCTACGGACCACGAAGATCCGGCCCGCGGGCGTATGGCGCCGAGCGGCCCGGAGTGCGTTCCGCATCGCCCGGGTCGTGGCGCTCGACTCGACGCCGTTCACGTACACGACATCACGGAGTCCTCGCACCCGCGTCACGAAGCCCGTCGACACCGACGGGTCGGAGAGGAACTGCACGTGGCCCCGCGGCCAGTAATAGCTGAATCCGAAGCCGCTTGGAGACGTCACCACGACCACGTCGCCTGCATGCCGATGACGCGCCACGTACCTGGCCGCGCTCCGCGTGTCCTCCCGCGGGATCGAGTGTTCCCGGAGATACACCCGGCTGTTGTTCACATACGCCCCGACCATGAACAGGGCAATGACAGTTACGAGGAGCCGCCACCGCGATGCGAGCGCGCGCACGATCCCAAGGAATCCGGTCGCGATCGTGACGAGGGAGACGACGTACAGGAAGTACGACGTCCGCAGGTCGAGGAACGGATACCGCCGAGCCATTCCCAGGATGAGCATCTCGGGCCAGAGCAAAGCCACGGCGCATGCGAGACCCGGGCGTCCGAGCCGGGCAAGCACGACACAGCCACTGACGAAGAGCGCGATGGCGACCACGGCAGATACGCCGATCGCCGGCGAGAGGTTCCGGAATCGGTCCCACGACTCCGAGACCGCGCCCAACGAGTACGGAAGGTAGAAGTCGTTCCAGAACGCCCTGACGACGGTGTTGACGTGAGGACTGACGACGAGTCCGAGGTACGCGGTCACCGCGGCACCGACGCCGAGCGCGGCGACCGCGGTGAGGCGTATCCGCTCCATCGAACGGGTCCGGAGCGCGGTGCCGAGCAGCCCCGCGAAGACTGCCGCGACGACGAACGCGGCCGCGGTGCTGAAGAAGGGCGCCACGACCGACAGCAGCGCCAACTCCACCATCGTGCGCGGGCCGGGTGACCCTTCGGCGCGACTCGCAAGCAGCAGGATCGCGAGCGAGAAGAACGCGTCGGCCGTGTACTGCTTCAGCTCGTTGCGGAGCAGCGAGGTCGGCGCCAGCAACACCAGCAGACCCACCGACGCGCCCGCGAGGCGCGCGTACCGCTCGGAACCCCACGGCAGGCCGCGCGCGAGCACGTAGGCGGCAGCAACTTCCGCGGCCGCGAAGAGCAGCGGGACCAACCGCATGGCTTCGCCCCCTCCCGGCACTGCGCGCAGCAGGAGCAACCAACCGATCGGGGTGCTCGCCGGCGGCGCGAACGCGCGCGAGAGCGGCGCCCGTGTCAGCGTCGCAACCCATGTCTCGTCGAACCAGAACGGATGATGCACGAGGTATGAGACCTGGTGGGCGACGAAGACCGCCGCCGCCAAGGCCGCAGTGATCACCAGATCGGGCAGCCAACGCGCGACGCGATGCGAATGCATGGCGATTCGTTACTGCGCCGGAACGGGATCGCGGCGCCACAATCGCATGAACGCGACGATCACCAGCGCGACCGAAGCTGCGTACAACACGATCCCGGTGCGGCCGAGACCCATCGACCACACCGTCGGCAGGAACTCGCCGTGCAGGACGCGTCGCGGAAGCTCGGGCCACACCGGCTGATCGATGGGCAACAAGATGAACGTCACGGTCGCGCAGAAAGCGATCACGGCACCGGCCGCCGCGAACAGCACAGCCGGCACCCAGACCCGGCCCCAGACGATCGCGAGCGGCACCGCGAGAAAGGGCAACGCGGGGATCAGATAGCGGGGCCCGGGCTCTTCGAGGAGCGGCAGTCCCGACCACCCCGCGCAGAGCAGGAGATACGGGCCGACGACGGCGAGCGCGACAACGGCGTGCCGGCGCACGGCACCCGAGGCGGTGAACGCCAGCCAGACTGCTGCGCCGATCGCGACGAACGCGATGGGCGCGCCGATGAATAGGCCCCGCCTTCCGAACTGGACGGTCCACAACTCGTGGATACCGGGTAACGAATAGCCGCCTTCCGAGGTTCCCTTGATCGAACCCGCGTAGTACGCCGACGGCGTGTGCCACGGAGCCCCGAACGCGATCGCCTGGTACCACGCCAATACGCCGAGCGGTGGCAACGCGCCCAGCACGAACCAGCCGATCGCCGAGCGCTGCCGCACGAGGAGATACAGGCTGAGCACGATGAGCACGATCCCCGACTCGTATTCGGTGAGGACCGCGGCGCCGATGAGCAGTCCGGCGAGCGCGGCGCGCCGAGGTGAGACGGGAGTGGGTTCGATCGCGATCCAGGCGCCGAATCCGAACAGAGCCGCGAGACCGTGGGCATAGAGGTTCACCGAGTGCGGGAGCATCATCGTGCTCAGGCCGGTCAGCAACGCGACGAGCAGCGCGACGTTGCGACTCGCGTACCGTTCGGCAACGAGGAACATCAGCCCAACGAGAATGACGAACGGCACCGTCGCCGACCACAACGTGACCCACCACAGCCCGAGGTCGCCGCGTTCGCGCGCGTGCACGGCCGACTCGGCGCCAACCGCGCGGCCGGCGAGATACACCGGCACCGCGAGGAGCGGCTGGCCCGGCGCCTTGTCGGAGCGCAGATGGCCGTTGTAGATCGCGCGGTCGACGCCGAGCCGGTGGCGATATGGCCGGAGATCAACGGAGCCGTGCTCGGCGATGCTCGCGGTCAGGCTGTAACGAGATGCGGGCTGCGCGGTATCGGCGCCGACGATGGGACCCAACACGACCAGCAGCGTCAGGCCCAGGAGAACTGCCATACGCCGGCTGCTCATCTACGGCAACGCTAACCGACCTCGCGCAACTCTCTCTTCATCTCGTGGATCTCGTCGCGGAGGCGCGCGGCCTCTTCGAACCGGAGGTCACGCGCCGCGTCGTGCATCTCGTCGGTGAGGCTCTGGATCAACCGGCCGAGCTCGTCACGCGGCAAGTCGAGAATGTCGCTGCGCGCCGCCGACTGACGCGAGCGGCCCCGACCCCGTCCGCGTCCGCGCGTATCCGTGGAGTCGTCGTCGGCGCGCATCCGGATCATCTCGAGGATGTCGGTGACCTTCTTGCGAATCGTCTGCGGATCGATGCCGTGCTCTTCGTTGTACGCGAGCTGCTTCTGGCGGCGGCGCGTCGTCTCGGAGATCGCGAACCGCATGGAGTCGGTGACGCGGTCGGCGTACATGATCACCTGACCGTCGATGTTGCGCGCCGCGCGTCCCATCGTCTGGATCAGTGACGTGGCCGAGCGCAGGAATCCTTCCTTGTCGGCATCGAGAATCGCCACGAGCGACACCTCCGGCAGGTCGAGTCCCTCTCGCAGCAGGTTGATGCCGACGAGCACGTCGAATTCGCCGAGTCGCAGCGACCGGAGGATCGCGATCCGTTCGAGCGTGTCGACCTCCGAGTGCAGGTAGCGCACGCGCACACCGAGCTCGAGCAGGTAGTCGGTGAGGTCCTCCGACATCTTCTTGGTGAGCGTGGTCACGAGCACGCGCTGATCCGCGTCGGTGCGGCCCTTGATCTCCGCGACGAGATCGTCGATCTGACCCTTCGTCGGCTTGACGATCACCTCGGGGTCGATGAGACCCGTCGGCCGCACGACCTGCTCGACCACTTGCGTGGAGATCTCGCGCTCGTACGGACTCGGCGTGGCCGATAGGAACACGACCTGGTTCACGCGCTCCATGAATTCCTCGAACCGCAACGGCCGGTTGTCCATCGCCGACGGCAACCGGAAGCCGTGCGCGACGAGCGTCTCCTTGCGCGATCGGTCGCCCTCGAACTGGCCGTGGAGCTGCGGGATGGCGACGTGCGACTCGTCGACCACGCACAGCCAGTCTTCGGGGAAGTAGTCGAGGAGGGTGTACGGCGGCTGATTGCGCACGCGACCGTCGAGGTGCATCGAGTAGTTCTCGACCCCCGAGCAACTCCCGACCTCACGCAGCATCTCGAGGTCATACGTGGTGCGCATGCGGAGGCGTTGCGCCTCGAGCAGCTTGTTCTCGCCCTCGAGCTCCTTCAGCCGTTCGGCGAGCTCGATCTCGATGCCGGCGATTGCTTCCTTCAGCCGCTCTTCGTCAGTTGTGTAGTGCGACGCGGGGAACAGCGCGAGGGAGTCGAGCTCTTCGATGATCTCGCCCGTGAGCGGATCGACCGCTCAGATCCGCTCTACTTCGTCGCCGAAGAGCTGGATCCGCACCGCGCGCTCTTCATACGCCGGGAACACCTCGATGGTGTCGCCCCGCACCCGGAACTTGTTGCGGGCAAAGGCGAAGTCGTTGCGCTCGTACTGCAGCTCGACGAGCCGGCGCAGGATTGCTCGCTGGTCTTTCTCCTCGCCCTTGTTCAACATCAGCAGCTGCTTCGAGTACATCTCCGGCGAACCGAGTCCGTAGATCGCCGACACCGAAGCCACGATGATCACGTCGCGCCGAGTCAGCAGTGCGCTCGTAGCCGAGTGCCGCAACCGATCGATCTCGTCGTTGATCGAACT
>JBBQER010000116.1:0-10533 GCA_038320885.1 Acidimicrobiia bacterium
CCGTTGCCGAAGCCGAGCATCGACACCGGCGCGGGTCTCGAGCGCAACCTCCTCGTTGCCCAGGGTCACACGTCGATCTGGGACATCGACGTGTTCCGGCCGCTGATCGTGCGGGCCGAACAGCTCACCGGTGCGCGCTACGGCGCCGCCGACGGGTCCGATGTCTCGCTGCGGATCATCGCGGAGCACGCGCGCGCGATGACGTTCCTCATCGCCGACGGCGTGCGCCCGTCGAACAACGAGCGCGGGTACGTGCTCCGCCGCATCATCCGGCGCGCGGTGCTCCACTCGTACCTCCTCGGCGCGCGCGACCTCGTGCTGCCGGCGATGATCGACGTCGCGGTCGACGTGATGGGCGCGGCGTACCCCGAGATCGTTGCCGGTCGCGACACGGTGTCGAAGGTCGTCGAGCGCGAGGAGCAGGCGTTCCGCACCACGTTGCAACGTGGTGTCGAGTTGCTCGGCGATCTGCTCGACCGCGGCGACGTGAGTGGTACCGACGCGTTCTTCCTGCACGACACCCTGGGCTTCCCGATCGATCTCACGCGAGAGATCGCGGGTGCCCGCGATCGGGGCGTGGATCTCGCAGACTTCGACCGGCGCATGGCGCAACAGCGCGAACGCGCCCGCGCCGCGGCCGACGAGGCCGGTGCGGCCGCGAGCGACAGCCCCGTGTGGCGTGAGGTGCTCGACGAGTTCGGTGCGACCGAGTTCACAGGACGCCGCGAGGTGATCAGCAAGGCGACCGTCGTCGCGCTCGTCGTCGGCGGTGAGCAGGTCGACCAGGTGGAACCCGGCACCGACGGCGCGACCGTCGAGGTGGTGCTCGACCGCACGCCGTTCTACGCGGAGTCGGGCGGTCAGGTCGGCGACACGGGCACGGTCACGACGCTCAACGGCCCCAAGTCGAATGGAGCGGTGCTCGACGTCCGCGACACCAGATACGGCGTTCCCGGCTCGGTCGTCGTCCACGAGTGCACCGTCCGCCGCGGAACGCTGCGCAGCGGCGACGAGGTGGAGGCCGCGATCGACGAGGTACGCCGCGACCGGATCCGGCGCAACCACACGGCGACGCACATCCTGCATTGGGCACTGCGCGAGGTGCTCGGCGCCCACGTGCAACAGGCGGGTTCGATGGTCTCGCCCGAGCGGTTGCGATTCGACTTCAGCCATCACGACGCGGTGACGGTCGAGCAACTCGCCGAAGTAGAGCGGCTCGCGAACATGCAGGTGATCTCCGACGCGCCGGTGCGCCACTACGAGACCACGAAGGCCGAGGCCGAGCGGATCGGGGCGATCGCGTTCTTCGGCGAGAAGTACGGCGAGATCGTGCGCGTCCTCGAGGCCGGACCGTCGACCGAGTTGTGCGGCGGTACCCATGTGCACGCGCTCGGCTTCATCGGGCCCATCAAGATCGTGAGCGAGAGCTCGATCGGCTCGAACCTGCGGCGCATCGAGGCGGTCACCGGCGACGGAGCGCTCGAGTACGTCGAGCAGGAGGAGGAACTCCTGCGCCGCGCCGGCGCGCTGCTCCGGGCGGCGCCCAAGGAGATCCCCGAGAAGATCGAGCGTTTGTCCGAGCAGGTCCGCACGCTGACGGACGAGCTGCACCGACTCAAGGCCAAAGAGGCCATGTCGGCGGCCGCGAACCTCGCGAGCGAGGCGAACAACGGCGCGGTCATCACGCGCCACGACGGGTTGTCGAACGAGGAGCTGCGGCGACTGGCGCAGGAAACCGCGCGCGTGCTCGGCTCGGGCGTCGTCGCGCTCGCGGGAACCGGTCCCGGCGGTGTGAAAGCGGGAATCGCGGTCGCAGTGACCAAGGATCTCGTCGAGCGCGGCATTTCCGCCGACGCGATCGCACGGCCCGCCGCGAAGGCGCTCGGCGGCGGTGTCGGCAACGGCGCCGAAGTGGTCGTCGGCGGAGGCCCGAACGCCGCCGGCATCGACGACGCCCTGCAGCTCGTTCGCGACCAGGCGGTGACGTGGCAGACGTGAGTGCGAGCGGCGGGCCGAACCGCGCTCCGGCGGGCGCATCGAGCCGCGGGCCGGCAGGCCGGGTGCTCGGCATCGACCTCGGGTCGGTGCGCATCGGGATCGCACTGTCGGATCCCTCGCGAACGGTCGCGTCGCCGCATTCGGTGCTACTGCGGGGTCGTGACCACGACACCGACCATCGCGCCGTGCTCGAGCTGGTGCAGGCCGAAGCGGTCACCGCGATCGTCGTCGGGTTGCCGCTTTCGCTGTCGGGCGCGACCGGGCCCGCGGCCCGTGCCGCGCAAGCGGAGATCGAGGAGTTGCGCGCGGTGGTCGGCCCGGGCATCGAAGTGCTCGCGCACGATGAGCGCCTGACGACCATCACCGCCGAGCGCAGCCTCGGGAACGCGCGAATGAGCCGGTCCCGCCGACGCGCCGTGGTCGACAAGGTGGCCGCGGCCGTGATGCTGCAGTCGTGGTTGGACCGATCACCGATGGCGCCACAGCCGTCCGGTAGAACACGGCGATGACCACTGGCGACGACGGCCCGGAGCGTCTTCCCTACGCCGGGGTGAGGCGCCGGGCGCGCCGCCGCCGGCGCCGCGGTCGCGTCACGATGGTGATCGGCGTGCTGATCCTGGTGCCGGTGCTCGTGCTCGGGTCGAGTATCGGCTGGTTCTGGTACCAACTCGGAGGCGACGCTTCCGGTCGCACGGTGCAGGTGCACCTCCAACGGGGCTGGGGTGTGTCGCAGGTTGCCGACGAGCTCGCCGACAAACACGTCGTGCGCTCGGCGCTGGCGTTCAACATCTACTCCCGGTTCAACGGCGAGAAGTCCTTTCAAGCGGGTACCTACGACCTGCGCGAGAACCTCGGCGTGAAGGGCGCCGTCCGCGAGCTCAAGAAAGGCCCCCGTATCGACTACCAGATCCTGAAGATCCCGCCCGGGTTGTGGGTGAAGCAGATCGCCGAGCGCGTTGCCGGCCTCGGTGGCGGTCGCAACGCACAGGCCTTTCTCGACGGGACGCGCAACAACGCCGTGCGATCGGCATTCGAGCCCGCCGACGTCTCCAACCTCGAGGGACTGCTGCGCCCGGACACGTACAAGATCTCGGAGTCGCAGGACGAGATCGCGATCCTCCAGACCCTTGCCGACACCTTCGACTCGCACGCAGAGAAGCTCGGACTCGCAACCGCCAATGTGCGGGGTCACTCCGCGTACGACATCATCAAGGTGGCGTCGATCATCGAGTCCGAGGCCAAGGTCGACGTCGACCGGCAGCTGATCGCGTCGGTGATCTACAACCGCCTCGCCGCGAACATGCCGCTCCAAATCGACGCGACGGTGATCTACGCGCGGGGCGATCCCAAGAACCGGCACCTCTCTCAAGCGGATCTGGCGATCAAGTCTCCGTACAACACCTATGCGCAGCCGGGCCTGCCGCCGACGCCGATCGCGGCCGTGAGCGACAAGTCGTTGCTGGCGGCGATGGCGCCCGCCGACACGAACTTTCTGTATTACGTGCTGGCGGGCAAGGACGGCCATCACGCGTTCTCGTCCACGGCCGAGCAATGGCAGCGCGACGTCGCGGCCGCGAGGGCGCAGGGCCTGCTGTGATCTCGGCCACGACCCGGGTCGCCGCGGTGATCGGCGATCCGGTGCGGCACTCGCTCTCGCCCCGCTTGCACAATGCCGCGTACCACGCGCTCGGCCTCGACTGGGTGTTCGTCGCGTTCGAGGTTCCCGACGGCGGTACGCCTGCCGCGATCGACGCGGCCCGGGCGCTGGGCCTGGTCGGCTACGCCGTGACGATGCCGCACAAGACGGCGAGCGCGGCGTTGTGCGACGAGCTGTCACCCGCCGCCGCGGCGTTGCACAGCGTCAACACCGTGACCGTGCTCCCGGATGGGCGCACCGCGGGCGACTCCACTGACGGACCCGGATTCCTGCGAGCGCTCGCGGAAGCCGGCATCGAACCCGCCGGACGATCGGTGTTGCTGCTGGGCGCGGGCGGCGCGGCCCGCGCCGTTGCGTGGTCGCTCGGCGGCGCCGGCGCGCGCGTCGTCGTCGCGGCCCGCCAACCGCCGGCGGCATCGGAAGCGGCGGCGTTGGCCGGCGGTACCGCGATCGGCTGGGACGATCGCAATACCTGTGCCGCGACCGCCGACGTCGTCGTGAACGCGACGCCCCTGGGGATGGCCGGGCGCGCCGCCGCCGAAGGAGAAGCGAGCGCCGCGGACCTGTTCGACGAAGGGGTGTTGGGGCCCGGTCACGCGGTCGTCGATCTCGTGTACCACCCGATGGAGACCGCGCTCCTGGCCACCGCGCGCGAGCGCGGCGCGGCCGCGGTCTCCGGGCTGGGGATGCTCGTCCACCAGGCCGCGCTCCAGGTGGAGCGTTGGACCGGGCAGCCCGCGCCGCTCGCCGCGATGCGAGCCGCCGTGACCGCGGAGCTCGACGAGCGCTGAACCCGGCCGGACACCCGGCCTCCGCCGAATGCGGCTACGAGCTCCGGCCCTCGATCACCCGCGGGACGCGCGCCGCTGTCCGGGCCTGCGCTCTGCGCCTGGCCCCTACTCAAGCGGCGCGTTCCGTCCGTCGATGCCTGGTGCAGGAGGCCCCGGTTGTACGGGGAGAATCGGTGCTTCAAGGAACATTCGAGACGTTGGCGCTCCCGGAGCTGCTCGGACTATTGGCGAGTGCGCGCAAGACCGGCGCGCTCCGGCTCGAGGCCGGTCCGGTCTCCGGCATCGTCCACCTCCGGGACGGACACTGCCTGGCGGTCGAGACCGCCGAGCAGCTCGGTCAGGTTCAGGACGGCCCGGCGCTCCTGACCCGCCTCGTCGACGTCTGCTTCGCGGTCACGCGCCAGGAAAGTGGCGCGTTCCGGTTCGCGTCCGACGAACCCGCGCCGTGGCGCTCCGACGAACCCGTCGAGCTCAGCGACGCGCTGGTAGAGGTCGATCGCCTGCTGAAGCAGTGGCGCGAGATCCTGCGCGTGATCCCTTCCCTCGATTGCCGCCCGCGACTGCTCGACGGGTTGGAGGTCGACGAGATCATCCTCGACCGCGACCGCTGGGCGTTGCTCGTCGGCATCGACGGCCGGCGTTCGGTACGAGAACTGGTGCAACGAGCCGCCCGCCCCGTCATCGAGGTGTGCCACTCCCTGCTCGAGCTCGTCGAGGCCGGCGCGATCCAGATCCTCGACCCTCCCGACGCCGTGCCCGCGCCCACGACGGGGGCGCCGGTGCCCGCGGCTGCGCGACCGGCCGCGGCCCCGCCCGGGCCGAGCGCGGCGCCGGCGCCAATCCCCACGGCGATCGTGTCCGCCCCAGCGGCTCCCGAACAGTCCGTCCCGGCCCCGCCGGTCGCGGCCGCGCCCGTCGCACCGAAGCTGAACGACGGGACCACCGAACCGCAACCGCCCGCGCCCGGAGAGTCCGCGCCCCCCACGTCCGTGCCTTCCGAATCACCGGCGCCCGAAGCGCAGCCGCCCAAAGCCCAGCCGCCCGAAGCCCAGCCGTCCGAGGCCCGGCAGGTCGCCGCGGGCGCCGGCGACGACGGGCCGGAGGCGCCGGACAAGGGAGCGTTCTTGCGGTTGTTCTCCGGTCTGCGCGACGGCTGAGCGCAATAGACGCCCTCCGGGGCCCCAACCTTTGACGCAGAGAGTGATCTTTTCGTTCAGCCAAGCGCGCGCTGCGTCGATGATTTGCCGATCGGAAGCAGAGGAGGCCTCCTGTGTCCGACGGCACGCCGCTCGGTGCCTTGCTGATAGACGAAGGACTCCTGACCGACGCCCAGCTCGACGCGGCGGTGGCCGAACAGTCGCGGAGCGGTAAGCCCCTCGGCCGCCTCCTCATCGAGGCCGGCACCATCTCGGAGGCCGAGCTCGTCCGTACCCTCGCCCACCAGGTCGGGCTCGAGTTCGTCGACCTCAACGACCGCGCCGTCGACGGCTCCGTCGCTTCGCTGGTATCCGAGTCGCTCGCGCGGCGCTACCAGGCGATCCCGATCGGATGGGAGGACGGCCGCCTCCTCGTGGCCATGGCCGACCCGTCGAACGTGTTCGCCGTCGACGACATCCGCGCCATCGCGGGCGCCGAGGTCCGGACCGTCGTCGCCACCGCGACGCAGATCAACGAGACCATCGAGCGCTTCTACCGGATCGACACCGACGTCGACGCGGTCATGCAGGCGGCGACCGAAGACGCCGACGACGAGATGGACCTGTCGAACGTCTCCGAGCTCGTCGAGGACGCCCCGATCGTCAAGTTCGTCAACCTGCTCGTGACCCAGGCCGTCGGTGACCGCGCGTCCGACATTCACGTCGAGCCCGCCGAGCACGACCTTCGGATCCGTTTCCGCATCGACGGTGTGCTCCACGAGGTGATGCGCTCGCCGCGCAGCATCCAGGCCGGCGTGATCAGCCGCCTCAAGGTCATGGCCGACATCAACATCGCCGAGCGCCGTATCCCCCAGGACGGCCGGATCAGCATGAAGGTCGGCGGGCGCGGCATCGACCTGCGTGTCGCCACGCTGCCCACGGTCTACGGCGAAAAAGTCGTCATGCGTATTCTCGACAAGGGCCAGGCGGTGCTGCGCCTCGAGGAGCTCGGCTTCCTGGCCGAGACCGAGACCCGCTACGAGCAGGCCTACCGCAAGCCGTACGGCACGATTCTCGTGACCGGGCCGACCGGATCGGGTAAGTCGACCACGCTGTACGCGACGCTCAACCAGCTGAACACACCCGACCGCAACATCATCACCGTGGAGGATCCGGTCGAGTACCGGCTGCCCGGGATCAACCAGGTCCAGATCAACCCGAAGGCGGGACTGACCTTCGCATCGGCGTTGCGCTCGATCCTGCGTTCCGACCCCGACGTCGTGCTCGTCGGTGAGATCCGTGACCGCGAGACCGCGGTGATCGCGGTCGAGGCATCGCTCACCGGCCACCTCGTGCTGTCGACCCTGCACACCAACGACGCCGCGTCGTCGCCGCTGCGCCTCGTCGAGATGGGCGTCGAGCCGTTCCTCGTCACGAGCGCGCTCGACTGCGTGGTCGCCCAGCGCCTCGCCCGCAAGCTCTGCGACAAGTGCAAGGACTCGTACCAGCCGACCGAAGCCGAGCTCGTCGGTGTCGGATGGCCCACCGAGGATCTCGAAGACGGGGAGTGGCCGACGCTGCACCGGGCCGTGGGTTGCGTGTCGTGCGGACGCACCGGCTACCGGGGGCGATTCGCGCTCCACGAGGTCATGCTCGTGAGCGAGGAGATCGAGCGCCTGATCATCGAGCGGCGTTCGACCGAGGACATCCAGAAGGTCGCGGAGATGCAGGGAATGATCACCCTCCGGGCCGACGGCCTCCGCAAAGCCGCGCTGGGCCAGACCTCCCTCGAGGAGATCTTCCGCGTGGTTGCCTGACCCATTCGAAGCACTTATTCAGGCTCCGGCGGTACCCGCCGATATCCCCCTTGAACGCCGACGCCAATTCTCGGGGGATCTGTCTCGATGCTCGTCAACCAGGTTCGCCGCTTCGGAGAGGCGCTCGTCGACCGTCACGTGCTCTCGCGTGACAGCCTCGAGTCCGCGATCGAAGAAGCCGAGCGCACGAAACAGCCACTGCCGAGTGTGCTCCTCAAGCTCGGGCTCGTCGGCGCCAAGGACCTCACGGCCGCGCTCGCCGATCAGCTCGGCGTCCCGTTCGTCGACTTCCTCGAGACGCCGATCCACCAGGAAGCCCCCACGCTGCTCACCGCCGACCTCGCGCGGAAGTGGCTGGCGCTCCCGGTCGACTTCGAGGACCACAAGCTGATCGTCGCGTTCGCCGAACCGGCCAATGACGACGCGCTCGCCGCGGTCGGTGCGGCGACGACGTACGAGATCATCGCCGCGGTTGCCGATCGCGAAGAGCTCATGGGCGCGATCGACATGATCTACGGCGCGCCGCCGCAAGGCGAAACCGGCGGCGGGGCCGCGGGCATCTGGGAAGGCTCCCGCAGCGACGATCTCCACATCAACGATCTCCTCGAGCTCGTGATCGAGTGGCGCGGCTCCGACCTCCACCTCGCGGCCGGTTCGCCGCCGGTGATCCGGGTCAACGGCGATCTGCGTCCCATTCCCGACGTTCCGGTGTTGAACGGATCGCAGATCCGCCAGATGGTGTACTCGATCCTCACGCAGAAGCAGCGGGAGAAGTTCGAGAAAGAGCTCGAGCTCGACACCTCCTACGCGCTGCCCGGCAAAGGCCGGTTCCGCGTGAACGTGTTCCTGCAACGCGACTCCGTCGGCGCGGTGATGCGCGCGATCCCGTATCAGGTCGTCGACTACGACGTGCTCGGCGTTCCTCCGGCCGTGAAGACGTGGGCGTTCCTGCCCCGCGGGCTCGTGTTGATCACCGGCCCGACCGGTTCCGGGAAGTCGACGACGCTTGCGTCGCTCATCGACATCGTCAACCGCGAGCGTTCCGTGCACATCATGACCGTCGAGGATCCGATCGAGTTCCTCCACGATCACAAGCGCTCGCTGATCAACCAGCGCGAGGTCGGCGAGGACACCCACTCGTTCGCCTCGGCGCTCAAGCACGTGCTGCGCCAGGACCCCGACGTCATCCTCGTGGGTGAGATGCGTGACCTCGAGACGATCTCGACTGCGCTCACCGCGGCGGAGACCGGTCACCTCGTGTTCGCGACCCTGCACACCCAGGACGCGCCGCAGTCGATCGACCGCATCATCGACGTGTTCCCCGCTCACCAGCAGCAGCAGGTGCGGGTGCAGCTCGCGTCTGCGTTGCAGGGGATCTGCACGCAGCAGCTCATCCCGACCGCCGACGGCACCAGCCGGGTGATCTCGTGCGAAGTGATGGTGGCCACTCCCGCGGTGCGGAACCTCATCCGTGAGGGCAAGACGCACCAGGTTTACTCCGTGCTCCAGGCCGGTGGCCGCTACGGGATGGTGACGATGGACATGTCGCTCGTGCAGCTCGTTCGCTCGGGCCGCATCTCGCTCGACATGGCCCTCGAACGCTGCAGCAACGAGGAAGACCTCCGCCGGCAGATGAACGGCTGATCACGATGCCCGAGACGTTCTCGTACAAGGTCCGCGACAAGTCGGGAAAGCTGGTCGAAGGCCAGCTCGAGGCGGAGAACGCCCAGCTCGTCGTGAGCAAGCTGCGCTCGATGGGTTACGTGCCCATCGAGATCGAGCAGCAGGGTGGCAAGAGCCTTCAACGCGATATCAAGATCCCGTACCTCTCCGACCGGATCAAGCTCAAGGACGTGTCGGTCTTCTCGCGCCAGTTCGCGACGATGATCAACTCCGGCCTCTCGATGTTGCGCTCGCTCTACATCCTCGCCGAGCAGACCGAGAGCAAGCCGCTCGCCGCGATCGTGAACCAGGTGCGTCTCGACGTCGAACGCGGCGCGTCGCTCTCGGCCGCGCTCGCCAAGCACCCGAAGGCGTTCAACCGTCTGTACGTCGCGATGGTGCGCGCGGGTGAAGCCGGCGGTGTGCTCGACAGCGTGTTGCAGCGCCTCGCGACCACGATCGAAAAGCAGGTCGAGCTGCGCCGCAAGGTGAAGTCGGCGATGACCTATCCCGCCGTGGTGTCGCTCCTGGTGCTGCTGCTCGTCACCGCGATGCTCCTGTTCGTCATCCCGATGTTCCAGAACATCTACGGATCGCTCGGCGGCAAGCTGCCCGTACCGACGCAGATCCTCATCAGCGTCTCGAACGTCGTGCGCAACCTGTGGTTCGTCGTGTTCGGCGCCGAAGCGGCCGCGATCTTCGCGTTCCGGAAGTGGATCAACTCCGAAGAGGGCCGTAAGCGGTGGGACATGATCAAGCTCAAGGCGCCCGTGTTCGGCCCCCTCGCCAAGAAGACGGCGCTCGCACGCTTCGGACGAACGCTCTCGGCGCTCGTGCGGTCGGGTGTCCCGATCCTCGAATCCCTCGACATCGTGAGCGAGACGTCGGGCAACTGGGTCGTGTCGGAAGCGATCCGTGACACCCAGCAACAGGTGAAGCGCGGCGAGCCGCTTTCGAAGCGCCTCGAGGAGCACCCGGTCTTCCCGCCGATGGTCGTGCAGATGATGACGGTGGGCGAGGAGACGGGCGCCCTCGACGAGATGCTCGACAAGATCGCGGACTTCTACGACCAAGAGGTCGAGGCCACGGTCAACGCGCTGACGTCGCTGATCGAGCCGATCCTGATCGTCGTGATGGGTGTCGTCATCGGAGGAATGATCATCTCGCTCTACCTCCCGATGTTCGACGTCATCAACCTCATCAAGTAGCCGGTTCCCGGAGTCGATAGCCAATGCGACGGCAAATTCGCGCTCTGCGGACCCGTCGTTCCTCCGGAAAGGGGACTGCACAGTGCTTTCGATTCGTTCTTTCGTTTCCCGGCGTCGGGACAGCGAGGAAGGCTTCACCCTCATCGAGTTGATGGTGGTCGTGCTGATCATTGCCATTCTGATCGCGATCGCCATTCCGCAGTTTCTCGGTGCGCGTCAGCGTGCGCAGGACTCGGCGGCGAAGAGTGATCTTCGCAACGCGTT
>JBBQER010000117.1:0-10496 GCA_038320885.1 Acidimicrobiia bacterium
AGGCTCCCGAGCCCGAGCCCGCCGAGGCCGAGCCCGCGCCGGCTCGCGCGGACGTGCACGACGTGGTCTACCTGACCCCGCCCGACGCCGAACCCGAACCCGATCTCACGCTCGAACCCACCGCCGCGCTCGACGCGGTCGACGGCGTCGACGATGTCGCGGTCGAGGAGCAGCCCGCTCGCCGCCCGAAGTGGTCGGGCTACGCCATCGACCGGTCGCGCCCGCGTCTCACCAAGGTCGATCGCCTCGTCGAAGACGGTTGAACCCGTTGGCCGGCCGCGCGTCGGCTGAAATACCCACATGAGCGTCGCGTTCGTGCTGTCCGGTGGCGCGAGCCTGGGTGCGGTGCAGGTCGGCATGCTGCACGCTCTGGCCGAGCGCAACATCCTGCCCGACTGTGTGTACGGCGCGTCGGCGGGCGCGCTCAATGCGGCCTGGATCGCCGGCGATCCGACCCTCTCCGACCTCGACGCGCTCGCGGAGATCTGGAGGTCGTTGCGCACCCGCGACATCTTCCCGCTCCGCCCGCTGACCGGCTTGCTCGGCTTCGCCGGCCGCCGGAGCTCGCTCGTGAGCGCGCGCGGGTTGCGATCGCTCGTCTCGCGATACGTGCGATTCGACCGCCTCGAGGACGCGCCCATCCCGCTCTGCGTGATCGCTACCGAAGTGATCTCGGGGAAGGAGATCGCGCTGACCCATGGTGACTCGGTCGACGCGATCGTCGCGAGCGCGGCCATACCGGGTGTGTTCCCGCCGGTAACCGTTGACGGGCGCATGCTGATGGACGGTGGAGTGGTGAACAACACGCCGATCTCCAATGCGATCGCCGACGGCGGGACGCGTATCTACGTGCTGCCCACGAGCTACGCGTGCACGCTGACCCGCGCGCCGCGCACGGCATTGGCCATCACGCTGCAGGCCGTTTCCTTGCTCGTGCAGCAGCGACTGATCGAAGACGTGAAGGAGCTGCAAGGCGCAGTCGACCTGCGCGTCATCCCGCCGTTGTGCCCGCTCGCAGTCTCGCCCGCGGACTTCTCACATGCGCGCGAGCTCATCGTCGAAGCGCGCGAGCACGCGGGCCGCTGGCTCGACGACCTCGCGGCCAACGAGTCGGAGCACCAGAGCGGCAACCTCGTCCATGGGCACTAGCTGTCGGAGCCGTGGCGATCGGTGGCGTACGTGGGAGTGTGCGCGGTGAAGCCGCCGTCGACGCGGAGCGTCTCGCCGGTCACGAACGCGGCGTCGTCGGAGGCGAGGAACGCGACCGTTCGCGCGATCTCCTCGGGATAGCCGAGCCGGCCGATCAGATGGCTCGTGCTGTAGCGCCGCAAGCGATCACCCATCGGGCCACCCAGCGCGGCCTGCGCCTGCTCGTCGACGACCACGCCCGGCGCGACCGCGTTGCACCGGATGCCGCGTTCGCCGTAGGCCGTCGCGACGTACCGCGTGAGCGCGACGAGCCCGGCCTTCGACGTGCCGTACGCGGCGAGCGAATGGCTGCCGTAGAACGCGGCGGCCGACGCGGTGTTGACGATCGAGCCTGCGCCGCGCTCCAGCATCGCGGGTATCGCGAACCGGCAGCCGAGCATCGGGCCCGTGAGGTTCACGGCGAGCACCCGGTCCCAGGTCGCGAGATCCATCGTGGCGACGTCTTGGTCGAGGCGGTTCTGGTCGAGTGCGGCCGCGTTGTTGTGCAGCACGTCGAGTCCGCCGAAGGCCGAGACCGTGTCGGCCACCGTTGCCTCGACCGCGGCCGGATCGGAGACGTCGACCACCTGCGCGCGAGCAATGCCGCCCACCGCGACTATGGCCTCGACGACCGCGTGGGCGGGATCAGGTGCGATATCGGCGACCGTCACGGATGCGCCTTCGGATGCGAGCAGGAGCGCGGTGGCCCGGCCGATGCCGGAACCACCACCCGTCACGATCGCGACCTTGCCGGTGAACCTCGCCACGCGCCCTCCTCGGTGCCGGAACGCGTGAGTCTTGCATCGCGGGCACCCCGACCGACGGGAGGAGCGTGAGGGTGGCGAGCAGTGCGAGCAACAGACCGGGAACGATGAACAACCAGGGGATCGGGCGCAAAGGAATCCGGTCGGCATTGGCGAACGTCGACGCGAGCGCGACCTGGCTGGTGCTGAGCGCGTGCGACTTGGCCGACGTGGAGCGCTGCCACTCGGCGGCGAAACGCGCCAGCGTCGGAAATGTCGTCGCAAAGTCTGTTCCCGGAAGCTCCCGGGCGAACGCGGGCTCGAGATTGGTGGTGACATCGCGCACCATGCCGTCGAACAGCTCCGTCGCGCCGACCGCCTTCTCGCCAGTGGCCCGGGCGAGCCCGACGCGGCCCAGCTCGGTCACCCGGACGGCCGCGTCGACTTTGCCGGGAATGCCGATCACCAGCGGCGCGACCACGATGCCGAGCCCCACGACGAGGAGTGCTGCCGACGCAAATCGCGTCGGTGTCCGGAGCGCGAACACACTGACGGCCATCAGGAGCGTCCCGATGCCGAGGAACAGCCAGGGCGCGCTCGAGAGCGGCAACCACGAAGTGGGAATGTCGGACGCGCGGGCGTAGTCACGCCGCGCGCCTCGCATCTGACCGACGACCGGACCGACCAAGGCGACGACGCCCGGCGCTTGCGCGTCGAAGTGTGCGATGCCCGGCAGCTCGCGCTTCAGATACGCCTTCCATTGCGACTCGCTCATGCCGAAGGCCGTCGCGAGTTGCGGTTCGGCCTGGGTGTCGAGCTGCCGTCCGGCGGCCTGCACCGCGTCGAAGCCGCGGCTGAGATCAGCCAACCCATCGGCCGACATCAAGGGCTTGTAGTAGTCGGCGATCTTCTGCGCGTCGTGCGAGCGGGTGACGAGGTGCTCCGCGAACGTGAAGCCGATCAGCGTGATCCCCATGGCGACAGCCACGGCGGCCGCGATGCGACGCATTCGATTTCCTCCCGTTCGAGTGCCCCATAGTTCGGCTCGCTAGCTTTTGCGGATGACTCCACCGTCGAAAATGCCGTCACAATCGGAGAAGGCGCGACTCTTTCTCGCGCTGCACCACGGCGACGCACCGTTCCTCATGCCGAATCCGTGGGACATCGGATCCAGTCGCATACTCGAGTCGCTCGGATTCGAGGCACTCGCGACAACCAGCTCGGGCTTTGCCGGAACACTCGGCCGCCTCGACGGGGACGTGACGCGTGACGAGGCGCTCTCGCACGCGGCGGCCGTCGCGGACGGGGTAGCCGTTCCGGTGAGCGCCGACCTCGAGAACGCCTTCGCCGACGAACCCGCGGGTGTTGCCGACACGATCACGCGCGCGGTTGCCGCCGGTCTCGCCGGGTGCTCGGTCGAGGACTACTCCCGCGCGAACGGCCTGTACGCGCCCGAGCTCGCGGCCGAGCGCGTCGGGGCCGCGGCGGAGGCCGCGCACGCGGGCACAGTGCATCTCGTGCTCACCGCCCGCGCCGAGAACCACATCCGCGGGAACCCCGACCTGGCCGACACGATCGCCCGGCTCCAGTCGTTCCAGGCGGCGGGCGCCGACGTGCTGTTCGCGCCCGGTCTCTCACAGCTCGACGACATTCGCCGTCTGGTCGCCGCGGTCGACCGTCCGCTCAACGTGCTGGCCGGGCCGAACGCACCGACCGTGGCGGAGCTCGGCGAGGCGGGGGTGAAGCGCATCTCCGTCGGTGGCACGTTCTTCTACGTGGGCATGGGCGCGGTCGCGGAGGCGGCGCGCGAGCTCCTGGAGCAGGGCACGTACGGATACTGGTCGATCGCCGGTCCGGGACGCGCGGTTGCGAGCGTCGCGTTCAGGTCGTAGCGCTGCTCAGCCGGCAAGAAACGAGATCACGTCGGGGAGTGCCGCCGGATCCTGCGCGAAGAAGGCGTGCCCGCCCTCGTACAACCTCCGGTCGGCGCCGGGGACCCGCGCGGCAATCGCCTCACCGTTCGTGGGTGGCGCAATCAGGTCGAACCTTCCGCACGCGATCAGAGTCGGGCAGGTGATCCGTTCGAGGCGATCGCACACGTCGTGCCGGCTGCGGGCTTCCAGTTGGAGCTCTTCGCCCCGCAGCTGCTCGGACGTTTTCGTCGCGCGGCGCCGCGCCGCCATCATGTCGGCGAGCGCGCGGTCGCTCGCGTGCGCCGCGAGCCACTCCGGCGTGAACCGGGAGTCGAGGAGCTCCAACCCCTTGGCGTTGCGCTCCGCCTCGGGGAGCCGCGCGAGCTCCTGCAGCGGATAGGACGCGCCACCGGCGCCGCCGGGCGACGTGCACAACAGCGCGAGGCGAACGACTCGTTCCGGCCAGGTCACCGCGAGTTCCTGGGCGACCATGCCGCAGAAGCTCACGCCCACGATGCTCGCGCGTTCCCAACCCGCGTGATCGAGCAGGGCCGCGGCATCGGCGGCGTAGTCGGCCATCGAGTACGGCCCGGGCGGGATCTCGCTGGCGCCGAGCCCGCGCTGATCGTGCACGAGCACGTCGAAGTCGTTCGTGAAGAGCTTGATCAGCAGCTCGCTCGTCGCGATCGACGAGCCCGAGCCGTTGAGGAAGAGCAAGCGGGGACCTTGACCCCACCGCTCGTAGAAGAGGTCGATGCCGTTCGCGTGTACCTGGGGCACGATGCTCAGGCTACGCAGCTGCCGCCGTGCGTGGGCATTCCGATACCGTTTCGGGCACCACCGCCGGCCGAGTGAAGAGAGTCCCATGGCTGCGACCAAGACCGACGAGCACTACACGATCATCTCGGCCGACACGCACGCCGGCGCCAACCACGAGACGTACCGGTCGTACCTCGATCCCGCATACCTCGATGACTTCGACGCCTGGAGGAACAAGTACAAGAACCCGTTCCGCGACCTCCAGGAAGGCGACGGCGGACGCGTCCGCAACTGGGACGATGATCGTCGGTTCTCCGACGAAGAGGCCGACGGCGTGGTCGCCGAAGTCGTGTTCCCGAACACCGTTCCGCCGTTCTTCCCGAGCTTCATACTCTTCGCGCGCCCGCCCACGCCCGACGAGTACGAGCATCGCCTCGCCGGGATCCGCGCGCACAACCGCTGGCTCGCCGACTGGTGCGGTCGGTTCCCGGAGCGGCGCGCCGGCATCGGCCAGATCTTCCTCAACGACGTGAGCGACGCCATCGACGACGTGCGTTGGATCCACGAGCACGGCCTCCGCGGCGGCGTGCTCATCTCGGCGATCCCACCTGACGTCAACTACGTGAAGCCGCTCTACGACACGGTGTACGACCCGCTCTGGAAGGTGTGCGAGGACCTCGGCGTTCCGGTGAACGCGCACGGCGGGACCGGCGCGCCCAACTACGGCAAGTACCCGGTTGCCGATCTGCTCTACATCAACGAGGTCGGCTTCTACTCGCAGCGACCGTTCGTGCAGATGTTGTTGTCGGGTGTGTTCGAGCGTTTTCCGAAGCTCAAGTTCGTCATGACCGAGATGGGCTGCGCGTGGATCCCGCCGATGTTGCGCCGGCTCGACGCGGTGCTCGCCCAGATCCGTAAGACCGGTCGTACCGGAGAGCTGCGCTACTCCGAGGAGCACATCCTCCCGAAATCGGCAAGCGAGTACTTCGCGCAGAACTGCTGGGTCGGTGTGAGCCAACCCGGGCGCGAAGACGCGGCGGCCCGCCATCAGATCGGCCTCGACCGGTTCATGTGGGGAAGTGACTACCCGCACCAGGAAGGCACGTACCCCTACACGCGCGAGCACCTGCGCCAGCTCTTCCACGACGTGGACCCGACCGAGCTGCAGCAGCTGCTCGCCGGCAACGCGGCGCGGCTCTACGGCTTCGACCTCGACGTGCTGGCGCCGATCGCGGCCCGGGTCGGGCCGACCGTCGCGGAGATCGCGCAGCCGCTCGAGGAGTTGCCGGACAAGCCGAACGAGGCGCTCCTCAAGGCGGTCGCGCGCTAGCTGTCGTCAGACGCGCCGGCCGAGAAAGCACAAGAAGCGTGTCTGCTCGTCGGCGTCGGGCGGCGGTTCGATCTTCGGACCGAAGCTGCCCGGCCCGCGGATCGCTTCGTCATTGGGCAGGAGCATCGCGAACGCGTACGTGACCCCGGCCGGATCGAGATGCTCGTCTTGTTCCGTCGCGCGCGCGACGTCCCAGGTGTGCACGAGCGTGTCGCTGCACAACAACCGGCCGATCATCTCTTCCAGCGGCATCGGCGCGAAACGGCCGGTCACCGGCGCCGAGGCCCGGTCCGGATCCGCGAGCGCAGTGAGGACCTCGGCGCTCGCGGCCGTCCAGGCCGCGACGAGGTCGGCGTCGGTCGCGGGCGGCGGGGGAGTGCTCGCGTCGAGCCCGGCGACGACATGCCGGTGCACGGAGACGACGTGCGCGACCACGTCGCGGACGGTCCATTCGGCGCAGGGCGACGGCCGCAGCCACGCGTCGGCGCCGATGCCGCGAACCCGCTCGCCGAATCCCGCTGCGATCCTCGCGTAGCGCTCCGCTGCCTCCGACATCGGCGGCGACCGTATCCCAGCCGGCCCGGCGTCCGGTCAATCGTGGAACTTCTCGCCGCGCTCGAACATCTCGATGATCGCGTCGATGCGCTTGGTTCGCGTCTCGGGTGTCTTTGCGTTCTGGATCCGGTACGCGACGGGATACGTGTTGCGCTTGTCGAGCGTGCGGAAGAACGCCTCCGCCTGCTTGTGCTCGGCGAGCGCGGCCAGGAAGTCGTCGGGAACCGTCGCGGTGCTCGGCGGATCGTACGCACGATCCCACCGCCCGTCGCGTTTTGCAGCCTCGACCTCCGCGAGGCCCGCGGGCCGCATTCGTCCGGCGGCAACGAGACGCTCGACGCGGCCGGTGTTGAGCTTCGACCAGACGCTGCGAGCGCGCCGAGGCGTGAACCGCTGCACCTTCGACTCGTCGTCGTACGACTTGCCCTGCCCGTCGATCCAGCCGAAGCACAAGGCGACGTCGACCGCGTCGGAATGCGAAGGTGACTTCCGGGCCGACGACTTCTTGAATATTCGCAGCCAGACGCCCTCCGGCGTGTCTTCGTGGTGCTGCAGGAGCCAGTCCTCCCAGAGCGTCACGGAGGCGACCGTCAGCACCTTCGGCGCCTTGCCCGGCTTCGTCGGTTTGGTCATCCGTGTCTCACCCCTGCGGCAGGATATTCGTGTGGCGACCTGGACCGACTTCGAAGGCGCGGCACCGGAGCTGGCCGCGTTCGGCGACCAAATGCTCGACAAGTTCGACGGGCTTTCCTACATCGGTACCGTGCGCACGGGAGACGGTGCACCGAGAGTCCACCCCGTTTGTGTGTGGCGGGCCCGCGGCCGGCTGTTCCTGTCGGTCGGTGGAACCTCACCCAAGCAGCACGACCTGCGAGCCGACGGGCGCTATGTGCTCCACGCGCTTCCGGGAAAGGACGACGGCGAGTTTCGGTTGCGAGGTCGAGCGCGGGAGGTGACCGATCCGCCGACGACCGCGTGGGTCCGCGATGCCGGCCGGGCGACGGGAATGAACTTCTCCGACGACGAGCTCCTGTTCGAGCTCGACATCGACGAGGCGCATACCGCAGTCTGGGTGAACGTCGGCCAACCAGGAACGTACGCGACGCGACGAAGCTGGAAATCCGCCTGACCTCTGTACGCTGCGCTCGTCATGTGGCTGCCCTGGAAAGCGGCGTTGTCGCTCGCGATCGCGCTCGCCATCGTGCCGTTCCTGGTCGTCGTCGGCATCTTCGCCAAGCCGACGAACCGGGTTGTGCAATACGGGTTGAGCTTCGCCCGGGAGACCGCGGTCGTGCTCGGCCTGTACGCACTGTGGCAGTTCGCGGGAACGCTGGCACTGCTGCAGGTCGACGGTGCCGTCGCCCGCGGGCGTTGGATCTACGACCTCTCCCACGACCTGCATCTGCCGAGCGAGCTGACCGTGCAACACGCGGTGCTCCACTCGTCGTTGCTCGTCCAGGCGCTCAACATCTTCTACGCGACCATGCACTTCCCCGGCATGATCGCCTTCCTCATCTGGACCTTCGTCCGTTACCGCGATCGTTACCCGCAGGTGCGCAACACGATGGTGCTGGTGACGGGCTCGTCGCTCGCGATCCAGCTCATCCCGACCGCGCCACCCCGCCTGACTCCCGGCCTCGGATTCGTCGACACCCCGGCGCTCTTCCATCAGTCGGTCTACGCGCCGGTCGGGTCACCAGGGCCCGACCAACTCTCGGCCATGCCGTCGGTGCACGTCGCGTGGGCGGTCCTGGTGGCGCTCGGGGTGATCCTGATCTCGACCAGCCGCCGGCGCTGGTGGATCGTCGCCCACCCCTTCGTGACGGTGCTCGCCGTCGTGGCCACCGGGAACCACTGGTGGTTCGACGGCATCGTCGCGGTCTGGCTCATCGGGCTGGCGATCGTCGTCGAGCGGTCATTGCATGTCGTGTTTCTGACGGTTCGGTCGCGATCAGGTCGTTCCGCGCGGCGCGTATCACGAGAAGTCGCGCACCAACCGTCGGCGACGTGACCGATCTGTGATCTATCCGTGACAAATCTGTCACCTCCGCGTACATTCCCCGCCGGGCTCGCACCGAACGGGCCACGACCCGAGGGGGCACACCTTGTCGCGAGGCAAGAAGTTCGTCGCGCTGAGCCTGATGACGTTCATCGTCCTGATCGTCCTCGGTGCCCGATGGGGCCATCACGGTCCCGCGGACCCGACGGGCCCGCCGTTCAAGGGACTCGGCAACTTCAACAAGACCACGACCGACGTGCCCCTTTCCCAGAAGGGCATCAACGACCTCGCATCGCAAGACGGCCATCTCGGCGTCTCGGTCAACATCACGTGGATGCTCATGTGCGGCTTCCTGGTGTTGTTCATGCAGGTCGGCTTCGCATTCCTCGTGACCGGTCTCACGCGCGCCAAAAACGCGTCGCACATGATGATGATGAACGTCGCGGCGTTCGCGGTGGCGCTGCTCGCGTACTACGCGGTCGGCTTCGCCTTCCAGTTCGGGGGCATCGGACCGCTGGCCAACATCGGCGGGACAACGCCGCTGAACGGCATCTTCGGCCATGGCAGCGCGGGACTGATCGGCTTGCGCGGCTTCGGTCTCCAGAGCGGCGGTACGTACGACGTCGGCGTCATCGCCCTGTTCCTGTTCCAGGTCGTTTTCATGGAGACCGCCGGATACATCATCATCGGCGCGATCGCCGAGCGGATCTCGTTCGCCGGTTTCCTCCTGGCCGAAGTCGCGATGGGCGCGCTCATCTACCCGATCTATGGCAACTGGGTGTGGGGCGGCGGGTGGATGGCCCATCTCGGGACGTCGCTGCACCTCGGACACGGGGCAGTCGACTTCGCCGGTTCCGGCGTCGTGCACGGAACGGGCGGGTGGGCGGCACTCGCGCTCGCGATGATCCTCGGGCCGCGCATCGGCAAATACAACGCCGACGGCAGCACCAACGCGATACCGGGCCACAACATCCCCTACGTCGTGATCGGCACCCTCGTGCTGATCTTCGGGTGGATGGGGTTCAACCCGGGCTCGACCCTCGGCTCCACCGACCTCCGCATCGGCATCGTCGCGGTCAACACGCTCCTCGCGGCCTGCGCCGGCTTCGTCATGGCGATGATCACCACCGACGTCAAGTACGGGAAGCCCGACATCTCGATGTCGTGCAACGGCATGCTCGCGGGTCTCGTCGCGATCACCGCCGGTTGTGCATTCGTGGCACCGTGGGCGGCGGTCATCATCGGCGCGGTCGCCGGTGTGCTCGTCGTGTACAGCGTCGAGTTCTGGGATCGGCGGCACATCGACGATCCGTGCGGAGCGATCTCGGTGCACGGTGTGAACGGCGCGTGGGGTGTGATCGCCGTCGGCTTGTTCGCGGACGGGACGTACGGCACCGGTTGGAACGGCATCGGCGCGACCGCACACCATGGGGTGCAAGGGCTGTTCTACGGTGACGGCGGCCAGCTCGTCGCGCAGATCTTCCACGTCGTGGTCGGCTTCATCTGGGCGTGGGGGATCACCTGGATCATCTTCTCGATTGCGAAGCGGTGGGTTACCCTCCGCGTCTCGCCGGAGGTCGAGATCGAAGGCCTCGACGTTCCGGAGTTCGGTGCCCTGGCGTATCCCGACTTCGTGCTCAGCATGACCTCAGGCGGCCACACCACTCACACGCCGTCGTCGAATGAACCCACTGGTTCCGGATCCGGGAGGCCCGAGTGAGACTCGTGACCGCGCTCGTCAAGCCGTTCAAGCTCGACGAGATCAAAGACGCGCTGTCGAAGCTCGGCCTGGCCGGGATGACGATCACCGAGGCGAAGGGATTCGGCCGCCAACGCGGGCACACCGAGGTGTACCGCGGTGCCGAGTACACGGTGGAGTTCGTTCCCAAGGTGCGCATCGAGGTGCTCGCCGACGACGACGACGCCCGGCGCGTCGCCGACACGATCGTCGAAGCGGCGCGTACGGGTCAGATCGGCGACGGTAAAGTCTGGATCTCCCCCGTCGACAC